>CAKTTR010000034.1 GCA_934615645.1 uncultured Oscillospiraceae bacterium | reverse complement strand
CCGGTCAAGCTGGCCCAGTACTACTCGGAAAGCGGCGCAGACGAGCTGGTGTTTTATGACATCACCGCCACCGTCGAAGGCCGCGCCCTGTTTACAGACATTTTGACCCGGGTGGCGGAGACGATCTTCATCCCGTTGACCGTCGGCGGCGGCATCCAGACCCTGGCGGACTTTGACCGCGTCCTCAAATGCGGCGCAGACAAGGTCAGCGTCAACTCCGGCGCGCTGCGGGACCCGGACCTCATCCGCCATGGCGCGGAGCGTTACGGCAACCAGTGCGTCGTCCTCTCTGTAGACGCAAAGCGGGTGGACGGGTCCTTCCACGTCTTTTCCCACGGCGGCCGCCAGGACACGGGGCTGGACGCCATCGAATGGATCCGCCGGGGCGTCGACCTGGGCGCAGGTGAGATCGTCCTCAACTCCATCGACACCGACGGCGTCAAGCAGGGCTTTGACCTTGCTATGCTGGACGCTGTCTGCCAGGCCGTCAATGTGCCGGTCATCGCCTCCGGCGGGGCAGGCTGCGCGGCGGACTTTGTCGAGCTTTTCCAGGCCCTGCCCCGGGTCGACGCTGGGCTTGCCGCCTCTATTTTCCACTTTGGAGAGGTCCCCATCCCTGCACTGAAGCACACCCTGGCCGACCACGGCATCAATATCAGGAGGATAGAACGCCATGTTTGATTTAAACACGCTGAAATTTGACGAGAAGGGGCTCATCCCCGCCATCGTCGTCGATACGAACACCAAGCAGGTCCTGACCCTGGCCTATATGAACCAGGAAAGCCTGGATATCTCCATGCGCGAGGGCTGCACCTGCTTCTGGAGCCGCAGCCGCCAAGAGCTCTGGCGCAAGGGCGAGACCTCCGGCAACCGGCAGCATATCGTCTCCATCACCGCTGACTGCGACCAGGACGCCCTGGTCATCGAGGTACAAAAGGATGGCCCGGCCTGCCACACCGGCGCGGAGTCCTGCTTCCACAACCCCGTCTTTGACGGCCCGGCCCCGGCGGGGTTCACCTACGAGGGCCTGATGCAGCTGCTCCAGGGCCGCAAGGCCGATCTGCCCGAGGGCTCTTATACGACGTATCTTTTCGAAAAAGGTCTGGATAAGATCCTCAAAAAAGTCGGCGAGGAGACAACGGAGGTCATCATCGCCGCCAAGGATCACGACCGGGCCAATACAATCTACGAGATCGGCGACCTTGCCTATCACGTGATGGTCCTGATGGCCGAAGCCGGCATCTCCCTTGCTGACCTGCGCCAGGAGCTGGCCTCCCGCCATGTCATCGACCACAAAGTGAAACAGGAGAAAATGGTAAAATGAAACTGCAAAGCCTGCATTCCCACTCGCTGTTTGACGACGGCAAATCCACCATGGAGGAGATGGTCCAGGGTGCGCTTGCCCAAGGGCTCTCCGCCCTCGGCTTCTCCGGCCACAGCCCCATGCCTACCCCCCAGGGCTGGACAGTCCAGGTGGAGGACCTGCCCCGCTACCGGCAGGAGGCCCTGCGCCTGAAGGCTGCCTATCGAGACCAGATCCCCCTCTATTACGGGCTGGAATTTGACCTTGTCTCCCAGATCCCCCTCGATGGCTATGAATATGTCATCGGCTCTGTCCACCATATTCCCGTGGACGGCCGCTGGGTCAGCGTGGATGACGCCGTGGAGGTCACCCGGCACAACGTCCAGGACCTCTTCCAGGGCGATAGCGACGCCTACAGCGCCGCCTATTACGGCCAACTGCTGCGGGTCGCGGACGACCCCCGGCTGGATATCGTCGGCCATTTTGACCAGCTGACGAAATTCAACGAGATCGCCCCCCTGGTCAATACCGACACCCTGGCCTATCACAAGGCCGCCAGCGAAGCCATGGACGCCTTGATCGCCGCCGGGAAGATCTTCGAGATCAATACCGGCGCCATCAGCCGCGGCTACCGCACGACGCCGTACCCCGCCCTCTGGCTGCTGCAGCAGCTGCAGCGCCGCGGCGCGCGCATCACCATCACCGCCGACGCCCACAGCGCTGACGCTGTCGCCTGCGGCTATTGCGACGCCTTGGCGCGGGCAGAATTCGCGGGCTTCCGCGAGCTCTGGTTCTTCAACGGCCAGGCGTTTTACCCAGTGCCGCTCCGCGAGATCACCCTTTAGTTTCGCAAGAACAGGAGGCCTCCTATGGAATCTACCCTGCAGCAGCTGCAACAAAATACGTACCCCGGCCGGGGCATTCTGGCCGGGACCGCGCCGGACGGCCGCGCCGTCTTCGCCTATTTTCTCACCGGGCGCAGCGAAAACAGCCGCAACCGTCGCCTACGGGAGGATGGCGCCAGCTTGCGCATCGAATTTGCAGACCCCAGCAAGGTCGAAGACCCGTCGCTGGTATTCTACACCCCAGTGCGGGCGCTGGCGGATCGCCTGATCGTCACAAACGGCGACCAGACAGAGACGATTTTCGAAGCCCTCCAAGCAGGTTATTCGTTCCGCCAGGCCCTGGACACCCGCCGCTTTGAGCCCGACGCGCCGCATTACACCCCCCGCATCAGCGCGCTGCTGGCCCGCGACGGCATCGACCTTAGCATCGTGCGCCGGGCCGGATGCGACGGCAGCTGCCTGCGCCGGTACTGGCACTTTGCCCCAGTCCCTGGTCAGGGGCATCTCCTGCATACGTATCAGCAAAACGGCACGCCGCTGCCGCCGTTTATCGGCGCGCCCCGGCCCCTTGCCATCCCTGCGGACCCCGCAGCGCTTTGCAAGTCCCTCTGGGACGCCCTGCCCCGGGACTATCGCATTTCCCTCTGTGTCCGTTATACCGATCTTGCCACCGGGCAGTTTACCAGCTGCCTGGAGAACCTTCATGGAGCATCATCATGGAACAATTCGAATTAAAATACGGTTGCAACCCCAATCAGACCCCGGCACTGCTTAGCCGGGCAGACGGTCCCCTACCCTTTACGGTCCTAAATGGCCGCCCGGGTTATATCAACCTGCTCGACGCGCTCCATAGCTGGCAGCTCGTCCGGGAGCTGCACGCGGCCACCGGCCTGCCTGCCGCGGCGTCGTTCAAGCACGTCTCCCCTGCCGGAGCGGCCATTGGGCTGCCGCTGACGGAGACGGAGCGGGCCCTGTACTTCGTCCGTCCCGATGCGGCATTGACGCCGCTGGCCTGCGCCTATATCCGCGCCCGCGGTGCGGACCGGCTGAGCTCCTACGGCGACTGGGCCGCGCTGTCGGCCCCCTGCGACGAAGCCACTGCCCAGTATTTGAAGGACGAGGTTTCCGACGGCATCATCGCGCCGGGCTATACGCCAGAGGCACTGGAGCTTTTGAAAACAAAAAAAGGCGGCCGCTATACGATCCTCGCCATGGACCCCGACTATACCCCGGGCCCGACGGAGCAGCGGGACGTCTTCGGTCTCACCTTCACCCAGGCCCGCAACAGCGCGCCCATTGCAATGCCCACCCAAAGCGACTGCGTGACGCAGAACAAAACACTGCCCCAAAGCGCGGCGCTGGATATGGTCACAGCCCAAATCATCCTGAAATACACCCAGTCCAACTCCGTCTGCTTTGTCAAAAACGGCCAGGCCATCGGCATTGGGGCCGGGCAGCAGAGCCGGATCCATTGCACCCGGCTGGCGGCGGATAAGGCCGACCGCTGGTGGCTCCGGCAGCAGCTGCAGGTCCTCTCCCTGCCCTTCCTGCCCGATCTCAAACGCCCGGCGCGGGATAACGCCATCGACGTCTATCTCTCCCCGGAGTATGACGACATTCTGCGAGACGGCGCTTGGCAGACAGTCTTCTGGCAACGGCCGGACCCGCTGGCCCCTGAAGTCCGGCAGGCGTGGCTCCAGAAGCTCTGCGGCGTGACCTGCGGCAGCGACGCCTTCTTCCCCTTCGGCGATAATGTCGAGCGGGCCCGCAAGAGCGGGGCAAGCTATATTGTCCAGCCCGGCGGCAGTCTGCGCGACGAGCAGGTCATCGAGACAGCGGACCGCTACGGCATCGTCATGGCCTTCACCGGCCGCCGCCTGTTCCACCACTGAGCTGCCCCCGCAAACCATTCGCTCCCGGCCATCTCCCCAAAAATACACCGCAGCCGGACGCCTTCCAGAAGGGAAGACGTCCGGCTGCGGTATTTCTGCAGCGCTGCTGCGCCACGTGCATTAAATTATACTTGTGATAAGATCAGTTTTCCGGGACCGGCTTGCCCAGACGCTTGTACATCGTCTTGCGGACAGCCCGGAGGATATTCTCATACCCGGTGCAGCGGCACAGGTGGCCAGACAGAAGCTTGCGCAGCTCATCGTCCGTATACTCCTTGCCCGACTCCAGGATCTCATACGAGGTCATGATAAAGCCGGGGCTGCAGAAGCCGCACTGGATGGCCGTCTCATCGACAAAGGCCTGCTGGATATCGCTCAGCTCCCCGTTGGGGCCCGTCAGACCTTCCAGGGTGATGATCTTCTTGCCCTCAGCCCAAATGGCCATATAGATGCAGGAGTTGAATGCCTCCCCGTCGATCAGGACGCCACACGCGCCGCATTCGCCGACCTCACAGCCCTTCTTGACAGAGGTCAGATGATAGTTATTGCGGAGCATGTCGGTCAGGGATGCCCGGACATCGACCATCGTGGCGACGTCTTTGCCGTTAATGTTGCATTTTACCAGTTTATACTGTCTCTCCGCCATTACAAAACCCCTCCTGCCAGTTCAATGGATCTAATCAGACAACGCTTGGTCAGTTCGACGGCGATATGCTGCCGCAGCGCCTTGGACGCACGCCAGCTATCACGCGGGTTGATATCCTCCAGGACGGAAGCCGCGATCTCTTCCACTGCAGCCATGGTGACGGGCTTGCCCGCCGCACCGGCCTCTGCCTTCACTGCCCGCATCGGTACCGGGCCCGCAACGCCGAAGCCGATGCGCACACGCTCCATCGTCTTCTTGTCCGCCGACAGCCGGACGTTGACAGAACAGCCTGTCGTCGCAATATCCATGGCGTTACGCATGGCATATTTGAAATAGTTGCCGAAGCAGTTTTCGTAGCTTTCCTTGGGGATCAGGATGGCCGTCTGGATCTCATCGGGCTTGATATCGACCTGACCGGCCTTGATATAAAACTTCTGGATGGGCACCCGGCGCACGCCGTTCGCGCCTGTCAGCTCGACAATGGCGTCCCACGCCTGCAGGGTCGAAGCGGAGTCTGCGGAGGTGACGCCGTTGCAGGTGTTGCCGCCGATCGTCCCGATGTTGCGGATCTGGGGGCCGCCGACCATATCGACCGCTTCGCCCAGGACGTTGATGTACTTCTGGATGATCGGGTCATGGGTGATGTGGGAGAAGGAGGTCAGCGAGCCGATGCGGATATTCTCCTCGTCGTCCATGCTGACGCCGCGCATCGCGTCGATCCCGTAAATGGAGATCAGGGACTTGCCCGCCCGGCGGCCCGAACGGACCTGGACCAGCACGTCACTGCCGCCCGCGATGATCTGGGCTTCCGGATGCGCCTGGCGCAGGGCTACGGCCTCTTCCACAGAATTTGCTTCGTAAACTTGATTCAGATCATACATTTGGCGTGTCCTCCTTAAATCAGGCCAGCTTCGGTAAAGGCGTCAAACATCCGGTGCGGATTGACCGGCGCATCATTGACGGCGACGCCCGTTGCCTGCAGAATCGCATTGCGGATCGCGGGAGCCGGCGAGCAAACCGGCGGTTCGCCCAGCGCCTTGGCGCCGAATGCAGAGGTCGGTTCGTAGTTTTCCACAAACTCCGCTTCCAGATGCGGATGATCCATAAAGGTGGAGAGTTTGTAGTCCAGCAGGTTATCATTCAGCGGCTTGCCGGTGCGCTGATCGAAGAGCATTTCCTCCGTCAGGCCCATGCCGATGGCCATGGACATGCCGCCGTGGACCTGCGCTTCTGCCAGCGCCGGGTTGATCAGCTTGCCCGCGTCATGGACATTGACAATATCAATGAGCTTCGCCTTGCACAGCGGGATATCGACTTCGACTTCGGCAAACGTGCAGCCGAAGGAGAAAGCGTTGCTGCGGATCTGGTACGTGGACTCTGCCGTGATATGCTGGGAGCCGTCGGTCGTGTACTGGGCGTACTCGGCGACATCAGCCAGCGACAGCATGTAGCGGCCGTCGGTATTCCGGGTGATCTTGCCGTCTTCCAGGTCCAGATTGTAGGCCGGCATCCGGGTCATCTTGCTGGCGACGTCGAGAATCTTCTTGCGGAAGATCTCGCCGGTCTGGCGGATGGAGAAGCCTGCGACATAGGTGCCGCGGGAGGCGTAAACGCCGGTGCCGAAGGGGGTGATATCGGTATCCTGGCAGGATTCAACGGTGACATCGCTGGCCAGCACGCCGACAGCGTCCGCGACCATCTGCGCCTGCACGGTATCGGCGCCCTGGCCGATCTCCGTTTCGCCGCACTGGAACACGATCCGTCCGCCCGGATGCAGGACCATCCGGCAGGAGGAAGTCTCCAGAGAGATGGGGTAGACGGCCGTATTATACCAGAAGACGGAGCAACCGATGCCTCTGCGGACAGGGCCGGTTTGGTTCTGGTACTTCTTCAGCTTGCCGTAGTAGTCGATATACGCAATGGCCTTATCCATACATTCATTAAATGTATCGAAATACAGCTCATTCTTGGAGAATTCGTGATAGAAGCCCTTTTTCATCAGGTTCTTGCGGCGGAATTCCACCGGATCCATCCCGATGGCCCGGGCAACATCGTCCGTATGGCACTCGACGGCCCACATGGCCTGCGGAATGCCGTACCCACGCATAGCACCGCCGGTGGGCTTGTTGGTATAGACCGTATAGGATTCCGCTTCCACGATATCGCACGGATACAGCTGCGGGAAGCAGCCCATGCCCTTGGCCACAATAGAGTGCCCGTGGGAACCGTACGCGCCCTGGTCGGAATACGCTTCCAGCCGACGGGCTACAAACGTGCCGTCGGGCCGCACCCAAGAGGTGATATGGCTGCGGATGGGATGACGGACGCGGTTGTTGATGAATGTCTCTTCACGCGTGCAGTCCAGCTTGACGCAGCGGCCGCCAACCTGGGTCGTCAGGAAGCAGCACAGGGGCTCATACAGGGCGTCCTGCTTGTTGCCGAAGCCGCCGCCGACATAGGCTTTTATCATATGGATATTGCCCCAGGGGATACCCAACGCCTGGCCGCAAATCCGGCGGCAGACGTGGGGAATCTGCGTCGAGGAGACGATGGTGATTCTGCCGTTTTCCATATAGGCAAAGCAGATATGGGGCTCGATATGACAGTGCTGCACCATTGGGGAGTTATACCAGCCGTCGACCTTGACCAGGCCCGGCTCCTGGATGGCTTCCTCAAAGTGCTCGTTATGGATCCCGGAGTGGGCCAGGACGTTATCCGGATGCTCGTCGTGGATGGGATGCTCTGTCTCGCCGATGGCTTCCTGCACATCCAGAACAAACGGGTATTCCTCATACTCGATCTTTACAGCCCGCATGCCCTGCACTGCCGCGACTTCGTCCTCCGCGATGACGACGGCGACGTCGTCACCATAATACCGGACATGGGCGTTGAGCAGCTTCCGATCCGCCGGGTCACGATGACCGGGGTCCAGCGACCAAGGGTGGCCCGCCGTGGGGAACTGAATATCCGGGACGTCAAAACAGGTGACAATCTTGACCACACCGGGGATACGCTCCGCCTCGGTGGTATCAATGTGCTTTACCATACCATGGGCAATGGTCGAGTGAACAATCTTTGCGACCAAGGCATTTTGCGGAACCCGGTCTCCACCGTACAAGGTGCGGCCGGTCGCCTTGTCGTAAGCATCCACACGCTTCATACTTAAACCGACTTGTTTCATTAGATAGCCTCCTGCGAAAGTATTTGGGAAGTGCAGAGAATCAGCGGATCATTTGTATTACAAAACACAATCTGTGTTTTTAATATTATAGCATAAAGATTTTCATTTTTGAAGGACTTTAGTTATTCTATAAATAAAATAATGCGAAAAATCTATGCGGAACTTCACATAATTTAGTAAAAATTGCCAATAGAATTTCGCAGAATCTTGACTTTCTTTGCAGCAAACGGTTATACTGATAGAAAACAAGTCTAAAGTGAGGGATTATCAATGACACGACCCGACAAAATCGGCTGCCTGCTTATGGCCGCCGGAAACGCCAGCCGATTTCAATCCAACAAGCTGCTAGCAGAATTTCGCGGCAAACCGCTGGTCCGCTGGGCGCTGGAGCGCATTGATCTCGCCCGGTTTTCTCAGGTCGCCGTCGTGACCCAATACCCGGAGATCTGCACAATGGCTGAGGAATTCGGCTTTCCGTGGCTGAAAAATGACCATCCGGACTGGGGCGCAGCCTATACCATCCGCCTGGGGACCGAAGCCATGGCCCAATGCGACGCAATCTTGTACCTTGTTGCAGACCAGCCGCTGCTGGATGCCGCAGCCATCGCCAAAATTTTGGAAACCTGGCAAGAAAACCCGGACCGGATCGTCGCTCCGGCCCACGACGGCAGGACAGGCAACCCCTGCATCTTCCCCCGGGAATTTTTCCCGGAATTATGCAAGTTACAGGGCGATGTCGGTGGAAAATGCGTAATCAAAGCGCATTTGGACCGGCTCTTGACCGTCGAAGTCGCGCCGGACGCGCTGTTTGACTGCGATACACCGGAAGCCTTGGCCGAATTGCGCCGCACCGCTGAATAAGGAACCCAAATCCAAAAAGAGGAATTCCGCCCCGCTTTTTACAGCAAAAACGTGTGTAGAAAGCGGGGCGGATGTATTACATATTCAAGGAAAAATCCTTACTTTTTCTTGCGGGCGTAGGGGGTATTGGCCAGCGGGATGTTATATCTCCACTCACCGTCGTAGGCGTGATACGCCGCGGCAATGGCCGGGGAAGTCGGGATGGAGACGATCTCGCCGACACCCTTGGCACCGAAGCTGTGCTCGAAGCCTTCCCGCTCAACGATGATGGACTCGATCTCCGGGATCTGATGAGCGCGCCACAGGCCCAGGGTGCCATATTTCGCGGTGGGCTTGCAGTTGTCGTCAATGGGGAACGCTTCGGTCAGCGTGTAACCCAGGGACATGACGACGCCGCCTTCGATCTGGCCTTCGACCGCCATCGGGTTGATGGCCTTGCCGACGTCATGCGCCGCGATGATCTTCTTGACCTTGCCGTTGTCGTCCAGGATGCAGACCTGCGTTGCGTAGCCGTAGCAGACGTGGGACAGCGGGTGCTCGATAGAAGCATCATCGGGCTTGTCCGTCATGGCGTTCCATTCGCCGTAGAATTCCTGGCCGTTCAGCTCTTCCAGGGTATGGCCATCCAGTGCAGCCTTCAGGTTCAGCGCTGCAACACGGCAGGCGTCGCCGGAGACCGTCGTCTGGCGGGAGCCGGAAGACGTGCCGGAGTCGGGGCACTCAAAGCTGTTGGAAGCGCGGTAGACAATCTTGTCAGCCGGCAGATTCAGGATCTGGCCGACGTTCTGGCAGAAGACGTTGGACGCGCCCTGGCCCATATCGGATGCGCCGACGCAGACGATAACCTTGCCGTCTTCAACGACCAAGCGGCAACGGCCCCAGTCGGGGATGCCGTGGCCGAGGCCAGCGTTCTTCATGCAGCAGGCGATGCCAGCGTACTTGGCGTTTTCAAATTCGTCCTTGACCGCCAGCAGGGTCTCGACCAGGCCGGTGTCCTCGCCGACGATCTGGGCGTTCGGCAGGGTCTGGCCCGGGCGGATGGCGTTGCGGAAACGAATCTCCCAGGGAGAGATGCCGATCTTCTCCGCCATCTGGTTCAGCAGCGTCTCGGTGGCGAAGCAGGTCTGCGTCACGCCGAAGCCGCGGAACGCGCCGGCAGGCGGGTTGTTCGTGTAGTAAGCCCAGCCGTCGATATCAAAGTTCTGATAGTTGTACGGGCCGGAAGCATGGGTGCAGGCACGCTCCAGAACGGGTCCGCCCAGAGAGGCGTACGCGCCGGTATCGGAGATACATTTTGCCTGCATGCCCTGGATGATGCCGTTTTCGTCGCAGCCGATGGTCATATCGACCTCGAACGGATGGCGCTTCGGGTGGATCAGCAGGGACTCAGCGCGGGTCAGCTTGCACTTGACTGCGCGGCCGGTCAGATAGGTGATGAGGGCCGCCAGATGCTGCACCGTGACGTCTTCCTTGCCGCCGAAGCCGCCGCCGACATAGGTGTTCTCGATCTCGACTTGGTCATAGGGCAGGCCCAGCATCGGCGCCGTCTCGTGCAGGGTATCGTAAACGGACTGGTCGGAGGTATAAACGAAGACATGGTCGTTCTTCATAAAGGCGACCGCGCACTCCGGCTCCAGGAACGCATGCTCATTCCACGGCGTGGTGAAGTGACCGGAGAGGACATACTTGGAATTCTTGATGGCCTCTTCCGCGTTGCCGCGATGCACGCCCTTATAGGCCAGCAGGTTGCCCTTTTCGTGGACCAGCGGCGCGCCTTCCGCCGCAGCTTCCTTGGGATTGTGGACCGCGGGCAGGACTTCGTAGTCGACCTTGACGAGCTTCTTGGCCTGCTCCAGGATCTCCGGCGTCTCCGCGACGACCAGGGCAATGGCATCGCCCAGGAAGCGGGTGATCTCGCCGACGCCGATCATCGTATCCCAGTCCTTAAACAGGTGGCCGACGACCTTGTTGCCGGGAATATCGTCTGCCGTGAAGACGGCGACGACGCCAGGCAGCGCCTTGGCCTCTTCCGTATGGATGGCCAGGACCTTGGCCCGGGGGTACGCGCTGCGCACCGCGGAGCCGTGGCACATATTATCCAGATAGTAGTCGTCGGTGTACTTGCCGGTACCCAGGACCTTGCCTTCGATGTCCTGCCGGTGGGTCCGCTCGCCGACGGCCCATTTGCGGGTGTATTCCGGGATCTTGCCTTCCCGCAGGATCTTTGCTGCCAGCAGGATGCCGTCAATGATCTTGACGTAGCCGGTGCAGCGGCAGATATTGTTGCGGATGGCAAACGCGGCCTCTTCCCGGGTGGGGTCCGGGTTCTGGTCGATGAGGGCCTTGGCGCACATGACCATACCGGGGATACAGAAGCCACACTGGACAGAGCCAGCCTCGCCGAAGGCGTATGTAAATACCTGCTTTTCAAAGTCAGACAGGCCCTCGACCGTCAGGACAGACTTGCCTTCCATCTTATCCGTCATGGGGATGCAGGCGCGCTGGGTCTTGCCGTCGATGATGATCGTACAGGCGCCGCAAGCGCCTTCCGCACAACCGTCCTTCACAGACAGCAGCCGCAGTTCGTCGCGCAGGTAGCGCATCAGCTTTTGATTTTTCTCGACTGTAACAGTCTTTCCGTTTACAGTAAATTGTGCCATAGTGGCCTCCTTGCAATGATATTGATTACACAGGGACTCGCGTTTAAGGCTCGCGTTTGTTGGACATAGTTGGACATAAATTATTTTAATATGCCTTATATCTAAAATGCATTATACAGGCTTTCTCCCGAAAGTGCAACGTTTTCCAAGGAAAAACCGGCGTGAAAATGTTATCTATATTTAGAATAACGGGTATTTCCGTAGCACATTGCAGCATTTTGCACAATTTTTATGTGCCTAATGCCGGATGAAACTGCACACTTTGGGGATATTCCAATCATAATACTAGAAATAAGGGAATTCTATAGCGAAATTGCGGCGCTCCGGGAACAATCCGGGCAAAATAAGCTTGCGAAACCGAATCGCATGCGTTATAATGCAGATAAGCAAGATGTGGTACGCAGCAAATGCCGCTTGCCGCTGTGAATGATTTGGCCGGGCGTCGAGCGCGGCTGGAAATGGAGGATTTACTATGTCTGTAAAAGTTGCAATCAATGGTTTTGGCCGGATCGGCCGTCTGGCGTTCCGTCAGATGTTCGGCGCTGAGGGTTACGAGGTCGTCGCCATCAATGACCTGACCTCTGCCAAGATGCTGGCGCATCTTTTGAAGTATGACTCCACCCAAGGCAACTGGGTCGCCCACGGCCATACGGTCGAGTACCATGAAGGCGAAGGCGAGGACAACTACATCGTCGTCGACGGCAAGAAGATTGTCATCTACAAGATGCCCAACGCAGCTGACCTGCCCTGGGGCAAGCTGGATGTCGACGTCGTCCTGGAATGCACCGGCTTCTATACCAGCAAGGCAAAGGCCCAGGCGCATATTGACGCCGGCGCAAAGAAGGTCGTCATCTCCGCCCCCGCTGGCAATGACCTGCCGACAATCGTCTACAACGTCAACCACAAGACCCTGACGAAGGACGACAAGATCATCTCCGCCGCCTCCTGCACCACGAACTGCCTGGCCCCGATGGCAAAGGCCCTGAACGATCTGGCCCCCATCGAATCCGGCATTATGTGCACCATCCACGCCTACACCGGCGATCAGATGATCCTGGACGGCCCGCAGAGAAAGGGCGACCTGCGCCGCTCCCGTGCCGGCGCTGTGAACATCGTTCCCAACTCCACCGGCGCTGCCAAGGCCATCGGCCTGGTCATCCCGGAGCTGAACGGCAAACTCATCGGCGCTGCCCAGCGTGTCCCGACCCCGACCGGCTCCACGACGATCCTGAATGCCGTCGTCAAGGGCACCGTCTCGGTCGACGAAGTCAATGCGCAGATGAAGGCAGAGGCCACCGAATCCTTCGGCTACAACACCGATGAGATTGTCTCCTCCGATATCATCGGTATGCGCTTCGGCTCCCTGTTTGACGCCACCCAGACGATGGTCGTCAACCTGGAAAACGGCACCTCTCAGGTCCAGGTCGTCTCCTGGTACGACAACGAAAACTCCTACACCAGCCAGATGGTCCGGACGATCAAGTACTTCGCCGAACTCGGTTAATTTCCGGTAGATTCTGATAAACCACGCTGCTCCGGCAGCGTGGTTTTTTGTAAAAGAGGCCTGTACCATGGCGGTACAGGCCCTTGCTATTGAATAGAACACCCTCAGCGCAGCAGGATCCGCTTGCCGCCGGTGTAGGGGGCGACGGTGCCGATGCGCTGGCAGGCGGGAACGGCTTTTTGCAGCGCCGCCTCCATAGCGTCGGCATCCTCTGCGGCGACGCTGATGAGCAGGCCGCCCGCCGTCTGCGGGTCAAAGAGCACGTCCTGCTTGGCAAGCTCCGTCTGGCCGACGTCGACGCCCGCCTCGGCAAAGCTGCGGTTGCGATAGAGGCCCGCGGGTAAAATGCCCATCCGCGCCAGGTCCAGTGCCTGGGGCATGAACGTGATACGGTCCACCTGCAGGGTGATCTGCACATCGCTGCCCTGGGCCATCTCGTAGGTATGGCCCAGCATCCCAAAGCCGGTGATATCCGTGCAGGCATGCACCCGGTAGCGGACCATAACATCCCGGGCCGCCTTGTTCAGCGTCTGCATCATGGTCAGCGCCAACTGCTCCGTCTCCGGCTCGACCAGATCGACCTTGGCCGCCGTCGTCACAATGCCGATGCCCAATGGCTTGGTGTAAAACAGCACATCGCCGGGCTTGGCGCCGGAGTTGGTCAACATTTTCTTCGGGTCGACAAAGCCGGTGACGGCCAGGCCGTATTTGGGCTCGTCGTCATGGATGCTGTGCCCGCCGGTGATGAGCGCGCCCGCCTCATAGACCTTGTCGTAGCCGCCGCGCAGCAGCTCGTGGACTGCCTCCTTCGGCATTTTTTCCGGCACGGCCATAATATTCAGCGCCAGCTTCGGCTCGCCGCCCATGGCGTAGACATCCGAAAGCGCATTGGTCGCGGCGATGGCCCCGAAGGTATACGGGTCATCCGCGATCGGCGGGAAGAAATCCACCGTCTGCACCAGGGCCAGATCATCGGTGATCTGGTAGACCGAGGCGTCATCGCTCTTGTCAAAGCCCACCAGCAGCTTCGGGTCGTGGTGCACCTTGATATCATCCAGCAGCTGGGCCAGCACACCCGCGCCGACTTTTGCGCCGCACCCGGCGCATTTGGCAAGCTTTGTCAGCTTAATATTCTCTTCCATGGCTTATTTCTCCTTTAATACTCCTGTCAGCTGCAGGCAAGCCTGCAGGACGCCGCCGCCGACGGCAATGGCTTTATCCGACGCGCAATAGCAGTGCGCCAGCTCGCAGCGCGGGTCGACATCGCCGCTCTTCATACCTTTGAAAACTGGCGTCTCGTCCGGCAAAATGCCCCGCAGCACCCCCGCAATGGTGCACCGCATGGGAACGCCCTCAACCTCTCCGGCGATATCCCCCGCCTGGACCACCGCGCCGATCTCCAGCTTCTGGCGGAAAATGCCATCCGCCGGGGCCCGCAGGACCCGCTCCCCGGCATAGCCGCCGATGAGGCCCGGGATATTCGTATTGGGGATCGGCTCCCCGTCCAGGATCACACGGCCCAGATAGTGCCCGCGCATCGTCTCCACGACGGCATGGCAATCCCGCCCGGCGTAAAACCCCGGACCGACGCCGATGACCACCGGGGCGTCCGTGATCTTTGTCCCAAGGTTTTTCTTGGCCAGAATGGCATCCACCAGCACATCCGGCTTCAAAATAGGGATGCTCTCCCCTGCCGGGTCCGCCAGAACAGGAATACAGCCCTGGGCCAGAATTTCCGGCACCTGCGCCGCAGACTCTGCCTTCTTGGCCGTCACATCCTCGACCTTCTGCGAGCCAAAGCGAAGCGCCGGGGAAAAGCAGACCGTCCGGCGGATGGCTGTCGGATTCGGCAGGTCCAGCATCGCCACCTGCATCCCGCTGCGCCACAGCCGCAGGGCGATGCCCGTTGCGATATCCCCCGCGCCGCGAATCAAAACAAACATTGTGTCCCCTCCTGCCGCCCGCGGCCAAATGCTGGCGCGAAGCGGCGCTTTAGTTATTTCATCTAAAGAATAACACTTATTTTTGCCTAGGTCAAGTTCAGGATTGACATTTGCATTGCCCCGGTGGTAAACTAGCCTTATGAATGATACACTACACCCCGTCCTGCGGATTCAATTCTACGCCAAGGAAAAAAGCTTTGGCCCGGGCATCGCAAAATTACTGCAGCGAGTGGAAGATCGGCACTCCCTGCGTGCTGCCGCCATGTCGATGGATATGGCCTACTCAAAAGCGTGGACGATGGTCCGCAGCTGCGAGGCTGCCTTGGATATGAAGCTTTTAAATTACTCCACTGGCGGAAAAAACGGCGGCGGCGCCGTCCTGACCCCCGAGGCCAAGCAGCTTCTGCAAATGTATACGACTTATTGCCAGGAGCTCAACGCCTACGCGCTGCAAAAATTCGACGAAGAATTTGGCCCCCTGCTGAAATAATTTGATCTGCACACACAAGCAGCAGCTGCAAAACGCAGCTGCCGCTAAAGCATGTCAAAAAAGTATTTTTGACATGCTCTCAAACGCGACCCGCTACGCTGGGCTCGCGTTTGAAGGAGCTTGCGCCCTACTGCGCGCATAATTTTCACGCCGGGGCGTGAAAATTCCACACTTGCAGGGCGAGAAGTATTTTCCCCGACGTACACGCCGCCGGAGAAAATGATTAGACTCTTTTTGCGCCTGCAGGCGCAAACTCTGCGAGGCTCTTTTACAAATTGAAGTGGCAGCTGCAAAATGCAGCTGCCGCTTTTCTATTTTATGGTAGACTGCTTACTCCAACTCAAATGCGCCGGTGTAGAGCTGATAGTAGGTCCCCTTCTGGGCGATCAGGTCGGCATGGCTGCCGCGCTCGATGATCCTGCCGTGGTCCAGGACCATGATGGCATCGGCGTTGCGCACCGTGGAAAGCCGGTGGGCGATGACGAAGACCGTCCGCCCCTGCATCAGAGAATCCATGCCCTGCTGCACCAGTGCCTCCGTCCGCGTGTCGATGGAAGAGGTCGCCTCGTCCAGGATCATGACCGGCGGGTCAGCGATGGCGGCCCTGGCAATGGAGAGCAGCTGCCGCTGGCCCTGGCTGAGGTTTGTGCCGTTGGTCGTGAGCTCCGTCTCGTAGCCATCGGGCAGGCGCATGATAAAATCGTGCGCGTTGGCCAGCTTGGCCGCCGCGATGCACTCTTCGTCCGTGGCATCCAGCTTGCCGTAGCGGATGTTGTCCATCACCGTACCGGTGAAGAGGTTCACATCCTGCAGCACGACACCCAAGCTGCGCCGCAGGTCCGGCTTTTTGATCTTATTGATATTGATGCCGTCATAGCGGATCTTGCCATCCTCAATATCATAGAACCGGTTGATCAGATTTGTGATTGTTGTTTTGCCCGCGCCGGTCGCGCCAACAAAGGCGATCTTCTGCCCCGGCTCCGCCCAAAGGCTGATATCCCGCAGCACCGGCTTATCCGGCTCATAGGCAAAGTCCACATGGAACAGCCGCACATCGCCCTTGAGCTCCGTATACGTCAGCGTCCCGTCGTGATGCGGATGCTTCCAGGCCCACAGGCCGGTCCGTTCCTGGCACTCAGTCAGGCTGCCGTCGGCCTCCCGCTTCGCGTTGACCAGGGTGACATACCCCTCGTCCTGCTCCGGCGTCTGCGAGATAAAATCGACGATCCGCTCCGCCCCGGCGATGGCCATAGCCACCGCATTGATCTGCTGGGAGACCTGGTTCACATTACCCGCAAACTGCTTGCACATCCCCAGGTACGACGCCACGATCGGCAGCGTCAGCGCCCCGGTGAGGGAGCCCGTCGTGACCAGATTCTGGATCGAGAGGTTCGGGATCTTCGTCCCGGAGAGGATCAGATACCCGCCGACGAACGCCGTGCAGACATAGAGGATATTGCCGATATTATTGATGATCGGCGCAAAAACATTGGCAAACCGGTGGGCCTTCTCAGAATCCCGGAAGAGCTGGTCGTTGACGGCGTCAAAGTCCCGCTCGACGGCCTCCTCATGGCAGAACACCTTAATGACCTTCTGCCCGTTGAGCATCTCCTCCACATAGCCCTCGACCTTGCCAAGCGCCTGCTGCTGCTTGATAAAAAACTTGGCAGAGCCGCCGCCGACCTTTTTCGTGACAAAGAACATCGCCAGAATGCCGAGCACCGCCACGACCATCAGGTTCACGCTGTAAAACAGCATGATGAGGACCAGGGACGTCAGCGTCAGCGCCGCCGCGTAGAGCTGCGGCAAGCTCTGGGAGATCATCTGGCGCAGCGTGTCCGTGTCGTTCGTGTAATAGCTCATGATATCGCCATGGTTTGTGGCGTCAAAGTACTTGACCGGCAGCTTCTGCATATTGTCAAACATCCGGATCCGGTTTTTATGCATAAAGCCCGGGGTGATGCGCGCCAGCAGCTGGGCGTAGGTCGCCGAGCAGGCCAGGCCCACCAGATACAGGGCGACCATCGTCCCGATGGCCTTTCCCATCTGGGGCAGGACGGACGCCCAGTCCGTCTCCAGGCCCTGTTCAATATAACCTGTCAGCCGTTCAATATATACCGCTGGGACAACACCGACAATGGCGCTGATCGTCAGGCAAATGATCACGATGGTCAGCTGCACCGGAAAATCCCGGAACAGCTGCCGGAGAATGACGCCCATGGCATGGCGGTTCGGTTTTTTCTTCTTTTCAGGATGCATCTTCTTCACCCGCCTTGTTCTGAGATTCGTAGACCTCCCGATAGATCTGACTCGAGCGCAGCAGCTGGGCATGGCTGCCCTGGTCGACGATTCGGCCATTGTCCATGACCAGGATCAGGTCTGCGTCCTCAACGGAGGCGACGCGCTGCGCAATGATCAGCTTTGTCGTGCCGGGAATCTCGCTGCGGAAAGCGGCACGGATGCGCGCGTCCGTCTTGGTATCCACCGCCGAGGTGGAGTCATCCAGGATCAGGATCTTCGGCTTTTTCAAGAGCGCCCTGGCGATGCACAGCCGCTGCTTCTGCCCGCCGGAGACATTCGCGCCGCCCTGCTCGATATAGGTATCGTATTTTTTGGGGAAGCGCTGGATAAATTCATCCGCCTGCGCCAGCTTGCAGATCCGCTCCAGCTCCTCGTCGCTGGCATCGGCGTTGCCCCAGCGGAGATTCTCCCGGATGGTGCCGGAAAACAGCACATTTTTCTGCAGGACGACAGCCACCTGATCGCGCAGCGCCTCCATGCTGTAGTCCCGGACGTCGATGCCGCCGACCCGGACTGTGCCCTCCGTCGCGTCGTACAGACGGCAGATCAGCTGGATCAGCGTCGATTTGCTGGCGCCGGTGCCGCCGATAATGCCGACGGTCATGCCGGATTTGATCTCCAGATCAATATCCTCCAGGACCATCTTCTGCGCGTTCGCCGCGTATTTGAAGCTGACGTGGTCAAACGTGATGCTGCCGTCCGGCACTTCCATGACCGGCTGGGCCGGGTCACGCAGGGTGCTCGTCTCGTCCAGCACCTCAAAAATACGCTTGGCAGAAGCCGACGCCATCGTGATCATCACAAACACCATGGAAAGCATCATCAAGCTCATCAGAATCTGCATGGAGTAGGTGATCATACTCGTCAAGCTGCCAACATTGAGATACGTGCCGCCGCTGGTGACGATCAGCTTCGCCGCAAAATAGGAGATGAGGATCAAGGAACAGTAGACGCAAAATTGCATCAGCGGGTTATTGAAGCCCAGGATGCTCTCCGCCTTGGTAAAGTCCTTGCGCACATCGTCGGACGTGGCGAAGAATTTCTTACTCTCGTAGTCCTCCCGGACGAAGCTCTTGACGACCCGCATCGCTTGGACATTCTCCTGGATGGAGTTGTTCATCCGGTCGTATTTTTTAAAGACAGCCTTGAACAGCGGCATCGCCTTGTAGATCATCAGCGCCAGGCCGCCGCCCAGGATGGGGATCATCAGCGCAAAGACCCACGCCAGCCGCTTGCCCACGGAGATGGACATGCAGACGGCGAAGACCAGCATCAGCGGCGCGCGGACCGCCGTCCGGATGATCATCATAAACGCCATCTGGACATTTGTCACGTCCGTCGTCAGCCGCGTCACCAGCGACGAGGTCGAGAACCGGTCAATATTGGAAAAGGAAAAGTCCTGCACATGGTAAAAAAGGTCATGCCGCAGGTTCCGGGCAAAGCCCGCCGAGGCCGTGGCGCAGAATACGCCGGACAGGGCGCCAAAGCCCAGGGAGAGCAGCGCCATCGCCAGCAGCGCCAGCCCGTAGTTCGTGATAAATTCCATCGTGCACCCGGCTTGGATGCCGTTGATGAGCTTTGCCGTCAGCAGCGGGATGATGCACTCGCACGTGACCTCCCCGATCATAAACAGCGGGGTCAGGATCGTCGCGCGCTTGTACTCCCGCAGACATTGCAGCAGTCGTTTCAGCATGATGTCTCCTCCTGTTGTTCCGGACTTGGCGTGCCGCTGCACGTGCCGATATTGGCCGCCGCCCGCGCCAGATAGTCGTGAAATTGCGCCGCCTCTTCCGGCGAAAAGCCCGCCAGCAGCTGCCGCTCTACCGCATCCAGCCCCTCGGCCGCCTGGCGGTGCGCCTGCAGGGCCAGCTCCGTGGGAATAATCCGGTGGCAGCGCCGGTCGGCCTCATCAACAGCAAAAGTGATAAAGCCCTTGGCCTCCAGCCGCTGCAGAATGCCGCAGATCGTCGGATGCTTCAAATGCAGCACCTGCTCCAGCGTCTTGGCGTAGATCGCCTGCTCCGGGTGCAGCACCACATAGCTCACCACCCAGGTCTGCACGCCGGTCAGCCCGGAAAACTCGCAGCTGCGGTTGACGCACTGATGAAACGCATTGGAAAGCCGCTTAATCTGCGGCCCGATACGTGTCCCGGCGTCCAATTGCGCTTGTTGCTTCCATTGCTCCAAAAGGATCCCTCCAAATGTATAGCGTGCGACGCGTTTTGCGTCGCACGCTATATAATAGCAAACAATTTTTAAAATTGCAAGCTTAAGTTTCTGAATTTTGCGCCCGCAAATCCCGCCGCGTAAATCAGCCCCGGGCGTTGTATTGCGCGATGGCCAGGCCCAGCAGCTCCATGGCGCGCTCCAGCTTATGCCCCTCCAGAACATAGGCAATGCGGATCTCCTGCGTGCCGCAGCCCGGGGTCGTGTAGAAGCCGATGCCCGGTGCAAACATGACTGTCTCGCCGTTGTCCTCAAACTCCTCCAGGAGCCATTTCTGGAACTTCTCCGTATCGTCCACTGGCAGCTTGGCCATCATATAGAAGGCGCCCTCCGGGCACTCACAGCAGACGCCGGGAATCTCCATCAGCTTTTTGTAGCAGATATCCCGGCGGCGGTGATATTCCTCCCGCACCTCGTCGAAATACCCCGGGTCCAGCTGATACAGCGCCGTCGTGGCAACCTGGTCAAGGCTCGCGACCGAAAGGCGGCACTGGGCCAGCTTCATCATCTGGGCCATAAGGGCCTCATTTTTCGTCAGCAGCGCACCGATGCGGGCGCCGCAGGCCGAGAACCGCTTGGACGCCGAGTCCACCAGCACCAGATGCTGCTCCAGGTCCTTAAATTTTGAGAAGGACTCCGGCATCCGTTCGCCGTAGGCAAACTCCCGGTAGACCTCGTCGGCAATGAGATAGAGATCATTTTCAATGGCGATATCCGCCAGCAGCCGCATCTCCTCCGGCGAGAGGATATAGCCGGTGGGGTTCGACGGGTTAGCCAGCATGATCGCCCGGGTCTTTTTATTGATGAGCGGCTCGATCTGCTCCCGGGTGGCGTAGCGGTAGCCATTTTCCGGCCGGGTCATGATGGGGCGCAGCGCGCCGCCGGCGATGAGGGCGCAGGTCTCGTAATTGGGGTAGAACGGCTCCGGCGTGATGACCTCGCTGCCAGCGTCCAGAATGGCCTGCATCAGAAATAGCAGCCCCTCGCTGGCACCGGTGGTGATGAGGATGTCCTTCGTTTCAAAGGACGCGCCCAGCTTGCAGTAGTACTGCCGCACCGCTTCGATCATCTCCGGCAGGCCCTGGGAGGGACAATAGGCCAGCACATCCTGCTGGAAATTTCGCACGGCCGCGAAGAACGCCTCCGGTGTTTTAATATCAGGTTGCCCGATGTTCAGGTGATAAATTTTCTTTCCCTGCTGCGCCGCTGCCGCCGCGTACGGGTGGAATTTCCGCATGGGGGAATATTCGCACAGCAGCACATTCTGAGACAGGTTCATCACGACCCCTCCTTCTTTCCATTTTCGTTCCAAAAAGAACCAATTTGGGTTAGTATAACATATTCCCTCTCTTTTTTCAATTCTTTCTTTTCTATTTTTCGGCGGCAAGCAAAATTTTATGCTGCGCGGGCATAGAAAAACCCTCCGGCGGGTCTCGCCGGAGGGCCGGGCGAAGGTAGGGGGGACCTCCGCCCGATGCAAAGAAAGGATCAGGAAAGAAGCTTACTTTTTTCGGGTTCGTTCCAAATTACTTGACGATCTTCGTCGCAAACCGCTGCAGGATGGCTGCTGCCTGGGCGCGGGTCGCGTTGGCCGTCGGCTGCA
>CAKTTR010000033.1 GCA_934615645.1 uncultured Oscillospiraceae bacterium | reverse complement strand
GGCTATTGTTCAAATGTGGGTGTGCGATCTTGTCATGGGCTGGCGCATGCGCGCTTGTCAAAAATTTTTTTGACAAGCGCTTCAAACGCGATTCCGCTGTATAAGCGCAAGGGGAAAAATTAAAATTTTGACGCTCGCTTACCGCTGCGCTGGGCTCTTGTTTGAGGGCTTGCACCCTGCTGCGCGCATAATTTCCACAGCGCTGCATGGGTTTGACTTGACCAAACGCGCGGCGTAAAGCTTGCGTGTTTGGAGCCTTCCCCACTTGCCGCCGGAAAAAACGGATTGGACTTTATTTGCGCCGCGCGCGGCGCAAACGCTGCGAGGCTTTTTGCCTGTTATCTTGTCGTGATTGTGTTTTTGCGCCGTTTTGCGGCGCTTTTTTTGCGGTTGTGAAACGGCGGAAAGTATGGTAAACTAGAGGATAATATAAGAAACTGTGCCGGATGGGGAGAAGGTGGCCTATGTACCAGGCATTGTATCGAAAATACCGGCCGAAGACATTTGACGAGGTCGTGGGGCAGAAGAGCGTCACGGATACGCTCAAGGCCCAGCTGCTGACGGGGCATCTGAGCCATGCGTACCTCTTCACCGGCACCCGGGGCACGGGCAAGACGAGCTGCGCCAAGATCCTGGCCAAGGCCGTCAACTGCCTGGAGCCGATCGATGGCAGCCCCTGCAACCGCTGCGCCATCTGCAAGGCCATCGAAGCCGGGGCCTGTACGGACGTGCAGGAGATCGACGCAGCGTCAAACAACGGCGTCGACCATGTCCGCGCTCTGCGGGATGACGCGGTCTATACCCCGGCAGAGGCAAAAAAGCGGGTGTATATCATCGACGAGGTCCATATGCTCTCGATGGCGGCGTTCAACGCCCTGCTCAAGACGATCGAGGAGCCGCCGGAGCATCTGCTGTTTATCCTGGCGACGACGGAGCTGCACAAGGTCCCGGCGACGATCCTCTCCCGCTGCCAGCGCTTTTCCTTCCGGCGGCTGCTGCCGGAGGATATCGCCGGGCGCATCCGCTATGTTGCCTACCAGGAGCAGATCTCCATTGACGATGGCGCGGTGCAGCTGCTGAGCCATTTGGCCGACGGCGCGCTGCGTGACGGCATGAGCCTGCTGGATCAATGCGCCTCCGCCGGGGGCGGCACGATCACGGCGGAGACCGTCGAGCGCTGCCTCGGCCTGGCGGGGACCCGCAAGGCGGCCCAGCTGCTGGAAGCGGTCTCCCGACGCGACGCCCGGGCTGCGCTGGAGGAATTTGCCGCCCTGTATGCCGGCGGCAAGGATCTGGCGGCGCTTTTGGATGAGATGGCCTGCCTGGCCCGGGATATTTTGATCGTGAAAACCGCGCCGGGCGGCGGCCTGGGGATGCTCTCCGGCGTCAGTGAGACATCGCAGGTGCTGCAGCTGCAAAATGCCTTCGCGGAAGCGGAGCTGCTGCGCATCATCGCGCTGCTGCAGCAGACGGCGGCGAATTTCAGCAAGAGCCAGAACCCCCGGGTGGACTGTGAGCTCTGCCTGCTGCAGCTCTGCCTGCCGCAGCTGCAATTGGATGCCCAGTCGCTGAACGCCCGGCTCAGCCGGGTCGAGGAGCAGCTGGCCTCCGGCGTTCTGGTGCATGCCCGCCCGGCGGCAGCGCCGGAGGCGGCAGATGCACCGCCGACGGAGGGACCGGTGCACGAGACTGCGCCTGCAGCGTCAAGCAGCGCCGCAGGCCAAACGCTGCCGGAGGAGGTAACTTTGGAGGAGGACACGCCCCTGCCGGACGGCTTCTGGCCGGAGCTTGCCCAGCGGATGCGCGCGGAGCTGCGGCCGCCGGTTGTCGGCTTTTTCACCGGCGCGGAAAATGCGCCGCTGCAGCCGCGCCTGCGGGGCGATGCGCTGCAGCTGGTGGCAAACGACGCATTTGTCAAGGCCATTGTGGATAAGCCCGCTGTGCGGGAGCTGGTGCAGACAAAGGCTGCGACGCTGCTGGGCCGCCCGGTGGCAGTGCAGGTCGTCATCAAGGGGCAAAAGGGCGATTCCCGTGCGCTGGAGGAGCTCATCTCTTTCGGGCAGGCGCACAGCGATATTTTTTCCATTCATGAAGAGTAAAAGCAATTTTTTATAAAACCAGGAAGTAAAGGAGAACAGTACAATGGCAAAAGGCGGTTACCGGGGCCGGCCCATGATGGGCGGCGGCATGAATATGAACATGGTCAAGCAGGCCCAGAAAATGCAGCAGGACATGCTGAAAATGCAGGAGGAGATGGAGCAGAAGGCCTATGAGGCTTCTGCCGGCGGCGGCGTCGTGACGGCGCAGGTCAACGGCAAGCACGAGGTCGTCTCCCTGACCATCGCGCCGGATGCGGTAGACCCGGAGGATGTGGAAATGCTCCAGGACCTGGTCATTGCGGCGGTCAATGAGGCGCTGCGCAAGGCGGACAGCGAGGCTTCCGCCAATATGGCCAAGCTGACCGGCGGCCTGAATCTGGGAGGGCTGTTTTAACGATGCGATATTTCCCGGCGGCATTTGAAACGCTGACCGAGCAGTTTGCCCGCCTGCCCGGCATCGGCAGCAAGACGGCCCAGCGGCTGGCGTTTCATGTTCTGAGCTTGCCTGACGACGCGGCGGCGGAATTTGCAAGCGCCATTTTGCAGGCGAAAAAAACGATCCACACCTGCCCCGTCTGCCAGAACCTGACGGATGAGCCGGTGTGCAGCATCTGCAGCGACCCGCAGCGGGACCACGGGCAGATCTGCGTTGTGGCAGAGCCCAAGGATGTCATCGCCATGGAGCGGACCCGGGAGTATCACGGGCTGTACCATGTGCTGCACGGCGTGATCTCGCCGCTGAATCACATTGGCCCGGACGATATCCGCATCCGGGAGCTGCTGGACCGGGTCGGCAAGGAGGAGGTCCGGGAGGTCATCATGGCGACGAACCCCGATACCGAGGGCGAGGCGACGGCGATGTATCTCTCCCGCCTGCTGCGGCCGCTTGAGATCAAGGTCACGCGCCTTGCCTATGGCATCCCTGTCGGCAGCCAGCTGGAGTATGCCGATGAGATCACCCTCCTACGCGCGCTGGAAGGGCGCTGCGAAATTTAAACTTTGAGGTGCATTATGAAAGAGGAAGCAACGACGAATTTGACCATGCTCTGCGATTTTTATGAGCTGACCATGGGCAACGGCTATTTTATCAACGGCATGGCCGATACCATCACCTATTTTGACGTCTTTTTCCGCCGCTGCCCGGATGAGGGCGGCTTTGCCATCGCGGCGGGCCTGGAGCAGGTGATCGACTATATCAACAACCTGCACTTTACCGAGGCGGATCTTGCCTATCTCCGGAGCCGCGGCATGTTTGACGAGGCGTTTTTGGACTACCTGCGGACCTTCCGCTTCACCGGGGATATCTACGCGGTGCCCGAGGGCACGCCAGTCTTCCCGCATGAGCCGATCCTGACGGTCCGCGCCCCGGCCATCGAGGCCCAATTCGTCGAGACGTTCCTGCTGCTGGCCCTGAACCACCAGAGCCTGATTGCGACCAAGGCCAACCGGGTCATCCGGGCGGCCCAGGGGCGGCGGGTGCTGGAATTTGGCTCCCGCCGGGCCCAGGGGGCGGACGGCGCGATCCTGGGCGCCCGCGCAGCCTATATCGGCGGCTGCCACGGCACGGCCTGCACCATCTCGGACCAGCGCTACGGCGTTTTTGCCGGCGGCACCATGGCCCACTCCTGGGTCCAGATGTTTGACTCCCAGTTGGAGGCGTTTAAGGCCTATTGCCGGACGTACCCGACAAACGCGGTCCTGCTGGTCGATACCTACAATACGCTCAAATCCGGCGTGCCGGACGCGATCCGCGCCTTTAACGAGGTCCTCAAGCCCATGGGCATCACGAAATGCGGCATCCGGCTGGACTCCGGCGATATGGCCTACCTGACCCGGGAGGCCCGGAAAATGCTGGACGAGGCCGGGTGGACCGCGTGCCAGATCACCGTCTCCAATGCGCTGGATGAGCATCTGATCCAGGACCTGCTGCGGCAGGGCGCCTGCATCGATATGTTCGGCGTCGGCGAGCGGCTTATCACGGCCCGCAGTGAGCCGGTCTTCGGCGGCGTCTATAAGCTGGCCGCGGTGGAAAAGCCGGACGGCGAGATCATCCCGAAGATCAAGATCAGCGAAAACGTCGGCAAGATCACAAATCCGCATTTTAAGGCCCTCTACCGGCTTTATGACAAGGAAAACGGCAAGGCCATCGCCGATTATATCTGCGTGCACGATGAGAAGATCGACGAAGCCGCGCCGCTGACGATTTTCGATCCGGACGCGACCTGGAAGCGCAAGACCGTCCGCAACTTTACGGCCCGGCCTCTGCAGGTGCCGGTCTTCCAGAACGGCAAGCAGGTCTACCAGAGCCCGGAGCTGGATGACATCCGGGCGTACTGCCTGCAGCAGGTGGATACGCTCTGGGATGAGGTCAAGCGCTTTGATAATCCGCACCAGTATTATGTCGACCTGTCCCAGCGGCTCTGGGATATTAAAAACGAGCTGCTGCAGCGCAACGCGGGCTGCTGATGCGCGGGCAGGCCAGCGCCATGGCCTTTTGCGGCGTGACGGCAGCGCTGGCGGTGGTACTGATGATCGCAGGCGGCTGGCTCCCGGCGGCGACGTACTGCGCCCCGGTGGCGGCCAGTCTCCTGCTGGCATTCGCCGCGGGACGGTGCGGGAAGCGGCTGGGGCTGTGTTGGTTTTTTGCCGTGGCCCTGCTGAGCCTGCTCCTGACGCAGGATAAGGAAGCGGCCCTGGTCTTTTTGTGCCTGGGGTATTATCCGCTGCTGCGGCCGCGGCTGCAAAGGCTTGCCTGCCGCCCGGTGCGGCTTGCGGTGAAGCTTGCCGTCTTCCTGGCGGGCAGCGCGGCGGCGCTGGCGGCGGCATGGCTGATCCTGGGCTTGCCCTGGCGGGAGACGGCGGGGCTGACGGCCGCGCTGCTTGCCCTGGCCGTTGCGGCCTTTGGGCTCTATGACCTGCTGCTGGGGCGGCTGGCCCGTCGTTTTGCGAAGATGTGACATTTTTCAAAAAATAGGGATAAAATCCAAAAATCACCCTTGACAATTTGGCGGATTCTAGCTATAATTATTTCTGCCGTTGGAACGGCCCTGAAAGCACCTGGAGATAACCGGTGCATCGGAGGGAGGGAAATCAATGTCTGAAATTCGCGTCAAAGAAGGCGAGTCCTTAGAGAGTGCTCTGAAGCGCTTCAAGCGTAGCTGCCAGAAGGCTGGTACGATCCAGGAAGTCAAGAAAAGAGAGCATTATGTAAGCCCCAGCCTGAAGCGGAAGCAGAAGTCTGAAGCGGCTCGTAAGAACAAGAGAAAGTTCTATTGATTTTCTTCTCCAAACTGCAAAAGCAAACCCTCTTATCAGAAATGATAAGAGGGTTTTTGTGCTGAAAAGGCAGAAATTTCAAAATCGGGGGCACTGGAGAGCGCGTCTAATTCGGGCTGCAGGAGCAAGAGGCCGGTCAGGGGCAGGCGCGCGGCTTGGCTGCGGCGCGCTTGAAAAGACGCGGCGGTGTCGAAAAGGGTGCAAAGGAGGGCGTCGTCTATATGGGTCAGCCTGTAATAGCAGCCCAGGGGCGCGTTGTAAAATACAGGCCCTGTCAGCGCTTCTGCCAGCGCGGCGGGCGAAAGACGCTCCGGCGGCGCAGACTCGCCCAGCCGGACGCGGCAGCATACCGGGGCAAGGTCCAAAAAGCACGCCCGGCCTGCGCGCCTTCCACAGGCGGCCTGCACTGCCGCCGAAAACGCACCGCCCCCAGGCTGCCAGGTAAGCACGCAGGCCGCCCCCGGCAGCAGCGGCGCGTAGGCGGCTGGAACGAGCAGCGGAAGACGAAGCTGCGAAAGCCCGGCCTGCAGCGCCGCCAGGAACCGGCAGGCTGCGTTTCCCGGCGGACGCTCAAAATCGGCATAGATGCCGCTGCAGCCCTGCCGCGCCATCTGGCACAGGGACGCAGCGCTTGACGCGTCCGGCGGGAGGGGGCAGCGGTCTGTGATGACCCAGAGGGCGTCCGGCGCTGCGGGCTTGGCCCAGGGCGCGCCGGGGGCAGGGGGATCGACCGGCAGAGCAAGGCACGCCGCCGGGGGCGGCGTTTGGCCCGGCGGAACGACGATATATTCTCTCACGCCGCATCGCCTCCTTGCGTCCGGACGGAAAATCTGCTATAATGCCCATGGCGACGTCTGCCGCCGGGCTGCCTGCCGGTCCGGTATCACCCTATGCGTCGCCGGGAGAGAATATGAGCCTTTCATTTTTGCCGCGCATCATGGCGCGCACGGTCACGGACCTGTCGCCGCAGCTGCTGCAGCAGCGGGGCATTGCGCTGCTGATGCTGGATTTTGATAATACCATCGTCCCGTATACGACGGACGAGCCTACGGAGGAAATGCTGGCCTGGCTGACGGAAATGGCGGCCTCCGGGATCCAGCTCTGTATCGTCTCCAATAGCAAAAAGCCCCGGGTCGTGACCTTTGCGAAGCGTTACGGGCTGGACGTTATGACCCACGCCCACAAGCCCTCGGCCAAGGTGCTGCGCGCCTGCATGGCCCGCTACGGCGTCGCGCCGGAGCACGCCGCCCTGGCGGGGGACCAGATCTATACGGATGTCCTGGGTGCGAACCGGGCGGGCGCTCTGCCGATCCTGGTGCAGGCGATCAGTAATCATACGATATGGCTCAAGCTGCGCCATGTGGCGGAGCAGCCGTTTATTCTTGCCGCGAAAGGAAGGAAAGCATTATGCACGCGAATTTAAAGAAATTTCAGGAAAAACTGACCGGCCCGCAGCAGGCGCTGCTGCTGACCAGCCGCACGAACCGCTTTTACGGCATCGGTGCGGATATCGACGAATCTATGGCCGTCGTCTGCCAGGACGGCGTCAGCTTTTTCACCGACTCCCGTTATATCGAAGCCGCCCACCGCGCACTGCCGGACTGCGACGTCCGCCAGACGGACCACACCCATAGCGCGCTGGACTATCTGCAGGCCCTCGTGGCGGAAAAGGGGATCACCCAGCTTGGTATCGAAGAGCGGTATATGACCGTCGCGGAGCATGAAAAGCTTACAAAGCGGCTGGATATCGCGCTGTTTTTTGCCCAGCAGATGCTTGACAGCTGCCGCCATTCGAAGGAATCCTGGGAGCTGACCCGGATGGTCGAGGCCCAGCGCATCACCGACGCTGCCTTCACCCAGATCTGCGGCCAGATCGCCCCGGGGATGACGGAAAAGCAGCTCTACGCTAAGCTCATTGCTGCCCTGTATGAAAACGGCGCCGACGGCCTGGCCTTTGACCCGATCGTCGTCTCCGGCCCCAATACCAGTATGCCCCACGGCGTCGCCGGGCAGCGGCAGCTGCAGGCGGGGGATTTTATCACCATGGACTTTGGCGCAAAGTACCACGGCTACTGCGCGGATATGACCCGCACCGTCGCCCTCGGCCATGTGACGCCCCAGATGCGGGAGGTCTACAGCACCGTACTGCAGGCACAGCTGACCGGTATCGCCGCGACCCACGCGGGCATGCCCGGCCGCGAGATCGACGCTGCGGCCCGGCAGGTGATCGTGGACGCCGGTTACGGCGCGTACTTCGGCCACGGCTACGGCCATAGCCTGGGCATTGAAATTCATGAAGCGCCCAATTGCAGCCCCAGCTACGCGGGCAATATCCCGGTGGGCGCGGTCTGCTCCGCCGAGCCGGGGATCTATCTGCCCGGCCAATTCGGCGTCCGCATCGAGGATGTCGTCATCGTGGAGGAAAACGGCTGCAAGGATATCACAAAAAGCCCGAAGGAGCTGATTATTTTGTGAGAAATGCTTGCAATCGTACGGGTGATGTAGTAAAATAAAAAGAGATATTGTGCTCATGAAGGGCGAAACTACACATTGTACACATTGGAGGAATAGATATGGCAACAATTACCGCAGGTGACTTCAGAAACGGTAAGACCTTTGAGATGGATGGCAAGATTTTCCAGGTCGTGGAATTTCAGCATGTAAAGCCCGGCAAGGGCGCAGCCTTTGTCCGCACCAAGATGCGCAACATCATCACCGGCGGCGTGACGGAGACCTCCTTCAACCCGACTGCAAAGTTTGAAGAAGCTTTCATTGAGCGCAAGAAGATGGAATACAGCTACAACGATGGCGATCTCTATTACTTCATGGATCAGGAGACCTACGACATGATCCCCCTGAGTAAGGACATCCTGCCGGACGCCTTTAAGTTCATCAAGGAGAACGAGGTCTGCACCATCCTGTCGCACAAGGGCAATGTCTTTGGCGTCGAGTGCCCGAACTTTGTCGAGCTGGTCGTCACGTCCTCTGACCCGGCTGTTCCCGGCAACACCGCCACGAACACCCTGAAGCCCGCCACGCTGGAAACCGGCGCGGAGATCAAGATCCCCCTGTTCATCGACGAGGGCGAAAAGATCCAGGTCGATACCCGTACCGGCGAATACCTGGGCCGCGCGAAATAAGCTTCCAGAATCAGCTTCTCACGAGAACCGCAACCAAACCATGACGACACCGGAGGAGGGTGACCCCATGAAACTTTCTGAAAAGTCCGCTTACATCAATGGCCTGATGGAGGGTATGCAGCTGCCCACCGAGACGAACGAGGGCAAGGTGCTTCACGCTGTGGTCGATCTGCTGGCAGATATGGCCGAGAAGATCCAGGCGCTGGAGGAAAACGCTGTCGCTGTTTCTGACGAGCTCGACGAGATCGAAGAAGTCCTCGACGGCTTGGAGGACTGCATGGACGAGCTCTTCGACGATGACGATCTTTACGACTTCGACGACGAAGACGAGGACGACGATGACTACGATTTCGACGACGAGAACCCCGAGTATGAGGTGACCTGCCCCAAGTGCGGCGAGGTCGTTGTCGTCGATGAGAACACCCTTCTCGAAGGCGAAACGAGCTGCCCCAAGTGCGGCGAGAGCCTGGAATTTGAATTCGACGAGATCGAGCCTTGATGCCAGGTAAGCGCCCGCTTTTTGGCGGCACACAAAAGTGTATGGAATAAAATATAAGTACAAGCAGTGCTGGAGCATAACGCTCCAGCACTGCTTTTTCTGTTTTATCTGCTGCACCAGCCGCAGGTCTGGCCGGGGATGAACTCGGTGGGGAGAATGGTCACCCGGGGCTCCTTGGGCGGATGCAGGCAAAGCTCGAACAGCGTCTTGGCGATGGCGGGGATGTCCTGCTTGATGGTCGTCAGGGGGATGGCGGCGCTGCCGAGGGGGATGCCGTCGAAGCCGATGATGGAAAGATTCCGGGGCACGCTGATATTCATCTGCGCCGCGCGGAAGTGGACGCCCTGGGCGATCAAATCATTGCTGCAAAGGATGGCGGTGGGCGGCTCGGGCAGGGAGAAAAAGTAATTGAGCGCGTCGATGCCCGTCGCGGCACTGAGCGGCGCGGGGCGGTCGTACAAATACTCCGGGCGGAACAGCCCGGACTCCTCCATGGTGCGGCGATACCCCTCGCACCGGCATTGGATGGAGGCGAGGCCCGTATCCGGGGCGATACAGGCGATGCGGCGGTGATTGAGGTTGTGCAGGTACTTGACGGCGCGGGCGATGGCTGCCGTGTTGTCCGACTGGACGGAGGGCCAGACGTTTTGCCCGACACGGTCAAACATCACAAGGGGGGAGTGGATCTGGTTGGACGCCGGGTTAAACTCGAAGCCCTCGGTCAAAATAATGCCCTTGACCCGGATGGCGGCGCAGTAGTCCAGGTAGTCTGACTCCTTCTGGATGTCATTGGAGGTGTCGCAGATGAGCAGGGCGTGCTTGTGGTCAAACGCCACCCGGTTCAGCTCCTGGATGAGGGCGATGAAGAAGGGGTTCGCCATATCGTAGACAAAGACGGCGATGGAGTCTGCTGAGTGGGAGAAGAGACTCTTGACCATTTGGTTCGGCACATAATGATGCTCCTGGACAATGGCCTGGACCCGGGCGCGAATCTCGGGCGAGGTCAGCTCCGGGTGATTGAGCACCCGGGAGACCGTCGCCGTCGAAACGCCGGCCAGCTTGGCAATATCCCGGATATTTAAATACTTCGCGTTGCTTTGATTGGTCGACATACCGGCATCTCCTCGCATACAATGTAATTGTTACATATGATTTTAACATAATCTTTTGAAAAAATAAAGTTTATGGGAAAAAATATTGAAAAACTGAGATATATTTAACTTTTTATCAATAAAAGTTTATCGAAATATGAAAAATGTTACATTTAAGTTCGGGAAACTGGGAAATTTAACCAGAAAATAACGAAAAATGGATGGGAAATATGATGATAATTTCCGAAAAGTGAATGAAACTTATGTAAATATTGACACGCGTCCTCTTTTGGGTCTAATATGGAATTAGGAGAATTGCAACATGTTACATTTGTAAAACCGTCCCACGGGGCGGAGAAATCTTGGATAGACGGAGGAGAAGGTTATGACGGAAAGAACAAAATTACTTCGCCAAAAGCTGTTTGATGAATATACGCCCCGCATTTGCCCGGAGCGCTGCGTAATTTTTACCGAATCCATGAAAAAGAGCGAGGGCAAGCCCATTGCACTGCGCCGCTCCCAGGCATTTTATGATGTGCTGGATCAGATGAGCGTCTATGTCAATGCGGGCGAGCTCATTGTCGGCAACCAGGCCCAGTGGCCGAAATCCTCTCCCATTTACCCCGAGTACTCCACGGACTGGCTCCGCAGCGAGCTGGTGGAGGGGAAGCCCTATTTCCCCAATATGCGCCCCGGCGACCGCTTCGATGTGGCGCCCGAGGATGTTGACGCCATTATGAAGTGCGTGGACTACTGGGAAGGCAAGAGCCTGTATGAAGCGCTGCGTCGCTCCCTGCCGCAGGAGATCAACGAAGCGTGGGACGCCAATGTCATTGACGACACATGGGTCTCCGGCGCGGGCCTGGGCAACGAGGTCGTCGACTATAATCTGGTCGTGACCAAGGGCCTGGAGGACGTCATGGCCCGCATTCGCGCCCGCCTGGCGGAGCTGGACCCCAAGGAGCCCGGCAATATCCGCAAGATCTGGTTCCTGCAGGCAGCCCTGCAGAGCAACGAAGCCGTTGTCAATTTCTCCAACCGCATCGCTGCAGAATGCGCCCGCCAGGCGGAGGCCTGCCAGGACGCCAAGCGTAAGGCGGAGCTTGTATCGCTGGCGGAGATCTGCCGCCACGTGCCGCTGCATCCGGCCCGCACGTTCCACGAGGCGGTGCAGGCGATCTATATGATTTTGCTTGCGGTGCATCTGGAGTCCAACGGCCATGCCATCTCCCTGGGCCGCTTTGACCAGTATACGTATCCGCTGCTGAAGCAGGACCTGGAAGCGGGCCGCATCACCCGGGACGAGGCGCTGGAGATCGTCGAAGCCTTCTTTATCAAGTGCAACGAGCTCAATAAGCTGCGCTCCTGGCCCGATACCGAATTTTTCATTGGCTATCAGATGTTTATCAATATCGCCATCGGCGGCCAGACGCCGGAGCATAAGGACGCGGTCAATGAGGTCTCCTACCTCTGCGTCGAGGCCTGCGAGAATGTCCGCCTGTTCACCCCGTCGGTCTCCGTCAAGGTCTTTGACGGCACGGACGACGCGTTTATCATCCGCAATCTGGAGGCGATGGAAAAGCACCAGGGCGGCCAGCCGGCGTTTTATAACGACAAGGCCTTTATGCGGACCCTGCGGGACCTCGGCATCACCGACGAGGAGGACCTGGTCAACTGGGTCCCCGATGGCTGCATCGAGGCGTCCATCCCTGGCAAGTGGGACTTTGCGGCCAAGGGCCCGTGGCTGAATGTCGAGAAGGTGCTGGATATCGCCATGCACGACGGCCTGGACACCAAGACCGGCTATCGCTTCGCCACGCCGCCGCGTCCCTTCGCATCCTGCAAGAATATGGATGAGGTGTTTGAAAATTATCTGACCCAGCTGCGGTACTTTATGGACCTGCTGCCGGTCTGCGAGCATATCAACGACGAAATTCACTGCGAGAAGGATATCAACGCCTTCCGCGCCTCCCTGGTCGCCGACTGCATCGGCCGCGGCATGGACCTGGTCGAGGGCGGCTCCATCTACTCCGTCGACGGCGGCCCCACCGCGGGCTCCATCAGCACCGGCGATGCGCTGGCTGCCATTGCATACGCCGTCTTTGACGAGAAGGTCTTGACGATGGCGCAGCTCTTGCATGCCTGCGAGACCAACTATGAGGATATGACTACGACGCCCACCGGCCCGCAGATCCAGGCGATGATGCTCAACAAGGCTCCGAAATACGGCAACGATGACGACACTGCCGATCGCTGGACCGTCGCCGTCGAGAATTACATCGGCAAGACGCTGCGGCATGAATATAAGAGCTCCAAGTACGGCAAGGGCCCGGTGCCCTGCTGCTTCTCCTACAGCCAGAGCCCGGTCAGCGGCAACGTCGCCTTCGGCCGCAGCATCTGCGCCACCCCGGAGGGCCGCAAAAACGGCGCCCCGGTCAACAACGGTGTTTCCCCGGCCAATGGCAGCGAGCGCAACGGCGCGACGGCGGCGACGATGTCTGTCTCCAAGCTGCCCACCCAGTGGATCCAGAAGGGCGCGATCTTCAATATGCGTCTGCTCAAGTCCGCGCTGGACAGCCGGGAAAAGAAGCAGCGGGTCTGCGATCTGATCCGCGTATTCTTCGACAAATACGGCGAGCAGATCCAGTTCAATGTTGTGAGCAATGCGGTCTACCGCGAGGCCCAGAAGAACCCTGAAAAGTACAAGGATCTGATGGTCCGCGTCTCCGGCTACAGCGCCCTGTTCACGACCCTGGCTGCCGATGTGCAGGAGGATGTCATCAGCCGCAGCGAGCTGGAGCTTTGATGCGGAAAAAACCGGGGTACCATTGCACCCCGGGAAAGAAGGAATCAAGACCCATGGAGCATACAGCGTTAGAAGGTACCGTCTTTAATATCGAGCGCGGCAGCAACGAGGATGGGCCCGGCATTCGTACCGTGGTCTTCCTCAAGGGCTGCGGGCTGCGCTGTAAATGGTGCGCCAACCCGGAATCGCAGCTGGCAGCGCCGGAGATCATGCACATTGGCAACGTGTGCGTGCAGTGTGGCCAGTGCGTCGAGACCTGCCCCCAGGGGGCGATCTCCCGCCGGGAGGGCTACGGCTATATCACGGACCGCGCCAAGTGTACCCTGTGCCTGGCCTGTGTGCGCGGCTGCTATATCAATGCACGCAAGCTGCAGGGCATGAAATACACGGTGGATGCCCTGGTGCAGGAGGTTTTGAAGGACAAGGCCTTTTTCCTGCGCAGCGGCGGCGGTGTGACCTTCAGCGGCGGTGAGCCGCTTCTGCAGGCGGCGTTCCTCACCGAGGCCGCGGCGGCGCTGCGGGCGCAGCAGGTGCCGTCTCTGGTCGAGACCTGCGGCTTTGTACCGCTGGAGAGCCTGCAGCAGGCGGCAGCGCAGGTAGACGCGTTTTTCTATGATTTTAAGCACATCGACCCCGCCCGCCACAAGGCCCTGACCGGCCACGACAACCGGCAGATCTTAGAAAATCTTCACTGGCTGCTGGAAAATTTCCCGGGCAATATTTCCGTGCGCTATCCCTATATCCCGGGCTGCAATGACGACGAGGCGGCCATCCGCGGCTTCCTTGCCTATATGGCAGGGCAGAGGCGGCAGGTCGAGGTCGTGTTCCTGCCCTATCACCGGCTGGGCCTGCCCAAGTACACGGGCCTGGGCCGGGATTACGCCATGGGGGGCGGGAAATCCCTCAAGCGCGAGGCGCTGCAGCATATTTTGCCCTGGGCGGCAGAATACGGCGTTTCAGCGCGGATCCAATGATTTGTTATGAGATAGAATGAAAAGAGAAAAGCAAGACAGAAGCGCAAGAAGAATGAGAGATACGGAGAGGTAATCAGCCGATGAAAACGATGAAGCACATGGTCGCATTCGATTGCGGCAACTCCTCCTATCGCGTGGTGCTGGGCAGCTATGACGGCGAACGGCTCACCATGGACGTGGTCTGCCAGGTGCCCAACCAGATGATCGAGGTGGACGGGATCTTCTACTGGGATTTCCTGGCCATTTTCCAGAATCTGAAGCAGGGCCTGCGGGAGGCTGCGCGCCGCGTGGATAAAATCGACTCCCTGGGCATCTGCACCTGGGGGGTGGACTTCGGCTTGTACGATGCCGAGGGCTATTCGCTGGGGGCGCCGCTAGCTTATCGGAATACCATCGGCGAGCGCGAGCTTGCTGCGTTTGACGCGGCGGCGCGCAAGCAGATGTTTCTGGAGACTGGCATCGTCTGCGATAAGATCAACTCGGCCTATCTGCTGGCCGGGATGAAAAAACGGATGCCCCACAAGCTGCAGGCGGCGGATAAGCTGCTGATGGTGCCGGATATTTTGAATTATATGTTTACCGGCCAGATGCGAAACGAGCCCAGCGAGCTCTCCACGACCCAGTTTATGGACGCCCGCACAAGAAGGGTCAGCCCCAGCATGTGCCGCCGGTTTGGCATTTCGGAGGACCTGTTCTGCCCCATCGGGGAGCATGGCACGGTCATCGGCAATGTGCTGCCGTCGATTTGCCGGGAGCTGGGCATTTCCTATGAGATCCCGGTGGTCTGCGTGCCGTCCCACGATACGGCGGCAGCGGTCTTCGCCGTTCCGGCGGCGGAGGAGGACTTCCTCTTTGTCAGCTCCGGCACCTGGTCGCTGGTCGGGACGGAGCTGCCGCAGCCGGTTATCAACGAGATCGCCCTGCAGGGCAATCTGACCAACGAGGTCGGCGCCTTCGGCAAGATCACGCTGCTGCGCAATAACGCCGGGATGTTTATCAATCAGCGGCTCAAGCCGGAATACGAAGCGGAGACCGGCGAGCAGATCGGCTGGAGCGAATTCAGCGCCATGGCGGAGGGGCATGCGGGCAGCATCCCGCTCTTTGATGTCAATGCCGCGCGGTTCTTTAACCCTGCCAACATGAGCGGCGCCATCCGCGCGGACCTGCAGGAGCGCGGCGGCGTGACCGGCACAGCAAGCTGGCCGACGGTCATCCGCAGCTACCAGGTATCTCTGGCCTGCAGCTACGCCCAGGTCTGTGCGACGCTGGAGAGGCTGGCGGGCAAGCGGTTCCCGGCGGTCTATATTGCAGGCGGCGGCTCCCGCAATCTGCTGCAGAATCAGACGGTCGCCGATGTGCTGGCCCGGCCGGTCATTACCGGCAGCAACGAGAGCACGTCCCTGGGCTGCCTTGCGGCGCAGCTGCCGCAGCACGAGGCGGGCATCACCATTTCGCAGATCCGCGGCATCCTGCGCAGCAGCATCGAGACAAAGCGCTTCGAGCCAAAGCAGGATCTGCGCGGCCTGGCGCAGGAATACTGCAAGCGATTTGCTTAGAAAGGGGAATACGGTGTGAGCGAAAATGTTCTGGAAATGAAGCACATTGGGAAAAGCTTCCATGGGATTCAGGTTCTGAGCGATGTGAATTTTGATGTGCGCAGGGGAGAGGTACACTGTCTCCTGGGCGAAAACGGCGCGGGGAAATCCACCCTCATCAAGATCCTGTCCGGCGCGTATTCCCTGGAGAGCGGCGAGATCATCCTTGACGGTAAGCCGCTGGTCAATAACTCGCCGTCCAAAAGCATCCAGGCGGGCGTCAGTGTCGTGTACCAGGAGCTGAACATGATACCGGACCTGCCCATCTATGAAAATGTCTTCATCGGCAAGGAATTTACCAAGGGCATCTGCTTTGACCGCAAACGGCAGATTCAGGAGACGCAGCGGTATCTGGATATCGTCGGCCTGAAGGTCGATCCCCGGACCCTGGTCGGGTCCCTGAGCATCGCCCAGCAGCAGATGGTCGAGATCGCCAAGGCGATCTCCAACAATGCCAAGGTCCTGGTCCTGGATGAGCCGACGGCCTCTATCACGGATAAGGAGGTCGAGATTCTCTTCAAAACCATCAAGGAGCTGCGGGCCAATGGCATGGGCGTCATCTATATCTCCCATCGTATGGCAGAGCTCTTTGAGATCGGCGACCGCATCACCGTCCTGCGCGATGGCTGCTATGTCGGGACGCAAAACATTGAGGATATCACCGAGGCGGAGCTGACCCGGATGATGGTCGGCCGCGATATCAGCTTTGAGAAGGTCGAAAACCCCGGCCGAACGGACGAGATCGTCCTGGAGGTCCAGGACCTGTGCTACAGGAACCGGGTCAAGCATGTCTCCTTCGACCTGCACAAGGGCGAGATCCTCGGCTTCTCGGGCCTGGTCGGCGCGGGGCGCAGCGAGATCGCCAAGTGCATCATCGGTGCGTACCGCCATACCGGCAGCATCAAGTATCTGGGCAAGGAGCTGCCCACCAGTGTGGCCGAGACGGCCAAGCGCGGTGTGGTCTATCTCAGCGAGGACCGCAAGGGCGAGGGCCTGGTGCTGATCCACCCGCTGTTTGAAAATGTCAGCCTGCCGAACCTGGATAAGCTCGGAAAACCCCTGGTCCATAAGAGTAAGCTGCGCACCGTCACTGCGGATTACATCAAAAAGCTGAAGATCAAAGCGTACAACGCGGACATGGCCGGGGAGGAGCTCTCCGGCGGCAACCAGCAGAAGGTCGTCATCGCCAAGTGGCTGCTCTCCCAGGCGGATGTCTATATCTTTGACGAGCCAACCCGCGGCATCGACGTCGGCGCCCGGGATGAGATCTACGAGATCATGCTGGAGCTTGTCAAAAACGGGGCGAGTATCATTCTGGTCTCCTCCGACCTGGTGGAGGTCATCCGGCTCAGCGACCGGATCGCTGTGATGAGAGAAGGCGAGCTGCGTACCATCCTGGAAAACGACGCCTCCACGACCCAGGAAAAAGTTCTGTCTTACGCATTTTGAGAGGAGAAAAGACGTATGAAAAACGAAACCGTCGCGAAAAAGAAAGTAGATGTTTCCTCCTTTGCCCTGTACATCGGCGCGGTGCTTATTCTGATCTGCTTTACGATCGTCTGTAAAATCGCCGGGAAGGACTTTCTGACCCTGCGGAACATCCAGAATATCATTTCCCAGTCCAGCTGTGTGGCCGTTGTGGCCATCGGCGCTTCCCTGGTCATTCTGACCGGCGGCATCGACCTTTCCGCTGGCTCCGTCATCGGCTTTGTCGGCATTTTTGCCGCCCTGTTTATTAAGAACGGCGTGCCGATCGCGGTCGCCTTTTTGATCGGCCTGGCAGCCGGCGCGCTCATCGGCCTGGTGAACGGCGTGATCATCAGCTGCGGCAAGGTCCCGGCCTTTATCGCCACCCTGGGCACGATGAATATCGCCCGCGGCTTGGCCTATCTGACCAACGGCGGCAAATCCATCACCGGGCTCCCGGTTCCCCTGGCAAATATCATGGGCACCAAGCTCTTCGGTTCCATGCCCATTTCCATTTTGTATGTGATCGTGCTGTATGCACTGATCTTCTTCGTTATGACCTATACCCGCTTCGGCCGCCGGGTCTACGCCCTGGGCGGCAACGTCAAGGCCGCGAAGCTGTCCGGCGTCAAGGTCAAGCAGCTGGAGGTCGGTGTCTATGTCCTGGCCGGTGTCTTCTCCGCGATCGCCGGTCTGATGCTGCTGAGCCGTCTGTTCGTCGCGGACCCCAATACCGGCTCCGGCTACGAGATGGACGCCATCGCCTCCTGCGTCATCGGCGGGATCTCCCTGTCCGGCGGCAAGGGGAAGGTGCTCAATACCTTCGTCGGCGCGCTGATCCTCGGCATGCTGACCTGCGGCCTGCAGATCTTGAATATCTCCGTCCACTGGCAGACCATCATCTCCGGCCTTGTGATCGTCGGCGCGGTCTACATGGATAAGTCCAAGGAGCGCAAGGCAGAGTGATCGCAAGCATGATCCCGGTCACGCCGCGCCGGGTGCAGAATAGGCGGCGGCCCACACCGTATTTAACGCGTCACAGCGTTAAAAATAAATAAAAAGATTGGAGAAAAACAAAATGAAGAAAACACTTGCAATTCTTCTCGCACTGGTCATGCTCTTCACCCTGGCCGCCTGCGGAGAGAAGAACACGAACAGCACCGGCTCCGATAACCCCGACGCAAACGGTTCCCCCGCTTCCACCGGCAGCGAGACCACCGGCGCCTATGCAGACAAGACCATCGGCTTCTGCGGCATGACGCTGAACAACGAGTATCACGTCGTCGTTGCCAACGCGGCCAAGGCGGAGGCGAAGGAGCAGGGCGTCAACATCCTGATCCAGGCTGGCTCCGAGCACGCATCCGTTGACGAGCAGATCAACATCCTGGAAAACTTCATCGCCCAGGACGTGGACGGCATCATTCTCGTTCCCGCTTCCTCTGAGGGCCTGTACAACCCCCTGAAGGAATGTAAGGACGCCGGGATCCCCGTCATCATCCTCGACACCGACATCTCCGAGCAGACCCGCATCGACCTGGATTGGGACCTGCCCTACTACGGCACCAACAACTTCAACGGCGCGAAGCTGGCTGGCGAATGGGTCGCGGAAAACTATGAAGAAGGCACCAAGACGGCAATCCTGACCGGCGTGGAAGGCCAGACCAATGCAGTCGACCGTTACGAAGGCTTCCTGGCAGGCGTCGGCGAAACCTATCTCGACGTTGTTGCGACCCAGACGGCGAACTGGGAGACCGACCAGGGCTACACCGCGGTGCAGAACATCCTGACGGCCAACCCCGACCTGCAGCTGATCTTCTGCTGCAACGACGGCATGGCCTATGGCGCGCTGTCCGCTGTCAAGGACGCGAACCTGGAGGGCAAGGTCGACATCATCGGCTACGACGGCCAGGCACAGGCGCTGCAGTATGTCATTGACGGTTCCTTCGTTCTGGACATCGCACAGCATCCGGCAGAGATGGGCCGGCAGGGCGTTTTGCAGATGCTGAAGATCTTCGACGGCGGCGAAGCTGAGCAGAAGATCGACACCGGCACCGGCGTCATCGACAAGACCAATGCACAGGAATACTTCGACGACTATGTTCAGTACGTTGAGTAATTTAACGAACTCGTAAAAAGGACAGTTTACTATGGATTATCGCAAGCTTATCGTAGAGAGCGGCCTGAGAATGGCCAATTCCGGGCTGACCGTTGAGACCTGGGGCAATATCAGCGCCCGCGATCCGGAGACGGGTCTGGTCTATCTGACGCCCAGTGCCATGCAGTATGACACCATCACCGTCGACGATGTCGTCGTCGCGGAGCTGGATGGCAAGATCGTGCAGGGCACGCGCAAGCCCACCATTGAAACCGGGATGCATCTGGCCGTGTACCGCGCACGAAAGGATGTGAATGCGGTCATTCACACCCATCCCACCTATTCTATGGTCTACTCCTGCCAGGGAAAGGACATTCCCCTTTTCATGGACGAAGCGGCCCAGATCATGGGGGATACCTGTCACACCACGCCCTACGCCCTGCCGGGCAGTCAGGAGCTGGCAGACGCTGTCGTGGCAGCTCTCGGCGAGAAAGCGAATACCTGCCTGGTCCGCTCCCACGGCGCTGTCGCAGTGGGCGGTGATATGGACGGCGCGTTCCGCACCTGCAAGGTCCTGGAGATCGCTGCGCATATTCTCTACATGATCGAGTCCGCCGGCGGCAAGCCGATCCCGATCTCGGACGAGAACATCGCCATCATGCAGGACTTCGTAAAGAACCACTACGGGCAGGGAAAAGACTAAGACATAGCAAGGGCGCACTGCAAACAGGCTTTGCAGTGCGCCTGATTTTTGCCCCGGACGCCCCCAAAAGCCGCCAGCGCGCAGCCATTGGGGCGGAAGGCGGGAAACTCTACAAAGCGACCAGGATTTCTGGTCGCTTTTTTGCGCGTTTTTTTAGATCAGTTGTGATTTTGACGAAAATTTAGGAGAAATTAAGATTTAAACAATTGAAATCGACGGGGGGATATGGTAAGGTGAAATTGTAAGAGAAAGAAATTGCGGCAAGACGACACGTGACGATGCAAAAGGAGGCAAGGACCATGAAAAGAACGAAGCAGATAATAAAGCAAAGCAGAAAACGGCGCTTTGCGTTCCTGCTGGCACTGCTGCTCTGCGGCCAGCTCCTGGCCGGGCAGGCATTGGCGTTTTCTGACGTCGGCCCAGAGATGGAGCCTGCGTTCCAAGAGGCAATCGCCGCGATGGCGGACCGGGGCTATCTCTGCGGCGTGGGGGGCGACCGCTTTGCGCCGGACGATACCGTCACCCGGGCCATGGTCGCGGCGGTGCTCTACCGGATGGCAGAGGAACCCGGAGCCTACAGCGGATCGTTTGCCGACGTCGGTGCACGCGACTGGTTCCGGGAGGCGGTCAACTGGGCGTCTGCCCGGGGCATTATGGTCGGCGTGGCCAAAGACCGGTTTGCGCCCAATGATCCGGTGACCCGGGAGCAGCTGATGGCGGCGTTGTACCGCTTTGCCATCTATCGGGATGCCGCCCAGGAGACAGGGATGGACCATATTTCTAGCTGCGCCGATTTTACAAGGATCAGCGGCTATGCCGTCCCGGCGATGGAATGGGCGGTGCAGGAGGGGCTGCTCCTGCTGGCGTTGCCGGAGTCGCGCCTCTATCCCCAAGCGCTGCAGGACCGGAAGTGGCTGGCCCTGTGCCTGTACCGGTTCGATGAAACGGTGCTGCACCAGCCTGCGGCGGACGATCCGCTGGAAAATAACTGCACGCTGCTCTATCTTTCCGGCAACAGCACGGCGACGCTCTCGAATACCGACGGCCAATTCCTCGCCTATACCCGGGGCGAGTACGCAGGGACGATGCCGGTGGTGCAGGAGAGCTGGATCGTAAACTATGAGCCGCAAGTTTGCCTGACGGTGCCCAATACCGAGGTGCTGTCGATTCGGCACCAGTCGGGCCCCTGTGATTGGTCATTCCTGCGCGAGGGCGCGATTGCCGCGGTCCGGGGCAATGGAATTGACCGTGTCGATTTTTATGAGGACAACCGCGTCCTGCTCCAGGGCGAGCAGATGACGTGGACGGTCACCGGCCCTGTCACGGCGGAAGGAAAGGTCCTGGCCCAGATCACCGGCACGGCCAACGGCAGTGTTGTGATTGCCTTTGGTGGCGAGACCCCGGCTGTCATGGCAGACGATGGGACTTGGAGCGTGACATATCTCGACGACGTGGGGTGATCTGCGATGAAAAAGCTCCTGCAGTGGCTTGGCTATGGCTTGCTGCTGGGGTGCGTGCTGGTGGGGGGATATTGCGTTTTTTTGGCCTCTGGTTTGGCGGAGCGGGTGTTTCCGCCGGCGGTACCGGGGTGCATGGCAGTGCCGGTGCTGTCACCGAGCCGTGAGGCGGCCTTTGCGGCCCAGGAGAAGGAAGCGGGCAGAGTGCAGCTTTTCATTACGTGCAGACGCCGGGTGACGCTGCGGGATGCGGCGGGGAACCGCTTGGAGATCGACCCGGCGGGGGAGCTCCAGGGAAACCTCAAGGTGTTTTGGGCTGAACGGTCCGCGCGCAGTGACGATTGGGACTATTGCGTGACACTGGAGCTTTGCGGTGGCAGTCGCTACACGCTGGATTACCATGGCCAGCGCGGCGGGTTCAACACAGTGCTGCCCGGAACTGCAGAGAACCGCTGCGGCGTCAGCGCGTCGCATATGGGCGAGGTGACCTACGATCCCTATGCGCAGATGCTCACGCTGGAAAACAGCGGTCTTTTCGCAAGGACATATACCGTGCGGCATATTGATCCCACCAAGGGCGTGGACAACGAATTTTCCGGCCGGGTCCATGGGACAGAGCGCATTTGCTTTGCTACCGCCGATACGGCGTACAGTCTGGAAGGCAGAAATGCCAAATGGCGCTTCCGTTTTTATGACGGTTACGACCTTTGCTGGCGCGAAAACAAGCTGACCCTGCCTGCCGAATGGACGGTCGTTTCTTATGACCCCACCGGCGGCGGGACGGGGGACTATTTCACGGTGGCGAAGTGAGCGCGGGAGGAAAGGGGGGCGTGGCCGATGAAGAAATTCCGCCGTATCTTGGGGCGCTGTGTGTTGGGAGCGTTTTTGCTGGCGGCGGTCTATAGCATCCTGGTGGCGGCGGGGGGCCTGCTTCCTGCGCCGCCGGTGGTGCCGGAGGGGCCGATGTTTGTGCCGGAGCTGAGCCAGGAGCAGGAGGAGCGCTTTGCCGAGCAGAAGAAGCTCTATGGCAGTGTCCATTTGACTGTGATGAGCAAAAAACCGTTTACGGTGACAAATTCCGCCGGGAATACGGCATGGGTCGACCCCCGGGGCGATGTCACTGGCGATTTAAAGGTGTATTATGCATATCGCTACGAGACGGCGTATGATGGCGGCGCCTATAC
>CAKTTR010000032.1 GCA_934615645.1 uncultured Oscillospiraceae bacterium | reverse complement strand
AAAAAAGTATTTTTGACAACATCTCAAACGCGACCCGCTGCGCTGGGCTCGCGTTTGAGGGAATTGCACCCTGCTGCGCGCATAATCCCCGCGCCTGCGGCACAGGGATTCCACACTTGCAGGGCGTAAAGTATTTTCCCCGACGTACACGCCGCCGGAGAAAATGTTTTTGACTCTATTTGCGCCGTGCGCGGCGCAAACTCTGCGAGGCTTTTTGATAAGCAGACAAAACCCGGCGCACCATTGGTCCGCCGGGCTTTGCCTAACAAAAAGAAGAGAGAGAAAAAGAAAGGAAGGAACCGACTTACGTCGGTAAGATCAATGGGGCTTTGCGCTCTTGATCTTATGCTTTGATTATAAAGGCAGGTTATGGCCGAATCATGAAAGAAAAATGAATATTCTGTGAATATTCCCGGCGTGCGCCCGGGCTGAAATCGAGAGAAAATACTTGCATTTCTATTCTGGACATGCTATGATTCTTTTTAATGTAATATCGTGGAAAAATATACAGCCCCGCGGGGGCTGCGGGAAGGAGCTGCAGCAATGCTTTCTGATAATATTACGGTTAACGAACAGGGGCATATCGTCTTTGCCGGTTACGATACCACCAGCCTGGCCCATAAATATGGGACGCCGCTGTACCTGATGGATGAGACGAGGATCCGCAAAAACTGCCAGATCTACACGCAGGCATTCCAGGAGGCCTTCGGCGAAAATGGTCTGGTGCTGTATGCCAGCAAGGCCAATGCCTTCAAGGGCATTTACCGGATCGTCGCCGAGGAGGGGCTGGGGATCGACGTTGTCTCCAGCGGCGAAATTTATACCGCTCTGCAGGCCGGGTCCGACCTTTCGACGGCCTATTTTCACAGCAATAACAAGACCGACGAGGACATCGCCTATGCCATCGCCCATGGCGTCGGCTGCTTTGTCGTCGACAACCGGGAGGAGCTGGACGCCATCGACGTCATCGCCGGGCAGGCGGGCATCCGCCAGAAGATCCTGCTGCGGCTGACCCCAGGCATCGACCCCCACACCTACGACGCCATCAACACCGGCAAGGTGGATTCCAAATTTGGCACCGCCATCGAGACGGGCCAGGCCACGGGTATGATCGAGCATGCGCTGTCGCTGCCGAATCTGGACCTGGCGGGCTTCCACTGCCATGTCGGCTCCCAGGTCTTTGAAGAGGATGTCTACCAGCGGACGCTGGATATCATGCTGCCGTATATGGCGGAAATTCGCGAAACGCTGGGCTACACAGCCCGTGAGCTGGATCTGGGCGGCGGCTACGGCGTGCGCTATCTCGATTCCGACGGGCGCATCGACATCGGTGCCCGGCTGCGGGAGGTCGCGGCGCACTATAAGGCGCTGACGAAAAAGCTTGGCTATCCCACGCCGAAATTCTTGATGGAACCGGGCCGCAGCATCGTGGCCGACGCGGGAATGACCCTTTACCAGGTCGGAACGGTCAAGCGCATCACGGGTTACAAGAGCTATGTCTCCGTCGACGGCGGCATGACGGACAACCCCCGGTACGCCCTGTACGGCGCGCCGTATACGATCTACAACGCCAGCCGCGCAACGGAGGACGTAGATTTCAAGGCGGATGTCGTCGGCCGCTGCTGTGAGAGTGACGATATCATCCAGCCGGATGTGCTGCTGCCCCGGTCGACCTGCCGCGGCGATATCCTGGCCGTGGCGACCACCGGCGCGTATCACTATGCCATGGCGTCGAATTACAACCGCCTGGGCCGCCCGGCGACGGTCATGCTCAGCCCGGCGGGAGATCGCGTTGTCATCCGGCGGGAGACGCTGGACGATCTGGTGCGGCTCGATGTTTGAGTATACCATCCGCCCCGTCACGCCGGAGGATCTGGACGGCGTCACCGCTGTGGAAGCGGCCTGCTTCCCGCCTGCGGAGGCGGCGAGCCGGGAGAGCTTCGCCCGGCGCATCGCCCAGTTTCCGGATCGGTTTTTCGTCGCCTGCAGCGCCGGGCGTATCATTGGCCTGGTCAACGGCTGCCGGTCGGACCGGCCGCGGATCGACGATGCAATGTTTGAGGTCGGCGGCCATGTGCCGGACGGGCCGTGCCAGATGATCTTCGGTTTGGCCGTGCTGCCGGAATTTCAGCGCCGGGGTGTGGCTGCAGCGCTGCTGCGCCAGATGATCGCCTCGTCCCACGCGCTGGGGCTTACCAGCATCGCGCTGACCTGCAAGGCAGAGAAGATCGACTATTACGCCCGCTTCGGCTTTGCGGCGCGGGGCATCTCGGCGTCTGTACACGGTGGCGCGGTGTGGTACGATATGACCCTGGAAAATCCTTGACAACATTTTCACGCGCCGATATAATAAAGGCGCGGGGCGCTGCCGCCCTTGCCGCCGCGGGGAACCGACCGGCGTGATGACTCGCAAGTGCAAGACCGCGCTTGCCTCAAGGGCTCCCTTGGGGCAAGCGTTTTTTCTATTTCCATACGAGCAAAAAGGAGAGCTACCGATGAACGATTACCGGATCGAGACGACCTGTGTCCAGGGCGGCTACCGCCCGAAGAACGGCGAACCGCGCCAGATCCCCATTATTCAAAGCACCACATTTAAATACGACACCGGCGAGGCCATGGGCCGCCTGTTTGACCTGGAGGACACGGGCTATTTCTACTCCCGGCTCCAGAATCCCACCTGCGACACCGTCGCGGCAAAGATCTGCCAAATGGAGGGCGGCAGCGCGGCAATGCTGCTGGCCTCGGGCATGGCGGCCAATTTCTTCGCCGCGTTCAATATCGCCGGGTGCGGCGACCATATCGTCTCCTCGGCGTCGATCTACGGCGGGACGTATAACCTGTTTGCCGTGACGATGAAGCGCATGGGCGTCGACGTCACCTTCGTCTCCCCGGACTGCACCCGCCAGGAGCTGGACGCCGCCTTCCGGCCCAATACGAAGCTTCTCTTCGGTGAGACCATCGCCAACCCGGCGCTGACGGTCCTGGATATCGAAAAATTTGCCGACGCTGCCCACGCCCACGGCGTCCCCCTGATCGTGGACAACACGTTTGCCACCCCCGTCCACTGCCAGCCCATCGCCTGGGGCGCGGATATCGTCACCCATTCGACGACGAAGTATATGGACGGCCACGGCGCGGCCCTGGGCGGCTGCATCGTCGACGCGGGGAAATTTGACTGGACAAAATACGCCGAAAAATATCCCGGCCTCTGCACGCCGGACGAGAGCTACCACGGCGTGACCTACACCGAGCGCTTCGGCCTCGGCGGCGCGTTTATCACCAAATGCACCACCCAGCTTATGCGGGATCTGGGCCCCATGCTCTCGCCCCACAGCGCATTCTTGCTGAACCTGGGCTTGGAGAGCCTGCATGTGCGCATCGACCGGCACAGCGAAAACGCCCTGGCCGTCGCGGAATTTCTGCAGCAGCATGAGAAGATTGCCTGGGTCAACTTCCCCCAGCTGCCGGGCAACAAATACTACACCCTGGCACGCAAATATATGCCGAAGGGCACCTGCGGCGTCGTCAGCTTCGGCGTCAAGGGCGGCCGCAGCGCGGCGGAGGCGTTTATGCGCCACCTGCGTCTGGCAGCCATCGAGACCCATGTGGCCGACGCCCGGACCTGCTGCCTGCACCCGGCCAGCACGACCCACCGCCAGATGACGGATGCGGAGCTGGAGGCGGCCGGAGTCGGCCCGGACCTGGTTCGGCTGTCCTGCGGGCTGGAAAACAAAGACGACCTGATCGCCGACCTGCGCCAGGCGCTGGACGCGATCTGAACCCCAAATGCTGCCAGGCGGCCCGGGCTGCCTGGCAGCGGCTTAAAGGAGAAGCACCATGCCCATTAAGATTCCAAACGACCTGCCTGCGGTCAAAACCCTGCAGGAGGAAAATATTTTTGTCATGTCCCACACCCGGGCCTCGACCCAGGATATCCGCCCGCTGCGGATCGTCCTGCTGAATCTGATGCCCAAGAAGATCGAAACGGAGACGCAGCTCTCCCGCCTGCTGGGCAATACGCCCCTGCAGATCGAGCTGGAGCTGGTGCGGATGAAATCCCACGAGGCGGCCAACACGCCCCAGCGGCATCTGCTCTCGTTCTACAAAACGTTTGACGACATCCGCGACGAGCGCTTTGACGGCATGGTCATCACCGGCGCGCCGGTGGAGCAGATGCCCTTTGAGGACGTGGACTACTGGCCGGAGCTGTGCCAGATCATGGCGTGGAGCAAGACGAATGTCCACAGTACGCTGCACATCTGCTGGGGCGCGCAGGCGGGGCTGTATTATCATTACGGCATTGACAAGCAGCAGCTTCCCAAGAAGCTCTTCGGTGTCTTCCCCCACCGGGTGGAGTATAAACGCTCGATCCTGTTCCGGGGCTTTGACGATGAATTTATGGTCCCCCACTCCCGGCATACGACGGTGCGGCGGGAGGATATCGAGAAGGTCGACGACCTGCGCATCCTGGCTTCGTCTGAGGAGGCGGGCGTCTACGCCGTCTTTACGAATATGGGCCGCCAGATCTTCATCACCGGCCACTCAGAGTACGACGCCGACACACTGAAAAACGAATACCTGCGGGATGTTGCCGCCGGGAAGCCCATTGAGATCCCCAAAAACTACTTTCCGGATGACGACCCCACCCGGCAGCCGCTGGTCCGCTGGCGCTCCAGCGCCAATCTGCTCTTCAGCAACTGGCTCAACTACTTCGTCTATCAAACGACGCCGTACGACCTGCGGTCGCTGACCTGAGGGCGGCGCGGATGAAGGTTCTCTACGCTTATCTGGCTGCCGCCAATGTCATCACCGCCCTGCTCTATGGCGCGGACAAGGCCAAGGCCCGGCGGGGCGCATGGCGGATCCCGGAGCGCGTCCTGCTGGGCTGCGGCATCTGCGGCGGCGCGCTGGGCGCTCTGCTGGGGATGCGGCTGTTTCACCACAAGACCCGCCACTGGTACTTTACCGCGATCAACACCGCCGCCCTCCTCGCCTGGGCCGCGCTGCTGGCGTATCGAAACGGCGTGTTTTCTTAAAAACTCCGCTGCAGCTTGCGCTGCGGCGGAGTTTTTGCTGCCGGTCACGGCAATTTTTGCTGGTGCATCCAATAGGTCATGACAAAGCTGTGGGGCAGCAGCTTGCATAGGGCGGCCTGGAAGCGGGCGACGAAGCCGTATTTGCTGACGTCCTTCCCCCGGGCCAGGTCCCGCCAGGCGCGGCGGACGATCTGAGCTGGGTCGTACATGGCGGTGTATTTTTTCACGACTTGCTCCCGCCCGGCGTCGATCGCCCGGTCGAAAAACTCGGTCTTCGTCCAGAACGGACACAGAGCCATGACCCGGATGCCCTGGGGGCGCACCTCCCGGTTTAGGGCGCGGCTCAATTGCAGGACGAACGCCTTTGACGCGGCGTAGACATTGATATACGGGATCGGCTGAAACGCGGCGACGGAGGCGATGTTGACAATGCAGCTGCCCGCGCTCAGATACGGCAGGGTCAACTGGCACATAGCCAACACCGCCTGGCAGTTCAGCGCAACCATCGCCTGGTTCACCGCCAGGGGCGTCTGCCAGGTGGCGGCGAATTTGCCGAAGCCGCTGGCATTGATGAGCAGCGCGACCCGGGGCTGCTCCTGCTCCAGCAGCGCCTGATATTCGGAAAAGCTGGCCGGGTCCGTCAGGTCCAGCGCCAGGGGGCGCACCGGGCAAGGCGCCTGGAGCGCCTCGAGCCGGTCGCGCCGCCGGGCGATGGCCCAAATTTCATCCAGCCGGACGCCGAAGGACTCGATCGTCCGAACAAATTCCGCGCCCATCCCGCTGGATGCGCCGGTAATCACAGCAACGGTTTTCTGCATGGCGTGACACCCTCCCCATTTTTTATTTATCTTGCTGCTCCCAGTATACCACAAAGCCGCGCCAAATACTACCGGAAAGCGGTGGTTGCAAAACGCTGCGGCTGTGGTAAAATAAAGACGCGGTGCGCTGATAGGCCCGCGTAAAATGGAAAGAAGGAAAGAGAGACGAGCATGAAACAATCCTCCCCCCGCAAAGCGCCGCTTCTGACGCTGCGGCACGCGCTGGCCGCGCAGGCGCAGCACAGCGGCATCTATCTGAGAACCCTGGCCAAATGGCTCTTCTGTGCGCTGCTCACCGGCGGCGTCTGCGGCCTGCTGGGCACGGCGTTCCACTACAGCATCCGGTACGCGACGGGCCTGCGGGCGGACCACGGGTGGCTGCTCTATTTGCTGCCGCTGGCGGGGCTTATCATCGTAGCCCTGTACCGGCTGTGCGGCATCGCCCACGACGAGGGGACGAATCTCGTGCTCAACTCCATCCGCACGCAAAACGAGATCCCCCTGAAAATGACGCCGCTGATCTTCATCGGCACCGTCCTGACCCATCTGTGCGGCGGCTCCGCCGGGCGCGAAGGCGCGGCGCTGCAGATCGGCGGCAGCATCGGCACAGCCCTGGGCCGCCTGGTCCGGCTCGACGAGAAGGACCTGCATATCATCACCATTGCCGGGATGAGCGCCCTGTTTGCCGCCCTGTTCGGCACCCCGGTGACAGCGGCGGTCTTCAGCATGGAGGTCATCTCCGTGGGCGTCGTCTACTACGCGGCGTTTTTGCCCAGCGTCGTTGCGGCGGCGGTGGCAAGCCAGATCGCCCAGGGCTTCGGCATCGCGCCGACGGCCTTCCGGCTGGGGGCGCTGCCGGCGGTCAGCCTGGCGTCCCTGGGCCAAGCGGCGCTGCTGGCGGCGGCGTGCGCTGTTGTCTCGATCCTGTTCATCGCCAGTCTTCACGGCGCGGCGCGGCTCTACCGGCGGCTTTTTCAGAATCCCTACCTGCGCATCGCCGCCGGGGGCTGCCTGGTCATTTTGGCGACGCTGCTGTGCGGCGTCCCGGATTACAACGGCGCAGGAATGGAATCTATTATCCGGGCGATCGAAGGCGGGCAGGCGCATTGGTACGCTTTTCTCCTCAAGATTCTTTTCACCGCGCTGACCATCGGCGCGGGCTTCAAGGGCGGCGAGATCGTCCCAACGTTTTTCATCGGGGCGACGTTCGGTTGCGCTCTGGGGCCGGTGCTGGGGCTGGACGCAGGCTTTGCGGCGGCCGTGGGGCTCGTGGCGCTGTTCTGCGCCGTCGTCAACTGCCCACTGGCGGCGCTGGCGCTGGCCATTGAGCTGTTCGGCGGCGGCGGGCTGCTGCTGTTTGCCGCGGCCTGCGCCGTCAGCTACCTGCTCAGCGGCTATTACAGCCTCTATTCCGGGCAGCACATCATCTATTCTAAGCTGCGGGCCGAGTATATCAATCGCACGACGCACTGATGAATTCCGCCGGTTTTTGGCGGATACGCCAAATTTTTCGTTAAGATTCTGTAAACATTTCACAAAAACTTTCCAGCTCCAAATTTGGCCGTTTCATAATGCGAAATATCCCCCCGGTTTTATAGGAACGGGAAAATTCAGGCTGTTTTCTCCCAATTGATTTCTGATTTCAAGTGTTGTAAACTAACTTTGAAAACAAGCTGTATTGCCGGAGGCCGGGGTAAAAACCGGCGCGGCAGGCAGCTTCGGAAACTTGTGAAAGAGGAGACAGCAGTATGAAAAAACAAACCGCAGGCGCGGCCGCAAGCATTGATAATATCTATCGGCTTGACGGCAGAGTGCCGGTTGCAAAGGCCATTCCCTTTGGCCTGCAGCACGTCCTGGCCATGTTCGTGGCCAATGTCGCGCCGATCATTCTCGTCGCGCAGGTCGCCGTCTACAACGGCATTGCCTTCACCGAGATCGAGACGGCACGGCTCATCCAGAACGCCATGCTCATCGCTGGCATCGGCACCCTCGTTCAGCTCTACCCCATCTGGCGCATCGGCTCGAAGCTGCCGGTCGTTATGGGCATCAGCTTCACATTCGTCTCGGCCATGATGGTCTATGCCGCCCAGGATTATGGCATTATGATCGGCGGTATCATCGTCGGCGGCTGTATCGAGGGCCTGCTGGGCCTGACGGTCAAATACTGGCGCCGTTTTGTAGCGCCGATCGTCTCGGCCTGCGTCGTGACGACCATCGGCTTCTCGCTGCTGTCTGTCGGCATCAACTCCTATGGCGCGTCCAATGCCTATGACTTCGGCAGCTGGCAGAACCTGCTGGTCGGCACCATCACCCTGGTGACCTGCCTGGTCTATCAGGCGCTGGCCAAGGGCTTCTGGAAGCAGCTCTATGTTCTGGCCGGTCTGGTCGTCGGTTATATTGCCGCCATCTGTTTCGGCATGGTCGATTTCGCGCAGATCGGCAGCACCGTCTCAGAGTTGGGTGTTGTCTCCTTCCCGCAGCTGCTGCACTTCACGCCGAAGTTTGAGATCGGCGCCATCGTCTCCATCACCCTGGTCTTCTTCGTCTCCGCCGCCGAGACCATCGGCGACACGACGGCTGTCTGTAACGGCGGCCTGGGCCGGGATATCACCGTCCGGGAGCTGTCCGGTTCCCTGGCCTGCGACGGCTTCATTTCCGCCGTCTCCGGCGGCGTGTTCGGCTGCTCGCCCATCACGTCCTTCAGCCAGAATGTCGGCCTGGTCGCGATGACAAAGGTCGTCAACCGCTTCACGATCATGTTCGGCGCCATCGCCCTGGTGCTGGCCGGTCTGTTCCCGCCCATCGGCGCGTTCTTCTCCACGCTGCCGGAGTGCGTGCTCGGCGGCTGCACCGTCATGATGTTCGGCGCGATCATCATCTCCGGCGTCACGATGCTGAGCCAGTGCGGTCTGGACCAGCGCAATACGCTGATCGCCGCCACCTCCCTCTCCATCGGCATCGGCGTCACGCTGGTCTCCGGCTTCTTTGACCATATGCCGAAGCTCATCGGCGATATCTTCGCCGGTAACCCTGTCGCAGGCGTCTTCGTCGTCGCGATGGTTCTCTCCCTGGCAATGCCCAAGCATGTCAAGGCCGAGTCCATCGACGCGCTGACCCCGGAGTCCATCGAAACTCCGAACCCCTCCACCCCGGAGCAGCGCCTGCATAAAGAGAAATAAACCTCTCACCTGCTTTTTCTGCCCTGCCGCAGTCCCCCCGAATCCCGGGCCGGACTGCGGCACTTTTTTGCATGTCCGCCTCCGCCTGCGCATACGCTTGTAGCACAAAACTGGGGAGGACGAGCAAATGCGCAAACGAATCATCAGCATAGGACTGGCCATCTGCCTGCTGCTGGCCCTGACGCCCGGGGCGTGGGCGGCGGGTCTGGAGGTCGCGGCGCCGTCGGCGATCTTAATGGACGCCGCCACGGGGACGATCCTCTGGGAGAAGGATGCCCACACACGGCTGGCCCCGGCCAGCGTAACGAAAATCATGACGCTGCTCCTGGTCCTGGAGGCGCTGGACAGCGGCAAGATCAGTTGGGACGACACGGTAACGGCCTCGGACGCCGCGGCGGCCAAGGGCGGCAGCCAGGTCTATCTGGAACCAGGAGAGCAGATGCCGCTGCGGGATATGCTCAAGGCAGTCGTCGTCTCCTCGGCCAACGACTGCGCCACGGCGCTGGCCGAGCATGTGGCGGGCAGCGAGGCGGCGTTCGTCGAGCTCATGAACCAGCGGGCGGCAGAGCTGGGGATGCAGGAGACGCATTTTGTCAACTGCACCGGGCTGGACGATGAGCCGGATGCGGCGGAGCATCTGACCTCAGCCTATGACATCGCCGTCATGTCCCGCCAGCTGCTGCAGCACGAGGAGATCCGGCAGTACACGACGATCTGGATGGACACCGTCCGGGACGGGCAATTTGGCCTTTCCAATACGAATAAGCTCATCCGCTTTTACCAGGGCGCGACGGGCCTGAAGACCGGCTATACCTCTGCCGCCGGGCACTGCCTGTCCGCCAGCGCCCAGCGAAACGGCATCGAGCTCATCGCCGTCGTGCTCCACTGCGCCAGCAGCGCCGACCGCTTTACTTCCGCCAAAGCGCTGCTGGATTACGGCTTTGCCAACTATGCCCTTGTCCAGCTGGAGACGGACGGCATCACGCCGCTGCCGGTTAAGCTAGGCGTCTGCGGTACGGTGCAGCCGGTCCCGGCGACAGACCAGCCGATCCTGATCGACAAAAGCCTACAGGCAGGCGTAACCCAGCGGGTGGAGCTGGAGACGGGGCTGACCGCGCCCATCGAGGCGGGGCAGGTGCTGGGGCAGCTCATCGTCGAATCCGGCGGCCAGGAGCTGGCCCGGGTCGAGCTTGTGGCGGAGGCGGCAGTGCCCCGGCAGAGCCTGTGGCAGATCCTGGGCCGCTTGCTGCGGCATCTCTGCCTGAACGGCCGGGAGGCGGCAAATTAGAAAGTTTTTTCTCCGCGCGGCGGGCAAAACGATTGCAAAAGGGAATCAGATTGCTTATAATAAGCTGATACCATGTGAAAATGTTTTGCCGGGCCGGAGGTCCGGCGCTGCCACCGCGTTTAGAACAGGAGAAAACCTATGAAACTTGATTGTGACCGGATCGTACAGGAGACCCAAGCCCTGCTGAAGCTGAACCACGATGTCAACCTGCAGGACGCCACCGCCCAGGAGCTGCACGACAGTCTGGGCCAGGCCGTCATGATGGCGATCCACGAAAACTGGTCCCGCAGCAAAGAAAAGCGGGCAGCCAGCCGCCGCGCCTTCTATTTCTCGGCGGAATATCTCGTTGGCCGGATGGTCTACAGCAACCTCTACAACCTGGGCATCCTGCAGCCGCTGCGCCAGGCGTTCCAGGACAAGGGCATAGACCTGGCCTGCCTGGAGGAGATCGAGGACGACGCCCTGGGCAACGGCGGTCTGGGCCGCCTGGCCGCCTGCTTCTTGGATTCCGCCGCAACAATGAACCTGCCGCTGAGCGGCTACGGCCTGCGCTACCGCTTCGGCCTCTTCAAGCAGCGCTTTGACGAAAATGGCTCCCAGCGGGAGCTGGCCGACGACTGGACGAAGTACGGCGACCCCTGGAGCTACCGGCGCGACCGGCACACCGTCCGGGTGGAATTTGCGGACCAGACCGTTCTGGCCGTCCCGTACGTCATGCCCGTCATCGGCTATGATACCGACTATGTCGGTACCCTCTGGCTCTGGCAGTGCGAAGCCGAGCAGGAGCTGGACTTTGACGCCTTCAACGCCCAGGACTATATCAAGGCGCTGGACGCCAAAAACCGGGCCGAGGACATCACCCGCGTGCTCTACCCCAACGACAGCACGTACGAGGGCAAGCGGCTGCGTATCAAGCAGCAGTACGTTCTCTCGTCGGCCTCGCTGCAGAATATCCTGCGCAGCTATAAGGAGGACCACGGGAATGATCTTTCCGCCTTCGCCGATTTCTGCGCCATCCAGCTCAACGACACGCACCCGGCCATGTCCATCCCGGAGCTCATTCGGCTGCTGGAAAAAGAGGGCATGTCCTTCGACGCCGCCCTGGCGATGGCCCAGCGGACCTTCTCTTACACGAACCACACCATCATGGGCGAGGCCCTGGAAAAGTGGGACCTGGGGCTGCTGGAATCCGTCGTGCCGGAGATCGCCAATATCATCCGCCGCATCGACGAGCGCTGCCGGGCGGAGCATCCGAATCTCTTCATCATCCGGGATAACCAGGCGCATATGGCAAACCTCTCCGTCTATGTCTCCAGCTATGTCAACGGCGTGGCGAAGATCCACTCGGAGATCTTGAAAAACAGCCTTTTCCGGGACTGGTACGCCGCCTATCCCCAGCGCTTCCAGAATAAGACGAACGGCATCACGCCGCGCCGCTGGCTGGGCCTGTGCGACCCGGAGCTGACGGAGCTGATCACCAGCCGCATCGGCCCCGGCTTCCTGACGAATCTGGACCGGCTGGAGGAGCTCAAACCGCTGATCGACGACGAGCTCATCCGGGAATTCAACCGCATCAAGCGGGAGAAGAAGGTCCAGCTGGCCGCCGTGATCGAGAAAAATGAAGGCGTCGTCATCAATCCCGACGCCGTCTTCGATGTGCAAGTCAAGCGGCTGCACGAATACAAGCGGCAGCTGCTGAACGCCCTGGTGACGATGGACCTCTATTTCAGCCTAAAGGAAGGCAGCCTGAAGGATATGCCGCCGCTGGTCTGCATTTTCGGGGCAAAATCCGCCCCGGGGTACGCTCGGGCCAAGGCCATCATCCGCTATATCAACCGCATCGCCAAGCTCATCAACGGCGATCCGGATATGCAGGGCAAGCTGCAGGTCGTCTTCGTGCAGAATTACAATTGCAGCTACGCCGAGCATATTATCCCCGCGGCGGATATCTCCGAGCAGATCTCCCCCGCCGGGACGGAGGCCTCCGGCACCGGCAATATGAAGCTGATGCTCAACGGCGCCGTGACCCTGGGCACGATGGACGGCGCAAATGTCGAGATCGTCGAGCGGGCGGGGCTGGAGAATAACTACATCTTCGGCGCGACCGTTGAAAAGATCAACGCCATCCGCGACACCTACTGGGCCCGGAGCATTTACGATGCCAACCCCCGCATCCGCCGGGCGGTGGACACCCTGGTCAGCGGCATCGTGCCGACGGACCAGGAGCAGACCGAGCTCTACACCGCACTGCTGGACGGCGCCAGCTGGCACCGCCCCGACCACTACTTCCTGCTGCTGGACTTCGAGGATTACCGCAACGCCCGCCTGCGCGCCATTTACGACGCCGCCGACCGGATGCAGTTCGGCCGCAAGGGCCTGCTGAACCTGGCCGCCGCCGGGCACTTCTCCTCCGACCGCACCATCGGCCAGTATGCCCAGGAGATCTGGCACATTGAAAAATAAATACGCACAAACAACCGCCGGGGATGTGGCGTTTTCCACATCCCCGGCGGTTTTTTATCTTTATCTTTATCTTTACGCCGTCCCGCTGGCGATGACATCGTACCAGCCGGGAAGGTAGAGCTCTGCCCAGTGGGCCTCTATCAGCCGGGCGGCCCGGGCCGTCGTTCGGTTATAAGCCCGCAGGCGGAGGCAGTAACGGTGGGGCGCATTCTCCGGCGAATCCGACTGCGGGCCCTCCAATAGCCGCAGGCCCCAGCGCGTCAGGTACGCCCGGGCCTGACGCTGCTGCTTTGGATGCGCGTCATCCTGGGCCAGGGCCCAGAGGGTGGGAACAGCCGCTTCGTTCAGCTCCCCCAACGCCGCGATGTCGATCTGCGCCAGCTGGCCGCGCTGCCATTGGTTTAGATTGTACCGGGCGATGACGCCGTCGACATTGCCATAGCTCAGCAGCAAAATGACCAGCGCCGTCGCCGCCAGCAGGGGCTTTCCATAAGAAACCCGGGGCAAAAACAGCCGGAGCAGCGCGCAGACAAAGCAGACCGCCAGCAGCAGCAAAAACAGCGCTGTCAGGACCCGTAACCGCGTCATGCCGAAGCGTTCTATATAAAGCACCAGCTTAGACGCCGCCGTGGCGATCAGCAACAGGGAGAAGAGGCTGAGAAACGCCAGCATCCCCCGCAGGACGCCGGGCAGACGGCCTGCCTGCCGCCGGGCCAGCCGCAGCGCCGTGCCGGTCAGCGCCAGATTGATGGCACTGATGGCGGCCATCTCAAAAAAGCCCCGCCGGGCATATTCCGCCGCGGTATAGCCCGCCGGCAGCAGGCCGGCAAAGCCGGAGAAGAAATAAGCCAGCTGCGAGACCAGGTAGCAGACATAAAGCCCGCAGATTACGCCCAAAAATGCCGCCAGCGCCGCTGTTTCGATCCCCCGGTGGGCCGGGGAGGGAAGCGCCTGCTCCGCCGCGCGCTGCCCCGGCAGGCAGAAGCTCTGGCCAAATAGCGTGAGAAACAGCGCAGTGCCCAGCCCGACGCTGAAAAACAGCTCCAGCATAAGGGCCGCATTGATCCGCTGCAGCGCGCCGTCAAAGGCGGCGTCGGACGACGCCAGGAGCACGACCAGGACCGCCAGCACCGGCCCGGCGCACAGCAGGCCCAGCAGGATGCTGCCGACCCGCCGCTTTTCCACCGACCCGTCCGGCTCCTGCCGGTGAAACAGGCCGTAGCAAGCCGCGCCCCAGTGGGTGATGCCAAACCAGGCCAAGCCGCAGGCATCTGCCAGCGCACCGATACCGCGCCGCCGCCGCAGAGACAAGGCGTCGCGCAGCGCCAACGTCGCCAGAAGCAGCCCCAGAAGCAGCGCCAGGCATTTGACGCCGCCGTCGGCCGTCCAGATCAGGCTCACGGCTGCGGCCACCGCGCCGATGGCGCAGAGGATGCCAAAGGCGCTGACCGAACGGCGCTGGGGCCGGAGATAGCACGCCGTCAGCGCCACGAGGGCCAGCATCGCGGCGCTGAGCGCCAGGTTAGGGCCGTACCAGATAAGCCCATCCGCCGCCAGGAGGCTTGCCAGGAAATATCCGGCGGCGTACCGCAGATCCCGGGGCCCGGCCACCGGGCGCTGGGGCCAAAGCTGCGGGGCTGCGTTCTTCTCGTTTTCCATGCTCATTCCTCCTCCCGCTCCCAGCGCAGCAGATCGCCGGGCTGGCAATCCAGCGCCTTGCAAATGGCCTCCAGCGTTGAAAAGCGGATCGCCTTGGCCTTGCCTGTTTTTAAGATGGAGAGATTGGCCTGGGTGATCCCCACCTGCGCCGCCAGCTGGCCGGAGGTCATCTTCCGGCGGGCCAGCATCACATCCAGTTCTACACGAATCGCCATGGCTGCCCCCTCCTAGATCGTCAGGCGGTTTTCTTCCGCCAGGTCCGCCGCTGCCCGGAAGCAGGCCGCGACGATCTGCAGGACGAAAAACAGAAACAGCATCGCCGCCGTCACCAAAAACAGCGGCGCGTACCGCACGCCGCCCCCGGCGCAGACCAGGGCGCAAATCAACGCGCACCAGCCCACCCGGCGAATCCGGGCGCAGTTGGCGCTGCAAAAGGGCGCGCCTGCCCGGATGGCCGCCAGGAGCCGCCAGAGCTGCCACAGGGCCAGCGCCGCCGGGACCGTGCAGCCGTACCAGCTCACCAGCAGCGCGGTATATACCCCCGGCTGCAGCGGCCGCAGCGCCACATACCAGCGCGCCACGCTGGGCGCAAGGCCCGCCATCCCCAGCAGTACAGCAGCAAAAATCAGGATAAAGATCTGCGCCGCCAGGGCGCTTCGTTCTTGCTTCATTGCATGCACCATCCTCCCTTGTTTTGGCTTAGTATAGTCCTTGTTTTATCGTTTGTCAATAAACATTTTTTGTTATTCAGAAAATTTAAGCAAAAAACACCGCCGCAGCAGGCCGGACGTTTTATCCGGACCGCTGCGGCAGCAGTTCTCTTTCTATGCGGAAAATATTTATCCCGCGTTCGTCGTTTCCGGGGTGGCCTGCTCCGTGTCGTCGGGAACGGCGCCGCCGGTGGTCTCCGTCTCGCCCTCTTCGTCCGGCGGGACGGTCTCGCCGTCGGGCAGGGCCGGGAGGGCAGGCTGGGTGATCACATTGCCGTCGTCATCCGTGATGATAAACTCGTGATGGAAGGCAAAGTCATAATACGACGTATTCAGGATCGCCGTGGAAATGGTGAAGCGATTCTTGACGTAATTGATCAGGGAGTTGAGATACTCCTTGTCCGCCGTCTTACCGTTCTGCCAGATGGCGTCGCCGGTGGTGGAGTTGAACCAGACATCGTCCGTCATAAAGCTCTGGTTGGCCAGGACGGCGATGTGCATGGAGTCGGACAAAATGTCCGTGCCCATGACCAGGCGGGAATCGTACTCAAAGCCAAAGAGGTTCATCAGCGTCGGCAGGATATCCATATTGCAGCAGTACGCATCCACCTGCACCGGGTCCATGGCGGAGTTGTAGCAGATGAAGGTGCCCTTATACTTGTTGAAGGCGTCGAGCTGATAGCCCACCAGCTCACTGTACTGGCTGTTGGTCAGGCCATAGGGGAAGTGGTCGCCGGTCAGGACGATGACCGTCTTATCCAGCACACCCGCCGCCTGCAGGCGGTTCATCAGGTACGTCAGGCCCTTCTCCAGCTCATAGTTACAGGAGAGATAGCACTTGGCCGCCTCGTTGTACGGCATATCCTTGACGACATTGTAATTCCGGGCGCACATGGGGTTGATCTCCGTGTCATATTTGTAATGGCCGGAGAAGGTCATATAATAGGCGTGGAATTGGTCCTGGCTGAGGTAATCGTCCACCGACTGTTCAAACATCTCCAGATCGGAGGCGGGCCAGTTCGTCGTAAAGTGCATCCCGTTGCCAGCGGAGAAGAAACGGTAGCCCATATTGGGGTGGGTCTCGTCTCTGTGGTAGTAGCTGCCCTTGTAGTTGTGGTACGCGTAGGACTGGATGCCCAGCTGCTCCGAGAACAGGTTGCCCATGCAATAGGGCAGGTAGCTGTTGCGGGAGGCGTAGAAGCTGGCGTTGGACTTGCTGCGGGTCAGGTCCGGCAGCAGGCCGGTGCAGAAGGTGTACTCCCCGTTCGTCGTGACGTTAGGGAAGGTGTTGTAGTAGTTATTGAAGACGAAGCCACCATTGACCAGCTTATAAAGCGTCGGCGTCAGGTCCTTATCAATGGCCGCCGGGGAGAACGACTCGGCGCAGATCATGATGAGGTTATACCCCTTGAATTTGCCGGTGTATTCGTTCTTCTTTGTGGGGGTCTGGTCGTTGAAGTAATAGTTCAGCGTCCGGTAAGCGACATCGTCCGTCAGTTCGTTCAGGGCGGTGAAGTCCAGGGTCGGATCGACATTGTATTTGTCCGGCGTGTAGGCAGCCTCGTCGGCCTCGGCTTCGGCGTCCTCCTTGACGGAGCCTTCGTCGAGGACTTCGATGTCCTCCTTCTGGCGCTCGCTGCCGAGGTACATGTGCTGCAGCTCCAGGCGGGCCGTCGTCAAAAAGCCGAAGCATTCGATGCTCTGGTCCGTGCCGATGTCGTCACTCCAATAGTAATCATAGGGCGTGTAGAATTTCGTCCCGCCGACGAACAGCAGCAAGACCAGCACGATATGGCTGACCGCCAGGATCCCCAGCACCTGCAGCCCACGCCGCCAGGACAGCTGGGTAAACGCCCGGGGATTGATTCGCTTTGCAAAGAAAGACGCGATCACTGGCACCAGCATGGCCAACAGCAGCAGAATGTTCTGGATAACCGTCGAACGGGTCTCCTTCCAGAAGGACTGCAGCGCCTTGCCGCCCATCTGCATCATCGAGACCGAGTAGAACGAGCCGAAGATCCGCAGATAGATCAGCTGGCTGGTATAAAGCGCAAAGACGGCGATCAATAGAACGGTAAAGACGATCCGGTTGATCTTCCGGGGGAACATCGTGCACAGCAGGGACGCCAGGACCGCGATGAGCGCTGTAAAGCCCAGCATGTAAAGGTTCCGCCAATGGAAGCCGCCGAAGGCGACGACGTGCAGCATGATTTCCCAGTAAAGCAGGGCCACAAACCACATCAAAACGGTAAAGGCCGCTGGCGACGATTTGGCGCGCAGCGCATAGCTCCGCAATTTGGATTTCATTTTCTTGCCTCCTCGTGAACTACAATGGTTCGTTCCGGCACGGACGATCGAATCGTCCGTGCCGAATTTTTCTTAAAAGAAAAATCTTCCCGCCCGCAGGCAGAAAGGGTCTGCGGAGACTAATTATAATATAATTTCCGCGAAAGTCAAAGGATATTCCAAATTATTTACAAAAAAATAAGAATTTGTTAAGTTTTCGTAATGCTCCCCCAAAATTTTCAAGAAAACCAGTCAAAATGTCACATATTTTTTCATTTTCCGGGGTTTTGGCTGGGTTTTTGCATAGTTTGCGCCGCAGCGAAAAAAATAATTCCATGCAGCGGCGCTTGACAAATACCCCATGGGGGTATATACTCAAAATACCCCATGGGGGTATTTTGACCGGAGGTGATCGTATGGACAGACCGGAAACCGCGCCCGGCAGCTGCTGCCATAAGACAAAGGAGCGGGCCGAGGCAGAGCGGAAGCGCCTGTGCAACCGGCTCAGCCGCATTGAGGGCCAGATCCGCGGCATCCGCGGTATGGTGGAAAAGGACGCCTACTGCACGGATATCCTGGTGCAGTCCGCGGCGGTCAACGCCGCCATCAACGCCTTTAACCGGGATCTGCTGGCCAACCATATCCGTACCTGCGTCGCCCATGATATCCGTGCCGGAGATGACGAGGTCATCGACGAGCTGGTGGCGACACTGCAGAAGCTAATGAAATAATCCGCCGCGGCGGATTGCGCAAAGGGGGCAAACCAAGAAGATGCAACAATATGAAGTGACCGGGATGAGCTGCGCCGCCTGCAGCGCCCGGGTGGAAAAAGCTGTGCGGAAGGTCCCAGGTGTCACGGAATGCAGCGTCAGCCTGCTGACAAACTCCATGGGCGTCGAGGGGACGGCAGACAGTGCGGCCATCATTGCCGCCGTCCAGGCGGCGGGCTATGGCGCGGCGCAAAAGGGCGCAGGCGCCCAATCGGCGGCCCCGGCGCCTGACGCACTGGCGGATCGGCAGACGCCCGCTTTGAAGCGGCGGCTGCTGGCATCGTTGATTTTTCTGAGTCTTTTAATGTACCTCTCCATGGGCCACACCATGTGGGGCTGGCCGCTGCCCAGCTTTTTGGCGGAAAATCATATCGCCATGGGGCTGATCGAGCTGCTGCTGACAGCAGCGGTGATGGTCATCAACCAGCGCTTTTTCGTCAGTGGCTTCCAGAGCCTCTTCCGGGGCGCGCCGAATATGGACACGCTGGTGGCCCTGGGCGCAACGGCGGCCTTTGGCTACAGCACGGCGGTGCTCTTCGCCATGACCGGCGCGCAGCTCCGGGGCGATGCGGACGCCGTCATGCACGGGATGCACGAATTCTACTTTGAATCCGCCGCCATGATCCTGACGCTTATCACCGTGGGGAAAATGCTGGAAGCCCGCTCCAAGGGCAAGACGACGGACGCCCTGCAGAGCCTGATGCGGCTGGCGCCGAAGACGGCGACGGTCGTGCGGGACGGCGTAGAGCAGGAGGTCCCTATTGCCCAGGTCCAGCAGGGCGATGAATTTGTCGTCCGCCCCGGCGAGCATATCCCGGTGGACGGCGTCGTCCTGGAGGGCGGCAGCGCTGTGGATGAATCGGCCCTCACCGGCGAGAGCATCCCGGTGGACAAGGGGCCTGGCGACCTGGTCAGCGCCGCGACCGCCAACCGCTCCGGCTTCCTGCGCTGCCGCGCCAGCCGCGTCGGCGAGGACACGACGCTGGCGCAGATCATCCAGATGGTCAGCGACGCGGCGGCCACAAAGGCGCCCATTGCAAAGGTCGCAGATCGCGTCTCCGGCGTGTTTGTCCCGGTGGTCATCGCCATCGCGGCGGTGACGACGGTCATCTGGCTGCTGACAGGCCAGGCCGTCGGCTACGCGCTGGCCCGGGGCATCTCTGTGCTCGTCATCAGCTGCCCCTGTGCGCTGGGCCTTGCCACGCCGGTGGCCATCATGGTCGGCAATGGCGTCGGGGCCAAGCACGGCATTTTGTTTAAGACCGCCGCCTCCCTGGAGCGCACGGGGAAGACGGAGATCGTCGCCCTGGATAAGACAGGCACCATCACCGTCGGCGCGCCCCGGGTGACGGACCTTTGCCCGGCGCCCGGCTTTACAGAGCAGCAGCTGCTGCAGCTGGCCTGCAGCCTGGAGCAAAAGAGCGAACACCCCCTGGCCCAGGCCATTACCGTCCGGGCCCAGGGCGATGCGCTGCCGCCGGAGGAGGTCACAGACTTCGAGATCCTGCCCGGCAACGGCCTGCGGGCCCAATACCGGGGCCGCCCGGCCCTGGGCGGCAACGCCGCCTTCATCGGCAAATTTGCCCCGCTGGACGACAAAACGACGCGCCTTGCCGCCCAGCTCGCCGAGCAGGGCAAGACGCCGCTGTTCTTCTCCCTGGACGGCAAGCTGGCGGGCCTGATCGCCGTGGCCGACGTCATCAAGGAAGACAGCCCCGACGCCATCCGGCAGCTGCAGAATATGGGCATCCGCGTCGTCATGCTCACCGGGGATAACGAGCGGACGGCCCGGGCCATCGGCAAGCAGGCCGGGGTCGACGAGGTCATCGCCGGGGTCCTGCCCGACGGCAAGCAGGCCGCCATCCGCGATCTGATGCGCCAGGGCCAGGTGGCCATGGTCGGCGACGGGATCAACGATGCCCCGGCCCTGACCCAGGCCGATACCGGCATCGCCATCGGCGCGGGGACGGACGTCGCCATCGACGCGGCGGATGTCGTTCTGATGAAGAGCCGCCTGAGCGATGTCCCGGCGGCCATCCGGCTCAGCCGGGCGGCGCTGCGGAATATCCACGAGAACCTCTTCTGGGCGTTTCTTTACAACACCATCGGCATTCCCCTGGCGGCGGGCGTCTTTATCCCACTGCTGGGCTGGCAGCTCAACCCGATGTTCGGGGCCGCAGCCATGAGCCTTTCCAGCTTCTGCGTCGTCTCCAACGCGCTGCGGCTGAACCTGTTCCAGCTGTATAACGGCCGCCACGACCGCAAAATACAACACCATCATAAAAAACATGCAAAGGAGCAAAGCGTTATGACAAAAACCATGAAGATTGAAGGCATGATGTGCCAGCACTGCGAGGCACGGGTCAAGAAGACGCTGGAGGCCCTCCCGGGCGTCTCCGCCGCCGAAGTCAGCCACGAGGCCGGCACCGCTGTCGTTACCCTGGATGCCCCGGTGGAGAACGAAACGCTGAAGAGCGCCGTCGAAGCCCAGGATTACAAGGTCACCGGCATTGAATAACGCATAACGGCGCAAAACGCCCAGGGCCCGGCAAAAACCGGGCTCTGGGCGTTTTTTCGCTTTTTCCCTACAATTTTTATTCCGGCAGGGGGCCTGCCAGGTGCAAGATGACATCGCCCGCCAGCATCAGACCGGCGCAGGAGGGCACCCAGGAGACGGAGCCGGGCAGGCTGCGCTTGCCCTCCGGCGGCGCTTCCAGCGGCAGCGGCGTGCGGACGGGCTCCGTGCTGTAGAGCACCCGGTGGTGCATGATGCCCCGGGCCCGCAGCTCCCGGCGCATGACCCGGGCCAGATGGCAGCTGTTCGTCTTGGAAAGATCGGTGATGACGAATTTCGTCGGGTCCAGCTTATTGCCCGTCCCCATGGCGCTGAGGATGGGGATGCCCCGGGCCATGGCCTCCTGGATCAGGCTGAGCTTGCTGGAGACCATGTCGATACAGTCAACGATATAATCATACTGGCTGGTGAAAAACGTGGCCTTCTCCTGCTCGCAATAGAGTTTTTCCAGCACATGGACCCGGCAGGCGGGGTTGATCTCCGCGATGCGCCGGGCCATGACGGCGGCCTTCCCCTGGCCCAAGGTCGAATGCAGAGCGCAGAGCTGGCGGTTTAAATTGGAAAGGCTCACCGTATCGTGATCGACCAGGGTCAATTCCCCGACGCCGCCCCGGGCCAACGCCTCGGCGCAGAAGCTGCCGACGCCGCCGATCCCGAACACCGCCACATGGCTCCCTGCCAGCCGCGCCATCGCGTCCGCCCCCAGCAGCATCTCTTCCCGGATCCATTGCTCCATTGTACTTGCCCCTTTCTTTGTCAAAAGCGGGGCGCCTTCCGCGCCCCGCTCAAACTGTCAAAAAGCCTCGCAGAGTTTGCGCCGCGCACGGCGCAAATAAATTCTAAATCCGTTTTTTCCGGCGGCAAGTGGGTGAGACTCCAAGAGCGCAAGCGCAGCGCGATTGGCTAAGTCGAACCCATGCAGCGCATACGTCGGGAAAAACTCTTTACGCCCTGCAAGTTGGGTGAGACTCCAATTGCGCAAGCTCTGCGCAGCACAATTGGTCAAATCGAACCCATGCAGCGCTGTGGGATTTCTACGCCGAAGGCGTGGAAATTATGCGCGCAGCAGGGTGCAATCCCCTCAAACGAGAGCCCAGCGAAGCGGTAAGTGAGAGTCAAAATCTTTGATTTTGTCACTCAAACTTATACAGGGGAGTCTCGTTTGAAATCGGGGCGCTAAGCGCCCTGCTTCAGACTGTCAAAAAAGCCTCGCAGAGTTTGCGCCCGCAGGCGCAAATAAAGTCAAAATTATTTTCTCCGGCGGCGTGTACGTCGGGGAAAATACATTTCGCCCTGCAAGTGTGGAATTTCTGCGCTGAAAGCGCAGAAATTATGCGCGCAGCAGGGTGCAAGCCCCTTCAAATGCGAGCCCAGCGAAGCGGGTCGCATTTGAGAGCTTGTCAAAAATACTTTTTTGACAAGCTCAAGCGGGGCGCTAAGCGCCCCGCTTCTTTAAGACTGGCTGCTGGTCAGGGTGATGTCGGTGTTGACATATTTCATGCCGCTGCCGAATTCATAGGTGTACTTGCTCTGATAGCCCTCGTACCAGGAGGAATAGGCGTCGTTTTTCAGATCCGTACGGATCAGGTTGGCGCGGCGGTTTTCGCCGGGGCCGACGTAGTAGAGGATGGCGTAGCCGGAATCGGTCTTGATGATCTCACAGTCACCGGGCTTGCGCTGGGTATCATAGCACCAAGCGTCGCGCTCATCGCCAAAGTTGTTGTGGGACAGGTTCTCGACCAGGCCGCCATTGGTGCTGGTGGTGCTGTCGGCAGAGCTCGTCTTGGCCAGCTCACCAAAGCTGTCTTCCGTCGCATCGCCGTCGCGCCACTGCTGGAGCAGCTCGTCAGCCTTGTTCTTGGCGGTCTGCCAGGCTTCGTCAGAGATGGTGTCGTTCTTGCCATCGCCGTCGGAGTCTGTGTCGTTCGTGACGCTGACAAGAATCTGGCGGGCATTGACTGTTGCATAGTCGTTATCCGAAGTGGCGATAAAGTAATAGACATAATAGCCGTTTCCGTCCGCTTCAAAATAGGCCGTATCGCCTGCCTGGCGGTCGTCGGCATAGAGCCAGTCGCGGCCATAGGAGGAGGCGTTGTCGTAGCTGGACTCGGTCGTCAGCGTGGCGTCGTCATCGGCGTAGGTTGCCTGGCTCGTCTCGGGGACGATATCCCGCGCCCACTGGGCAAAGGCGGCCTCGTCGCCCTTGCAGGCTTCCGTCATTTCCTTTGCCTTCTCCTCGGCCTGGGCCAGGGCGGCTTCATCGGCAGCGGTCTTCTCCTCGTCCGTTGCGTCCTCCGCCGTATCCTGGGCGAAGTAGGAC
>CAKTTR010000031.1 GCA_934615645.1 uncultured Oscillospiraceae bacterium | reverse complement strand
TATCGCCGTCCTGATACGTATCCGTATAGGTCAGCAGATCGTGGCACATACGGCTGGGGTCGTCCTTATCGGCCTCACCGATATAGACCCGCGCGTTCGTCGCCGCGCGCAGGTTTTTAAGCGCGCCGATATGATCAAAATGCGCGTGTGTCAGCAAAATCGCCTCCAGCGTCAGCCCCTGTTCCTCCAGCGCGGCCAGCAGCCGTTTGGAGTTCGCGGCGGGGTCGCGTTGCGAAGAATATCGGCGACCTCGGTCATCTCGACCATAAAGGTCGATTGCCCGGCGGCCAGATCGTCCGACGCGCCGATGCGGGTAAAGAGCCGGTCCACGACGCCAATGTGCGCCGAGCGGGCCGGGACAAAGCAGCCGATCTGCGCCAGCAGGACGATCAGCGCCACTTGGCGCATATAAGTCGATTTGCCCGCCATATTGGGGCCGGTGATGATGGCGACCTGGCTGCCCTGCAGCCCGAGCTGCGTGTCATTGGGGACAAACAGCGACCCCTTCAGCACCTGCTCCACGACCGGATGGCGGCCGTCGAGAATTTCAATCTGACCGGATAGATCGACCGTGGGCTTTGTATAGCGGTGCTTGACCGCCAGGGCGGCAAAGCAGCTGAGGACATCCAGCTGCGCCACCGCATGGGCGGTCGCCTGGACGCGGGCCGCCTGGTCCGCCAGGTACTGGCGCAGCTCTGTGAAAATATTGTATTCTAGGGCGCAGATGCGGTCCTTGGCGGAAAGGATCGTATTTTCCAGGTCCTTGAGCTCCTGGGTGATGTAGCGTTCGCAGTTGACCAGGGTCTGCTTGCGGATATACGTCTCCGGGACCAGATCTGTCTGGCCCTTGCTGACCTCAATGTAATACCCGAAGACCCGGTTGTAGCCCACCCGCAGATTGCGGATGCCCGTCTTCTCCTTCTCCCGGGCTTCGATGGCGGTGAGGGTGCCGGTGCCGCCGGACATGATATCCCGCAGCTGGTCCACCTCTTCGCTGTAGCCGGGGCGGATCATGCCGCCCTCCCGCAGGGAAAACGGCGGGTCGTCCACGATAGCGCGGTCGATGCGCTGGCACAGGTCCGTGAGGGGGTCCAGCGCCTGGGCGAGCTGCTGCAGCAGGGTCGCGTTGACGCCTTCCAGCTGCTGCAGGACATTCGGCAGGGCGCGGCAGCCGCCCGCCAGGGCGACCAGGTCCCGGCAGTTGGCCGAGCCTGTGACGATGCGCGCCATAAGCCGCTCAAAATCTGTGACCGGCCGCAGGGCGAGAATCAGCTCCTCCCGCCGGACGGTCTGCTGGGTCAGCTCTTCAACGGCATTCAGCCGCTTTTGGATGGCCCCGGGGTTCAGTAGGGGCTTTTCCAGCCAGCTGTGCAGCAGGCGGCCGCCCATCGCCGTTTTCGTATGGTCCAGGACCCAGAGCAGGCTGCCGCGCTTTTCCTTGGCCCGGAGGGTCTGGGTAATCTCCAGATTGCGCCAGGCGGCGGGGTCGAGCTGCATAAAGCGGTCCGTCGTGTAAAATTCTAAGGCGTTGATATGCCGTAGGTCCAGGCGCTGGACCTGCTGGAGGGTCAGCAGCAGCGCGCCGCAGGCCCGCAGGGCGTGGGCGTTTGCCGGTTCCAGCAGCTCCTGGGGCGCCGGGGTAAATTGGGCCTGCACGGCTTGCCGCGCCGCGTCTGGGTCAAAAAACTCTGCCCGCTCCGGGTCGATGCAGCTGCCCAGCCGGTCCTGCAGCAGCGCGCGGACCTCCTGGTTTTCTCCGGCATCGCCGCCCAGCAGCGCTTCCGCCGGGCTGAACCGGGCAAGCTCGGAGAGCACCCGGTCGCAGCTGCCGTCGCCGTCAAGCTCCGTGGCGTAGATCGCACCGGTGGAGACATCGCAGAAGCAGAGCCCCCAGCAGCTGCCCTCGGCAAAAAGACTGGCGAAATAGTTATTGCGCCGCTCTTCCAGCATGGAGCTCTCCGTCACCGCGCCGGGGGTGACGACGCGGATGATATCCCGGCTCACCAGGCCCTTGGCCGTGGCCGGGTCCTCCGTCTGTTCGCAGATGGCGACTTTATAGCCCTTGGCGACAAGCCGGGCGATATAGCCTTCGGCAGAGTGGAACGGCACGCCGCACATCGGCGTCTGCTCCGATTCTGCTTTGCCCCGGTCTCGGGTCGTCAGGGTCAGCTCCAGCTCTTTGGCGGCAAGCTTGGCGTCCTCGCAGAACATCTCATAGAAATCACCCAGCCGGAAGAACAGGATGCAATCCTGGTGCTGTGCCTTGATCTGCATATACTGTTTCATCATGGGGGTAAGCTCTGCCATGGGAACGCTCCTTTCTGCGTGGTCTTGTGGGGAAAAATCAGCAGCTGGATGCTGCCAGTTCGCCGGTCAGGCTCCAGGTCGTGCAATCTGTGATGTGAACATCGCAAAATTGCCCGATCAGCGCCGGGTCGCCGGGCAGGCGGACCAGGCGGCCGCCGTCGGTCCGGCCGGTCAGCAGGTCTTTGTCCGTCCCGTCGAGGAGGACGCGGCAGGTCTTGCCGATATAAGCCTGGTGCTTTTCCAGAGAGATGCGGTTTTGCGCCTCCAGCAGGCAGTCAAAACGGCGGTTCTTGTCTGCCCGGGGAAAGGGGTCGGGCATTTTGGCCGCCGGGGTGCCGGGCCGGGGGGAATAGATAAAGGTGAACAGCGCGTCAAAGCGCACGGTCTCGATCAGGCGGAGCGTATCTTCAAATTCCGCCTCCGTCTCGCCGGGGAAGCCGACGATGACATCGGAGGTGAAGACGATCTCCGGCATTTTCTCCCGCCCGTAGCGGATGAGCTCCAGGTACTGGGCGGCGGTATAGCGGCGGTTCATCTCCCGCAGGATGCGGTCGTTGCCGCTCTGAAAGGGGAGGTGGAATTGCTTGGCGATTTTTTCGTGGGATGCCATGGTATCGAACAATTTGCGGCTGGCGTCCTTCGGGTGGGAGGTCATAAAGCGCAGGACAAATTCGCCTGGCAGCTCGCTGATCTGGGCCATAAGATCGGCAAAGTCGATGCCGAGCCCCAGATCCTTGCCGTAGGAGTTGACATTCTGGCCCAGGAGGGTGATATCCTTATAGCCCTGGGCGATGAGGTCCCGGCATTCCTGGAGGATATCCTCCGGCTGGCGGCTACGCTCCCGGCCCCGGACATATGGGACAATGCAGTAGGAGCAGAAATTGTTGCAGCCGTACATAATGGAGACCCACGCCTTGAGATTCCCCGTACGGACAGACGGGATGCCTTCGGCGATATTCCCGGCGCTTTGCTCCGTGGCAAAGACGCGGCGGCCCGTCTGCAGGACCTGCCAGAGAAGCTCAGGAAAACGCCAGAGCTCGTGGGGGTTAAAGACGCCATCTACATGGGGATAGCTGCGGCGCAGCCGGTCGACGACCTCCGCCTGCCCGGCCATGCAGCCGCACAGGAAGATTTTCTGCCGCCCGTGGCGGCGTTTCGTATGCGTCAGCGCGCCCAGATTGCCGAAGACACGCTGCTCCGCGTGCTCCCGGATGGCGCAGGTATTGAGAATGACCACGTCCGCGCCCTCTTCGCTGGGGGCCATGCCATAGCCGCAGGTCTCCAGCATCCCGCGAATGCGTTCCGAGTCGGCTTCGTTCTGCTGGCAGCCGTAGGTGTCGACAAAGGCGACGGGCGTGATGCCCTGGGCCTGCCAGTAGTCCCGGATCTTTTGGCAGATCTCTTCCTGCCGGCGCAGCGCCGCCGGGGCGATAACGGTGGTCTGATGTTCCAAGGTGTGCTCCTCCGCGATGGTAAAGATTATGATTCATATTATAGTACCATTTTTCACGCCTATTTGCAAGCCCAGCCGCCGAAAACTGCCGCTATTTGCAGCACAAGAGCGCGTGTCAAAAAAGAATTTTTGACATGCTTCAAACGAGACAACGCTGCATAAGCTCGAGGGGCAAAATCAGCACGCTGTGTAAGCTCGAGTGACAAAATCAGAGATTTTGACTCTCGCTTAAGATTTTGACTCTCGCTTACCGCTTCGCTGGGCTCGCATTTGAAGGGGCTTGCACCCTGCTGCGCGCATAATTTCTGCGCCTTTGGCACAGAAATTCCACAGCGCTGCATGGGTTCGACTTAGCCAATCGCGCAATGCTTGTGCTCTTGGAGTCTCACCCACTTGCCGCCGGAGAAAATGATTCTGACTTAATTTGCGCCGTGCGCGGCGCAAACTCTGCGAGGCTTTTTGCCGGGCTGACTGCCGCTATTTGCAGCAGGGGCAGTCTGGGAGGGGGGACTGGTCGGTGGGGTGCTTTTTAAAGGCTTTGGGGGGGACTTGGTAGTAGGCTTTGAAGGCAGCGGTGAATTTGCCCTGGCTGCTGTAGCCGACGGCCTGGGCGATCTCCGCCAGGCTCAGAGACGTTGTCTGCAGCAGTTCGGCGGCCCGCTGCATCCGGTGCGCTTTGATATGGGCGGCAATAGAGGTGCCGTAGACGGATTTGAAGACTTCTTTCAGTGTCGTGGGGTTCATCAGATATTGCCGCGCCAGCGCTTCGATCGTGAAGCGCTGGGCCATGTTCTCGATCATCTGGGCATGGATCTGCCGGATGACGGCGATCTGCTCGGCCCGGTACTGGGTCAGGGGCACCTGACTGGCCGGGGCCATCTCCGAGAGATAGAGCAACAGCTCCAGCGCCTTGAGCTTCTGCCGGGCTGCCTGCAGTGGGCCGGGCCCGGCGGCAAGGCCTGCAAAGAGCGCGGCGGTCTCGCTACCCCCGGGCAGGGGCAAAAACGCTTCGCCTGCGCTAAATTTTGCTGCAAGCCCGGCGCCGGTGATCCCGGTACCGGCCAGCAGCGGGGGCGGCGCAGCGTCAAACTGGGCGGGGTCGAGCCACAGGGTCAGGCCCTGGGGGATATCGTCCGGCTGCGGCGGGAGGGCCTGGCAGGCCGCGTCCGCCGTATAGACGGCAAAATCGCCCGGCCCGAGATAGACATGCCGCCCCTCCGGCAGCTGCCAGCCGATGCGCCCGGTGATGCAGTGGCAGAGCGTCAGGACGCCGGGCGCGGGAGCTGCAGCGGGCGCGCCGGAGAAGGCTTCCAGTGCCAGGCCGGGAAAGAGAATTGCGGCGTTGGGGGTATTGATCCGATCCATGGCGCACCTCACAGGCTGGGGCAGGCGATCTCCATGACCTGCTCCAGCATCCGGTGCAGCAGCTGCGCCTGGACGGTGTCTGCCGCTTTGTAGTAGACCTCCCGGCCGGCGCGCTGGCTGACGATCAGGCCGCTGGCCTTCAGGGGCCGCAGATGATGGGAGACGGCGGGGTTGGACATTTGCAGCAGGGCCGCGATATTCGTCACGCAGGCCCGGTAGTGGCACAGCAGCCAGAAGATGCGCAGCCGCGTCGGGTCGCCCAGCTGCTGGAATAGGGCGGCGGTTTTTTGAAATGCTTCGGTCTTTTGCAGCTTTTCCTGGATCGCCGCCAGCGGCGCGTCGCCGCCATGGTCGTGGGGCAGATGGATCTCAGACATGGTTCCCTCCTGTTTTTATCCCAATCGGAAATGATTTTTTCCCATTTGGCAGTCCGTTGCGGCTGCCGCTTGCTTTTTTCGCTTAAGCTGATTATACTACAGACACAACGATTAAACAAGTGCTTAATCATTGAATTAAACACAAACGATACGAAAGGAAACGCTGTTATGAAAAAAACGTATCAGATCGAAGTCGACTGCGCCAACTGCGCCAACCTCATGGAAGAGGCCACGAACAAGACCGAAGGCGTCGCCCACGCGACGGTGAATTTTATGACGCAGAAGATGATCGTCGAATTTGACGAGGGCGCCGACAGCAAGGCGGTCATGAAGGCGGTCCTGAAGGCTTGCCGCAAGGTCGAGCCGGACTGCGAGATCGAACTGTAACAAAGCTGGCGGCAGCCGCTCCGGGAGAAAAACCGGGGCGGCTGTCGAGTCCCTAGGAAAAGGAGGAGAAAAGCATGAGCAGAAAGCAGAAAAAAATGCTGGTGCGGATCATCATCGCCGCAGTGATGCTGATTGCGCTGAAATTCATCCCGCTTCGGGGCCTGGTGCAGCTGGGGTTGTACCTGGTCGCATACTTAGTCATCGGCTATGATATTTTGCGTAAGGCGGGCAAGGGCATCGCCAACCGGCGGGTCTTTGACGAGAATTTCCTGATGGCCGTGGCGACGGTGGGCGCCTTCGCCCTGGCGATCTATGAAAAGAGCGGCGACTACAGCGAGGCCATTGCCGTCATGCTGTTTTACCAGGTGGGCGAGCTGTTCCAGAGCTACGCCGTCGGTAAGAGCCGCCGGAATATCACGGAGCTGATGGATATCCGCCCGGATTACGCGAACATAGAGCAGGACGGCCAGCTGACCCAGGTGGACCCGGAGGAGGTCGCCATCGGTAGCGTGATCGTTGTGCAGCCGGGCGAAAAGGTCCCGCTGGACGGCGTCGTGCTGGAGGGGGAATCCAGCCTGAATACCAGCGCCCTGACCGGCGAGAGCCTGCCCCGGGATGTACACGCCGGGGATGAGATCATTAGCGGCTGCATCAATATGATCGGTGTCCTGCGGATCCGGACGACGAAGGAATTTGGCGAGTCCACCGTTTCTAAAATCCTGGAGCTGGTGGAAGAATCCAGCTCGCATAAATCGAGATCGGAGAATTTTATCTCCAAGTTTGCAAAGATCTACACGCCTGCTGTCTGCTACGGGGCGCTGGCGCTGGCGGTCCTGCCGCCGCTGATCCGGCTGCTTGCGGGGATGGCCCCTGCCTGGGGCGATTGGATCTACCGGGCGCTGACGTTCCTCGTCATCTCCTGCCCGTGTGCACTGGTCATCAGCATCCCCCTGAGCTTCTTCGCCGGGATCGGCGGGGCCAGCAACGCAGGCGTGCTGGTCAAGGGGTCGAACTATCTGGAGGCCCTCTCCCAGGTCAACTGTGTCGTCTTTGATAAGACGGGGACCTTGACCCAGGGCGTGTTCGAGGTCAGCGGCGTGCATCACAGCCCGCTGGAGGATGAGAAGCTGCTGGAATACGCGGCGCTGGCCGAATGCGCCTCGTCGCACCCCATCAGCAAGAGCTTGCAGAAGGCCTACGGCAAGCCCATTGACCGCAGCCGGGTGACGGATATTCAGGAGATCAGCGGCCATGGCGTCCGCGCCCAGGTCGACGGCCACGCTGTCCTGGCTGGCAACAGCAAGCTCATGCGGCAGGAGAACATCCCCTACCGGGACTGCCACAGCGTCGGGACGATCATCCACATCGCCATCGACGGGGCCTACGCCGGGCATATCGTGATCTCGGACCTGGTCAAGCCCCATGCCAAGCAGGCCATTGCCGCCCTCAAGCAGGCGGGCGTGGAGAAGACGGTCATGCTCACCGGCGATGCCAAGGCAGTCGCGGAGCAGGTCGCCCAGGAGCTGGGCGTGGACGAGGTCTACAGCGAGCTGCTGCCGGCGGATAAGGTCACCCAGGTCGAACGGCTGCTGCGGGAGAAAGCCCCGAAGGCGAAGCTGGCCTTCGCTGGCGACGGCATCAACGATGCGCCGGTCCTGACCCGGGCGGATATTGGCATCGCCATGGGCGCCATGGGCGCGGACGCTGCCATCGAAGCGGCGGACGTTGTCCTGATGGATGACGACCCGATGAAGATCGCCAAGGCCATCCGCATCTCCCGTAAGTGCATTGGGATCGTCTACCAGAACATCGTGTTTGCCCTGGTCATCAAATTCGCGTGCCTGGCCCTGGGGGCCATCGGTGTGGCCGATATGTGGGCTGCCATTTTCGCCGACGTCGGCGTCATGGTCCTGGCTGTCCTCAACGCCATCCGCGCCCTGCGGGTCAAGAATTTGTAAGCGCTTAAATTTGTAAGTGCTTACAGCGCCCCCCCGTCCATGAAACCATGTGGACGGGGGGATAAAGTTTGCCTTGAATTTATGTTTAAAGCTTTCTATAATACAAGAAAGCAGACCGCAAGGCATGCGCTGCTCCCGGGAAGCTGTGAGGTGGAAAGCATGGGCAAAGAGATCGACTTTAAAAACCGCGATCGGTTTATTCAGCTGGGTATCACGATTTCCGTATTGCGGAAGATGCGGGGCATGTCGCAAGAAAAGCTTGCGGCGGAGGCGATGATGAGCCGGTCGCATCTAAGTGCGATCGAAGCGCCGAATGTGGTTCGCCCGTTTTCATTGGAAATTCTGTTCAACATTGCCGATGCCTTGGAGGTCGCGCCGGGGGATCTGCTCAATATGACGGTGATCCCAGATGAGATCATGAATCGAAAATAACAGCCGCCCAGTACAACTGAGCGGCTGCGTTTTTTAATGGGAAAGAAATTATGCGCGCAGCAGGGTGCAAGCCCCTCAAACGAGAGCCCAGCGAAGCGGGCCACGTTTGAGAGCTTGGCAAAAATACTTTTTTGACAAGCTCAGCGGCGCTGCCCGGGGTGGGCAGCGCCGCTTTTGTGTTGGTAACTTGTTCAGTTATCCCTGATCCCGCAGGGCGGCTTGCGCGGCGGCGAGTCTTGCGATGGGGACGCGGTAGGGGCTGCAGGAGACGTAGGTCAGGCCGATCTTGTGGCAGAAGGCGACGGTGCTCGGGTCGCCGCCCTGCTCGCCGCAGATGCCCAGCTTGATATCCGGGCGGGTCTTGCGGCCCAGCTCTGCGGCCATCTTGACCAGACGGCCGACGCCTGCCTGGTCCAGCTTGGAGAAGGGGTCGGACTCGTAGATCTTGCGGTCGTAGTAAGAGGCCAGGAATTTCCCAGCGTCGTCGCGGCTGAAGCCGAAGGTCATCTGGGTCAGGTCGTTCGTGCCGAAGGAGAAGAAGGCGGCGTCCTTGGCGATCTCGTCGGCCGTCAGGGCAGCGCGGGGGATCTCGATCATGGTGCCGACCTTATAGGGCATGTCAGACCCGGCCTCGCGGATGAGCCGCTTGGCGACCTTGTCGATCACGGACTTGACATACGCCAGCTCTCTGGCCTCGCCGACCAGCGGGACCATGATCTCCGGGACGATCTTCCACGCCGGACGGCGGGCCCGGACGGCCAGGGCCGCTTTGATGATCGCGGCGGTCTGCATTTTGGCGATCTCAGGATAAGTGACGTCCAGGCGGCAGCCGCGGTGGCCCATCATGGGGTTGAATTCATGTAGGCTGGCGATGACATGCTGCAGGTGCTCCACGGAGATCTTCATCTCCTTGGCTAGGGCTTCGATATCCGCCGGGTCGGTGGGCAGGAACTCGTGCAGCGGCGGGTCCAGCAGGCGGATCGTGACCGGGCGGCCCTTCATAGCCTCGTAGATCGCTTCAAAGTCGCTCTGCTGCATCGGCTCCAGCTTGGCCAGCGCCCGTTCCCGCTGGGCGGACGTCTCGGAGACGATCATCTCCCGGATGGCGGAGATGCGCTCCGGGTCGAAGAACATGTGCTCCGTCCGGCACAGGCCGATGCCCTGGGCCCCGAAGGCAGCTGCCTGAGCGGCATCATGGGGCGTGTCGGCGTTGGTGCGGACCTCCAGCTTGCGGAAGCGGTCGGCCCAGGTCATAATGCGGCCAAACTCGCCGGAGATGGTCGCGGCGGCCGTCAGGATCTTCTGGCCGTAGATATTGCCGGTGGAGCCGTCGATGGAGAGCCAGTCGCCCTCTTTGAACGTCTTGCCGCCCAGCTCAAAGCGCTTTTTCGCTTCGTCAATGTGGATATCGCCGCAGCCGGAGACGCAGCAGGTGCCCATGCCCCGGGCGACGACGGCGGCGTGGCTCGTCATGCCGCCCCGGACGGTCAGAATGCCCTGGGCGTAGTGCATGCCCTCAATGTCCTCCGGGCTGGTCTCCAGCCGCACCAGGACGACCTTGTCGCCGCTCTTGGCGCGGTCGACGGCGTCGTCGGCGGAGAAGACGATCTTGCCGCAGGCTGCGCCGGGGGAGGCGGCCAGGCCGGTGCCGATGACCTTGGCCTTTTTCAGGGCCGCCGGGTCAAACTGCGGGTGCAGCAGCGCGTCCAGGCTCTTGGGGTCGATCATCAGGACGGCTTCCTCCTCGGTGATCATGCCCTCGTCCACCAGGTCGCAGGCGATCTTCATCGCGGCGGCAGCGGTGCGCTTGCCGTTGCGGGTCTGGAGCATGTAGAGCTTTTTCTCTTCGATGGTAAATTCCATATCCTGCATATCCCGGTAGTGGAATTCCAGACGGGCGCAGATATCGACGAACTGGTCGTAGACCTCGGGCATGATCTCTTTGAGCTTGTCAATGCTCTGGGGCGTACGCACACCGGCGACGACGTCCTCGCCCTGGGCGTTCATCAGGAATTCGCCGAAGAGCTTCCGCTCGCCGGTGGCCGGGTTCCGGGTGAAGGCGACGCCGGTGCCGGAGGTCGGGCCCATATTGCCGAAGACCATGGACTGGACATTGACGGCGGTGCCCCATTCGGAGGGGATATCGTTCATGCGGCGGTAGTAAATGGCACGGGGGTTGTCCCAGCTGCGGAAGACGGCCTTGATGGCCCCCATGAGCTGCTCCTTCGGGTCCTGCGGGAAGGGCTCACCGATCTTGGCCTGGTACTCGGCCTTGAATTTTTCGGCCAGCTCCTGCAAGTCTTCCGCCGTCAGCTCCGTGTCGAGCTTGACGCCCCGGGCCTGCTTCATCTCGTCGATGAGCTGCTCAAAATACTTCTTGCCGACCTCCATGACGACGTCGGAATACATCTGGATAAACCGGCGATAGGAGTCATACGCAAAGCGGGGATTGTTCGTCTTCTTGGCAAAGGCTTTGACGACCTCGTCGTTGAGGCCAAGGTTCAGAATGGTGTCCATCATGCCGGGCATGGAGGCCCGGGCGCCGGAGCGGACGGAGACGAGCAGGGGATTGTAGAGGTCGCCGAATTTTTTGCCGGTCAGGTCCTCCAGCTTTTCCACGTACTGCATGATCTCATCTTGGATGTCGGCATTGATCTGCCGGTCGTCCTTGTAGTACTGGGTGCAGGCTTCTGTCGTGATCGTGAAGCCTTGGGGGACTGGCATGCCGAGATTCGTCATCTCTGCCAGGTTCGCGCCCTTGCCGCCCAGCAGCTCCCGCATGGAGCCGTTGCCCTCTGAAAACAGGTAAACAAATTTTTGTGCCATTGCTGCATTTCCCCTTTCGAAGGTTTTCTGTTATGGTATTGGATCTTTGAATCGCCGGAAGTATAGCACAGAGAAAAATGAATTTCAATACTTTTTATGCGCAGAAAAATATTTTTTACACCTTAAAATTATTGCATTTCAAACTTTTTCTCGTGTTTTAAAAATGCGTGACGGAAAACTTGCAAGAAGGGGGCGGAAAAGATGCAAAATTGACGGAAAAACCTGCAAGCACCCGGCGGATTCTGCGGGAATGTCCGGCGCGGTATGCAAAATCGCGATAGCATTCGGATGCGGCCCGCGCTGGAGGATCCCATGCATTTTGCGTGGGGAAATCCTGCGAATTTGTGCAATATGCTGCAACTTTTGGGCATTCAGCCAGCTTGGCGGGGGATGCGGATCGTCAGGATAATCTCCTGCTCCGTGTCCTGCCGCTGGGTGTCCGCGGCGATCCCGGCGTCGCGGATGAGGGTGAGATTATGCTCCAGGGAATTCAAAAACAGCCGGATGTCCTTGCCCAGGACCGGGCGGCGGGGCGCAGGCTGCGACTTTGGCTGGAGAAGCTGGGCGATCAGCGCCTCCGTCGCGGCGACATTGAGTTGCCGCTTGACGATCTTTTCGATGACGGCCAGCCGGGCTGCCTCGTCCGGCAGCCGCAGCAGCGCCCGGGCGTGCCGTTCGGAGAGATGGCAGGCCCGCAGCGCCTGCAGGACCGGGGCGCTGAGCTGCAGCAGGCGCAGCTTATTGGCCACGGCGGACTGGCTCTTGCCGACGCGGGCGGCCGCCTGTTCCTGGCTCAGCCCATAGCGGCGGATGAGCTGGGCCAGGCCCGCGGCCTCTTCCAGATAGTCCAGGTCCTTCCGCTGCAGATTCTCCACCAGGGCGACGAGGCCGGACTGGGCATCGTCCAGAACCAGCAGGACGCAGGGAACGCTGCGCAGCCCGGCCAGCTTTGCCGCCCGGAGCCGCCGCTCCCCGGCGACGAGCTCATAGCCGTCGGCCCTGCGCCGGACCGACAGCGGCTGCAGCACGCCGTACTGGCGGATGCTCGCAGCCAGCTCCTGCAGGGCGGCCTCGTCAAAAATGCGCCGGGGCTGCGCCGGATTGGGCCGCAGCTCGTCCACCGGCAGAAAAATGATACGCCCCGACTCCAGCAGTGTTTTTGCTTTTGGTTTTGCCACACTGGTTCCTCCTGTTTTCATAAGCTGATTCCATTCTAGCCCATCCGAGGGCAAAATCCCGCGAAATGCCCGGGGCCTGCCGCCACTTTTTTGGCCGGAAAGTTTGGAAAAATCGACGGCCTTTCTTGCATAATTGCACATACTATGATATATTGATTTTGTTTAACTGGATTTTTCCATAGAAATGGTGAGCAATATGACAGAAATTATTACCGAAAAGACATTACAGGAATTTGAAGCCTTTAACCAGAGCCACCCCAAGGGGAATTTTGCCCAGAGCTCGTACTGGGCCAAGCAGAAGCCGATGTGGCTGTGGCGGGCTGTCGCCTGCCGGGGGGAGGACGGCAAGATCAAGGGCACCGTCTCGGCGCTGATCCGCAAGGTCCCGGGCCTGCCGTACCGGATGATGTACTGCTGCCGCGGCCCGGTGTGCGATGTGCACGATGCGGCGACGTTCCAGGAACTGATCGCGGCACTGCGGGCGCTGGCCCGGGAGTATCACTGCTATGTGATCAAAATGGACCCGGACGTCCCCTCGGACGATGCCGTCTTTGCCAAAATGATGCAGGACGCCGGCTTCCGCAACCGGCATACCGGCGCGACCTTTGAAGCCATCCAGCCGCGCTATGTCTTCCGGCTGAACCTGGAGGGGAAGACGAACGAGGAGCTGCTGGCCTCCTTCCATCAGAAGACCCGCTATAATATCCGCCTGGCGGCCCGCAAGGGCGTCGAGGTCCGGGTCTGCGGGAAGGAGATGATCCCTGCCTTTGCAGAGCTGATGTTGGTCACCGGCGTTCGCGACGGGTTCGTGACCCGGCAGCCGGAGTATTTTGCAGCGATGCTGGAGAATCTGGGCGAGCATTGCAGGCTCTATATGGCGTTCCACGAGGGCCAGCCCATCGCGGGGACCCTGGCCATCTGGTATGGCGATAAGGTCTGGTATCTCTACGGTGCGTCCTCAAACGAGCACCGGAATCTGATGCCCAACTATCTGCTCCAATGGGAGATGATCCAGTGGGCGACGGAGAAGGGCTGCCGGATCTATGATTTCCGCGGCGTTCCCGGCTTGGTGCCGGAGGACCATCCGCTGTATGGCCTGGTGAAATTCAAGCGGGGCTTTAACGGCGACTATACAGAGTTTATCGGCGAGATGGACCTGGTGCTCAAGCCCGCGGTCTATTTCGCGGTGGAAAAGGGCACGTCCGTCTTCAAAGAGCTGCGCCGCCAGGTCTACCTGCTGCGGCACCGGGATAAGGCCCCGGCGAAGAAAAAGGGCGAGCCCGGCCAGCCCGGCGGTACGGAGGCGCAAAAGGGATGAAAGCTTACGTCGTAGAGAGAGAACACCTGGCGCAGAACATCCGGGCGATCCGGGAGGAGGCCGGGGAGAGCATTGTCTGGGCGGTCCTCAAGGGCAATGGCTATGGCCTGGGCGTTGTCCAGATGGCGGAGCTGATGCGGGAAAACGGCATCGACCATTTCGCGGTGACAGAAGCGCGGGAGGCGCGGCTGCTCCGGGAGGCGGGCTTTGAGGAATCACCGATCCTGATGCTGCGGCAGACGATGGAGCCAGAGCTCATTCATGAACTGCTGGACCTGCAGGTCATCTTCACCGTCGGCTCATCCGCCGCTGCCGAAGCGCTGGATGCTGTGGCAGCCGAGCGCTCCGCTATGGCGGAGGTCCATTTGAAAATTGATACCGGCATGGGCCGCTACGGCTTCAAGCCGGAGGAGCTTCCGGCGCTGCTGGATGTCTATGCGTGCCGGAAGAACATCGTTGTGGGCGGCATTTACACCCATTTCAACTGCGCCTTCTGCGACGATAAGCGGACCCAGAAGCAGTATACCGCCTTCCGCCGCGTTGTGATGGCAATCGGGGAGGCTGGTTTTGAAGTCGGCATGGTCCACTGCTGCAATTCCGCGGCGTTTTTGAAATTCCCGCAGATGCGGTCCGACGCGGTGCGCATCGGCTCGGCGTTTTTGGGGCGGCTGTCCTTCCAAGATGGACTGGGGCTCAAGCGCATCGGCCACGCCGAGGCGACGATCGAGGAGCTGCGCCAGCTGCAGCCGGGCGATACCGTCGGCTACGGCGCCGGTTGGAGGGCCAAGCGGCCGACGAAGATCGCGGTGCTCAGCATCGGCTGGTACCACGGCTTCGGTGCAGAAAAGGGGCGGGACCTGTTCCGCATCCGCGACTGCATCCGGGAGATTTTGCACAATCTCCGCTGGATCTTTACCGGCAAGCGGCTGCACGTGTGCGTCAATGGGGCGCTGTGCAGCGTCCTGGGCCATGTGGGCATGGTCAATACGATCGTAGATGTGACGGATGTGGACTGCAAGCTCGGCGATCTGACCGTGCTGCAGGTCAACCCGCTGCAGGTCAAGGGCATGAAGATCCTTTACCGCTGAGATGGCAAAAATAGAGAAAGTTTCTGCAGGTAGGAGCGTAATATGGCAAACAAACAGGTACGGCACTGGTATGACAAGGTCGCCAAAACAGAAAAGCTGAACAAGCTGGCCTGGATGGCGCAGCGCAACACGCGTAAGCTGGAGAAATGGAGCCGGGAGGGCTATCAGCTGACGAAGGTCACAAACGACCTCTACTCCTTCTCTGAGGCGGAGCCGGAGGAGCGCAAGTACTTCCTGATGACGATCAACGGTTACAGCAAGGGGAAGAATATGACCGACGAGTGGTTCCACGAGATGGAGCCCTATACCAAGCGCGTCATTTCCCGGGAGGGCTGGCGGCTCGTGCTGGAGCTGGACCCGGAAAAGCTGGATGACGAATACTATTTCATCCAGATGCGGAAAATGAAGAAGGCGATGACGCTCCCGGCGTTCTTCGGCATTTATGGCTTGATCTGGCTGTGCCTGGCGCTGACGATGGACTATATCCCCCTTGTGATGTTCCTCATCTGGGGCATGATCGTTGCCGCCCTGGGTTACAGCATCTATACGCTGCTGACCTGCCTGGCAGAGATCCGCCGCATCAAGCGCGACTGGGTCGACACGATCTAAGCGCTACGATCTGCGCGCATGGTACGCGCCGGGAGATTTTTTGCAAAAAATTTGTCAGACCCCATTGCATTTTGCAGCAAGGGGTGTATAATATAAGTGTGTCCGGTAGGTAAGGCTACCGCAGGGATACGGGCTGCTGCCGCAAAATGGTGGAGACACCATGCGTTGGTTGGAACAGTTCATGTCGAAGCACAAGGCATGATCTAATGCAGTTACATTGCCCTGCGAAGCTGAAGCTCAGACGGTGCAGTTGCCTTGGAAGACAATGAATCCCATGACGCCTGCCGTCATGGGATTTTTTACGTAGAAAACGTGGGTGGAGGTGAAGAAAATGGACGCTGGCAGTAGTACCGGCACTGGAAAAGGCCGAAGTAGACGGGGGCATAGCCCGCGCGCTGCCGCGCCGCGCCCCGTTTGACCGTAGGCCGTTCGTGCCCCTGCTTCTGTCTTTATTTTCAGGAAGGAGGACGCAGAAATGGCAAAAGATCTGATGATCATCAGTGAAGCAATCGAAAAATTTTTGGACGAACGAAAGTACACGACCCTGCGGGACGTGCTCAAGACGATGCAGGCGGCAGATATCGCCGCCCTGTTTGAGACATTGCCCCGCCGGAAGCTCTCGCTGCTGTTCCGGCTGCTGCCGAAGGAGCAGGCAGCGGAGGCCTTTGTCGAGATGGATCTGGACCTCCAGGAGCATTTGATCCACGGTTTTTCTGATAACGAGCTCAAAGAGATCGTGGATGAGCTGTACCTGGACGATACGGTGGATATGGTCGAGGAGCTGCCGGCCAATGTCGTCAAACGGATCCTGGCCCAGGCCAACCCGGAGACGCGCCAGCTCATCAATGAGATGCTCCAGTACCCGGAGGACTCTGCCGGCAGCGTCATGACGACGGAATATGTCGATCTGTCCGCGGATATGACCGTCCCGGACGCCATCAAGCACATCAAGCGCACCGGCGTGGACAAGGAGACCATCAACGTCTGCTATGTCACCAGCAGTGACCGGAAGCTCATCGGCGAGGTGCCCATCCGCAGCCTGATTTTGGCGGAGGATAAGCAGACCGTCGGCGACATCATGCAAAAAAACGTCATCAGCGTCACAACGCAGGAGGACCAGGAAGAGGTCGCCCAGACGTTTGCCAAGTATGACTGCATCGCCCTGCCGGTCGTCGATAGCGAGGAGCGCCTGGTCGGCATCGTCACGGTCGACGACGCCATTGATATTCTGCAGAGCGAGGCGACGGAGGATATCGACAAGATGGCCGCCGTGACACCGTCGGACCGGCCGTATCTGAAGCTCTCGACCTTTGCAATCTACAAAAGCCGTATCCCGTGGCTGCTGATTTTGATGATCTCGGCCACGTTCACCGGTTCGATCATCACCCACTACGAGTCGGCGCTGTCGTCCTACCTGGTGCTGACGGCGTCCATCCCCATGCTGATGGATACCGGCGGCAACTGCGGCAGCCAGGCGTCGGCGACGATCATCCGCGGTATCAGCCTGCAGCAGATCAAATTCTCCGATATCTTCCGCGTGGTGTGGAAGGAGACCCGGGTGGCGCTGCTGTGCGGCCTGACCCTGGCGGCGGTAAATTTCGTCAAGCTGATCTTCCTGAGCAAGGTGACGGTCACCGTGGCGGCGGTCATTTGCCTGACGCTGGTCTTTACCGTGTTTGTTGCGAAGATCGTCGGCTGTACGCTGCCGATTTTGGCAAAGCGCGTCGGCGGAGACCCGGCAGTCATGGCAAGCCCGTTTTTGACGACCATCGTCGACGCACTGTCGCTGATCATTTATTTTGAGATCGCCGGTGTGCTGCTGCATATTTAAATTGCAGCGAAAAAACGAAGATTTTAACGCGCGCATCGCGCAGGAAAGGAGACGGAAAGATGGCGCATTTGATCCTGACAGCGCTCTGGCTGCTGTTTCTGGTCTGCTGGTTTGTGCTGTATTTTTGTACGGCGCAGCAGCAAAGCGGCGGCGTGGCATGGATCGCCCGGTATGACCGGCAGGCGTCGTCCTTCCTCGCAGCCCGGGACAAGCTCCGGGGGCAGGATGCCGCCTGGCTGGCGGGCTGTGCCATTTTGCCGGGGCTGTGCGCATTTCTTTGGAGCGGGCAGCCGAGCGTGCTGTTGTGCCTGATGCCTGCGCTGGCGGGCGCGGGGCTGTATCTGCTGGGGCGGATGCTGGGCGGCGTGCCGCTGCTCACGGCGCTGAGCGCCGCAGGCGTCGCAGTCAGTCTGGACCTGCACCCGGCGGCGGGGCCGTTTGTGATCGCTGTGTTCCTGTTTTATCGGTGGATGAGCCTACCGGGGGACACCGGCTTTGGCCGGGAGCTGGCTTGCCTTGGCGGCAGCGGCATCGCGCTGCTGCTGGCGGCCCTCTGGGCGCCTGCGCTCTGGTGGGTCCTGCCGGTGGCGCTGGTCCTTGGGGCCGTCTGCCTGGCGCAGCGCTGGCGGGAAGGGCTGGCCTATACCGGCGGCCGGTTGGCCCGGTCTCTTGTGCTGGGGATTCTTCTGCTTGCGGCGCTGCTGGGGGTGTATCTGGTCTGCTTCGGCGTGCAGCAGGGGGCGTACAGCTGGCGCGAGGTGGGCTTTGCCCTGCCGCGGGATGCGGCGGCGCTGGTTTCCCAACTGGGGCAGGCACTGCTGGAGCCGGTCCGCCACGGGCCGGGGATTGCGGCGCTGGCAGCCCTGGCGGATGACAGCGCGCTGGTCCTGGCCGGGGGGATCGCATGGCTTGCGCTATTTGTGCAGATGCTTTGGCAGCGCAACGCGGCTGCGGGCTTCCTGTTTGCTGTGACACTGCCGCTGTTTTTGCTGCTGGGCAGCTGCTATCTGCTGCCGGTGGGGCTGCTGGCCAATGTGGCCTATGTGGCCTCGGTCATGTGGAAACGAGGAAAAAGAGCCTGGGCGGTCCTGCTGCCTGCGCTTTTTATTGGGTTGGACATCATCAATCAATTACTGGGATAACGGGAGGAGAAAATTATGATCGCACTTGCTTGTGACCACGGCGCACTGGACCTGAAACTGGCCATCAAGCGCCATCTGGAGGAAAAAGGCATCGCCTGCCAGGACTTCGGCACCGACACCGCCGACAGCTGCGACTATCCGGATTTCGGCGCGGCAGCGGCCCGGGCCGTCGCCAGCGGCGCGTGTGAAAAGGGCATCGTCCTTTGCACGACGGGCATCGGCATCAGCATCGCGGCCAATAAGATCAAAGGCATCCGCTGTGCGCTGCTGTCGGACCTTATGAGCACCCGGCTTTGCCGTCAGCATAACGATTCCAATATGATGGCCATGGGCGCAGGTGTCGTCGGGACGAAGCTGGCCCTGGAGATCGTCGATACCTGGCTTGCCACAGACTTCGAAGGCGGCCGCCACCAGCGCCGCGTCGATAAGCTGATGGCGCTGGAGCAGGAATAAGCGAAAATCAGCAGCAAAGCCCGCAGTCTTCTGCTAGACTGCGGGCTTTGCTCTGCCTATGCGCAGATTTTTTCTTGCAGATGACGGAAAAATCCGGTATAATAAAAAAGTCCGGCCGGAGGGATCCGGCGGGGCCTTGGCGGTTCGCCTTGGCGGCGCCCTGACCCGAACGACAAGGGAGTTTTTCCATGAAACAAAGAAGAATCACCGCTGCGCTGCTCTGCGCGATCCTCCTGCTCAGTCAGTGCAATTTTAAGATCCAGGCGGCGTCTGCCGTGACCCAACGGCAGGTGGAGGACCAGCTGGCGGCGCTGACAGCGCAGTACGAAGGCGTCGCGTATACCGACAACTTCAACGGCGCGACCCAGTGCAAGGGCTTTGCCGATATGATCTATGACGCCCTGTTCCATGTGGGGACGATTGGCATTTACCCGGCGGGGGTCTATTACTATATGGAGTCCGTCAGCGGCAGTACGAAGGAGGTCGGGCGGGTCGAGCCCGGCTACGCGGCGCTGGACGCGTCGGCGGTGCAGCCGCTGCTGGAGCAGGCGTGCCCCGGGGACTATATCCAGATGCGCCGTCGGGACCGCAGCTATGGCCATAGCATGATCGTCCTGGAGGCCAATACGACGGGCCTCAAGGTCCTCCACTGCAATTGGCGCAACGATCTGACCTGCAGCGTCAATGAATTCTCCTGGGAGGATCTCAGCCTGATCAGCGATGGCATCAGCCTGTATCACTATAAAAATTATCAGATCACCGGGAGCTTCACGGACGTGACGCCGGATGCCTGGTATTATTCCTACGTGACTTCCATCTGCCAGGCCGGAGTCATGGCGGGCGTCTCCGAGACGAGCTTTGGCCCGGCAGAGCCGATGACCCGGGCCATGGTGGTGACGGTCCTGTACCGTCTGAGCCAGGATACGAGCACCTATCCGACGACCTTTACCGACGTCCCCGCGGGGACCTGGTATACAAACGCCGTGGGCTGGGCCCAGACCTATGGCCTGGCGGCAGGCTATGAAAATGGCACGTTCCGCCCCAATGACAAGATCACCCGAGAGCAGTTTGCGGCCTTCCTGTACCGCTTTGCGGTCTTTGAAGGCCGGGCCCAGGCGGGCGGCGGCAGCGATCTGGCGGTGTTTAACGATGTGAGCCAGGTCTCCGGCTGGGCTTACCCGGCCCTGCAGTGGGCGGTGGCGCAGAAGATCATCTCCGGCACGCCGAATGGCTACCTGCACCCCCTGGCCAATGCCACCCGCGCTGAAGCGGCGACGATCCTGGCCCAGTATATCAGCCTCTTCCGCGCGGCGGAATAAAGGCGAGAAAGGAAAGCACATGAGCAGCACGTTGCATTTCCGGCGCATCCAGCCCCAGGAGGGCGAGCTGTATGCGCGGTTTGTCCATGATTTTTACGCGTCCGACGGGGTGGATCACCCCATCCCGGCAGAATATATTCAGCGGGCCTTTGCGGAGATCTGCCGCGGGGACGACTATCTGATCTGCTATATTCTCGAGGAGAACGGCGCCCCGGCGGGGTATGCCCTGCTGGCGAAAATGTACGCCCAGGAGGCGGGCGGCATGGCTGTTTGGCTCGATGAATTCTATCTCGACCCGGCGTTCCGGGGCCGGGGCATCGGCACGGCATTTTTGCAGTGGCTCCGGCAGGAGTGGGAGCCGCAGGTGGCCCGGTTCCGCTTGGAGGTCGTGCCGTCGCACGACCGGGTGAAGGCCATGTATGCCCGGGCGGGCTTTTCGAAGATGCCCTATGACCAGATGGTCCTGGAAACCCCACTGGAGGGAGAAAATTCCTAAAAATCCAGAAATTTCCGTTGACATTTGACACCGGGCATGATACTCTATACAAGCCGCATCGAATGGGTTGAAGCCGGCGTTTGCCGCACCCTCAGAGCGAGACTACAAAAAAGGTAGGTGCAAATCATGCAGGCAGTTATTGTTACAGGTGGTAAGCAGTACAGCGTGAAGGAAGGCGATGTCGTCTACATCGAAAAGCTGAACGCGGAAGCTGACGCAACCGTAACCTTCGATCAGGTACTGGCAGTCGTCGATGGTGAAAATTCCAAGTTTGGGACCCCCGTCGTCGCTGGCGCAGCTGTGGAAGCTAAGGTCCTGAAGAACGGCAAGGGCAAGAAGATCAAGGTCTTCAAGTACCGCCCCAAGAAGGACAGCAAGTCCATGCGCGGCCACAGACAGCCGTACACCAAGGTGCAGATTGAAAAGATCTCTGTGTAAGGTATGACACGGGTAGAATTTTTCAGCGAAGGCGATAAGATCACCGGATTTTGTTGCCAGGGCCACAGCGGCTATGCCGAGGCGGGCGCGGATATCGTCTGCGCCGCAGTTTCGACAGCCGTGACCTTTGCTGAGACGACCATCACCGATGTGCTGGGCGTCCGTGTAAAGGTGCGCGTCCAGGAGGACGAGGCCCGGATCACCTTGACCCTTCCCGCAACGTATGAGCAGGAGGAGGCGGTACAAGCCGTCCTCACTGGCATGATGCTGACGCTGATGCATTGGCGGGAGCAATATCCTGATTATTTAGAAGTTGTTATGGAGGTGTAACGAATGCTCAACATTAGCTTACAGTTCTTTGCACACAAAAAGGGCGGCGGCTCCACGAGAAACGGCCGTGACTCCGAGTCCAAGCGTTTGGGCGTAAAGCGTGCAGATGGGCAGTTTGTTCTGGCTGGCAACATCCTGGTTCGCCAGAGAGGCACGCATATCCATCCCGGCAAGAACGTCGGGATCGGCAGTGACGACACCCTGTTCGCACTGGTAAACGGCAAGGTCCGTTTTGAGCGGATGGGCAAGGATCGCAAGATGTGCTCTGTTTACGAAGAACAGTAATGGCATGAGAGAAGAGCTGTTGCAGAAGCTGCATCAGCTCTTTTTTCTGATTTGGCAGGCGCGGGATCCGCAGGCCGCGGCAGCGCGGTCCCGGGCCGGGGAGGCTTGAAACGATGTTTGTTGATAAGGTGAAGATCAGTGTGAAGGCCGGCAACGGCGGCAACGGCGCCGTGGCGTTCCACCGGGAGAAATATGTCGCGGCCGGCGGGCCCGACGGCGGCGACGGCGGCCATGGCGGCAATGTCGTCCTCCGGGTGAACGACAATCTTTCCACACTGATGGACTTCCGCTATAAGCGGAAATATACCGCGCCCAACGGGCAGGACGGGCAGGGCGCCCGCTGCCACGGCAAGCGCGGTGAAAATCTGGTGATCCAGGTGCCCCGGGGCACTGTCGTCCGGGACGCGGCGACGGGGGAGATCATCAAGGATATGTCGGATTCGGAGGATTTCATCCTCTGCAAGGGCGGCCGCGGCGGCTGGGGCAATAAGCATTTTGCCACCCCGACCCGGCAGGCTCCCCGCTTTGCAAAATCCGGCGGCCCCGGCGAGGAGCACGAGGTCATTCTGGAGCTCAAGCTGCTGGCCGATGTCGGCCTGGTCGGCTTCCCGAACGTGGGGAAATCGACGCTGCTCTCCGTGACCTCCAACGCCCGGCCGAAGATCGCCAACTACCATTTTACGACGCTGTATCCCAACCTGGGCGTCATCTATGTCGAGGAGGGCGTCTCCTTTGTGATGGCGGACATCCCCGGCATCATTGAAGGGGCGGCGGAAGGCGCGGGCCTGGGGCATGATTTCCTGCGGCATATTGACCGCTGCCGTTTGATGGTCCACATCGTGGACGTCTCCGGCTGCGAGGGCCGGGACCCGGTGGAGGATTTCGAGAAGATCAACGCCGAGCTGCGGGAGTATTCGCCGGAGCTGGCCCAGCGGCCGATGCTGGTGGCTGCCAATAAATGCGATCTGCTGGGCGGCGATACTGCGCCGCTGGAGCGGCTGCGCAGCTATGTCACCGGGCAGGGCTACGAGTTTTTTGAAATCTCTGCCGCCACGACCCAGGGGACAAAGCAGCTGATGCAGATCATCGCCGAGCGCCTGCGGCATTTGCCGCCGGTGACGATCTATGAGCCGGAGTATGTTAAGCCGCTGCAGGAAGCGGGCGATGCGGAAGAGCTCAAGATCGAGCAGTACGGCGATTACTGGCTGGTCACAGGCAAGTGGCTGGTGCGGCTGGTGAACGATGTCAATTTCACGGATTATGAATCCCGGATGTATTTTGACCGGCAGCTGCGCAAATGCGGCCTGTTTGAGCGCCTGGAAGCCATGGGGATCCAGGATGGCGATACCGTCAGCTTGGAGGACTACGAATTCACGTATGAAAAATAATCAAAACCACCGGCACGGCCGGTGGTTTTGATTTGGGCAGCGCAAAACCCCGCCAGAGAACTGGCGGGGCCTTGCTTTTGGAAAAGAGATAAGAGAAAAGAGAGAATTTTTTATGGAAAAAACGTGGACTTGTAAACGTAGATCGCAGTGGCTCAAGCTGCGGCTTTGTTGTTTACAGTTACAGCATACGGGATAAATTTGAATAAGCTATGAACAAATCAAAAACAAAAAGAAAACATTGCCGGGTCGTATGACAAAACGGCAAAAAACACGGTGCGGTCTCCAAAGTGGGGAGCGCACCGCGGTTTTGCGTGCAGCGGACCGGACGGCGCCGGGCTGGCGCTGC
>CAKTTR010000030.1 GCA_934615645.1 uncultured Oscillospiraceae bacterium | reverse complement strand
CCGGGGCACCGGCTGAGGCTGGGCCGCCTGGGCAAAGCGCTCGTAATTGGCCCCGTTGGGGATAAACACGCTGCCGGGATTTGCCGCCTGCAAACGCTCGCACAGGCTCTGGGCCGTGGCAAAGACCTGATCTGCTGCGCCTGCCAGCTCCAACTCCATGCGGTCCACCAGCGCCGGGTCCATCTGCCCGCCGTAGGCCGAATGCCGGTCCACGCAGTCATAGACCAGGGCGCTGTGGGGGACCTCCCGCACCAGGTCGCAGCAGACCGGCGAATACACCCACAGGACCGGGTCATAGATCCCGTGCTGCTGCATTTTCTTGCGGATGAACCGGGCGATCTTCTTCTGATTCCAGCGGTTGATCCACCGGAAGCGATAGAAAAACGGCAGGACCGGCGGCAGGCTGTAGACATGGATATTCTCCTGCGGTGTCAGCGCCGGGGCGCGGTAGGCCTTGAGCTTTTTCTTCGCCTCCCGGTCCCGCAGGGGGGCAAGATACGTCACAGACGGGTCAAAATATAAGATCTGCGCATCCGGGATGCGGCTCATGACCTGCTGCTTTCTGGTGGGAATCGGGTACCACGGTGACGTGGCAAGGCACACGATCTGTTTCATAATTCCTGCAAAACCTTTCTAAGGTATTTCTCATTTTCCGCCGCCAGCTGCTGCAGCCGGGCGACAGACGCCTGATCTGGCACGCCGCTGCGCAGCGTCCCTGCAATGGCCTCCCGCAGGGCGGCCGGGCTGACCTGCTGCAGCGCGAGATAATTCCGCTGCCCCAGGTACTCCAGGAAGCCGTCCACCTTCGGGTCATAGACGATGCCCAGCAGCGGCACGCCCTGCCCGGCGGCAAACACCAGCGCATGCAGCCGCATGGAGATCACAATATCCATCCGGCGGAACAGGCCGATCATCTTCGCGTCCGTATCCGGCGGGCACAGCCGCAGGCTCGGGCAGTGCAGCTGAGCGATGACCTGATCCATCGCCCGCAGGTCCCGCGCCGGTTCCATGGCGAAAAACACCGGGACAAGCCCCTGCGTATCGTAAAGCCACTGGGCCGCCTGGGCAAAGTCCTGCACATGGGCGCTGAAATTCTGCCAGGGGCGCAGCACGAACATCGCATAGTGCCGCCCCTCCTCCAGGCCCAGCTGGGCATAGAGCCCCTGCAGCGCCTCCGCCGGCGCCTGGTCGATGAGCAGCGCCGGGTCGGCTGTGATATGCCATTCCGGCTTGCTGACGCCAATGGCCGCCAGCTCCTGGCCGCATTTATCGTCCCGCAGGGTGATGAGGTCTGCGCAGCGGTCCAGCACCCGGGCAGTCCGGCGGCGGCTTGAGGCGCCTTGGATCGGCCCGATGCCGCAGCCGTAGAGCATGACCTTGTTCCCCGCTGCGTGGGCCATGCGGATGCTCATTAGATAATACCGCAGGGAGCGGTTGCTCGTCGCGTTCTGCATCAGAGTCCCGCCGCCGGAGATATACAGCTTTGTTTTTCGCATAATTTGCCGAAATGCGAAGAAATTAAAGATATGGCATGCGCCAACCCGGTAGCGCAGCTTGGTCTGCTTCGGCCGCCGGGAGAGCACGTCGATGGGAATGTCCGGGTCCACATGACGCAACTGATCCAGGATCGCCTGCAAAATTGCATCGTCCCCGGCGTTGCCCCGGCCATACGCGCCGCAGATCAGGACGCCGTCGCGCCCCTGCTGCCGCCGCGCTGTCAGGCGCAGGATCTTCTGATAAATTTCCCGCTGCCGCGCCACCGTCGCCTCGACGGAGAATTGGCGCTTGGCCTTTTCATAAAGCGCCTCCTGCATCCGCAGCCGCGCCGCTTCGTCGCAGGCCATGGTCTGCATATGGGCCGCCAGCGCGGCAACATCCCGGGCGGTAAAGAGCAGGCCCTGGACGCCGTCCTCGATCAGGTCCGGCACGCCGCCGACCCGGGAGGCGATCGTCGCGCAGTGCATCCGTGCGCCCTCTGTCAGGGCGTAGGGGAAGGTCTCGGAAAGGGAGGTCAGCACGTTGACGTCGATGGCGTTGTAGAAGCTGTCCGTATCCGTCAGCCAACCAGCAAAGCAGACCGTGCCCGCCGGGCAGCACGCGGCTGCCAGCGCCCGGATCTCCGCCGCCTGCTCGCCGTCCCCGGCGATGACCAGGCGGATAGACGGGCACTGCCGCACCGCCTGCCCAAAGGCGCGCACCAGCGTTGTCATATCCTTGACCGGCGAAATTCTGGCCGCGATGCCAAACACGACGCTGTCGCGCTCCGCCTGCAGGCCAATTCTCTCAAAAAAGGCCGCCCGGTCCAGCGGCGGCGTGACCGGGGTAAAATCGACGCCGTTGTAGATGGAGAACATCCGCTTCGGGTCAAAACCGCGGCTGATCAGCAGCCGGGCCATGGAATCGGAAACGCCGATATAATAATCCAAAAACCGCAGGGCGATCTTGTTGATCGTCCCGAAGGTCACCCGGTGCAGGGGCCTGCCCAGGTAATCCAGGCGGTAGTCACTGTGGACCGTCGTCACCACCGGGATCTGCAGATGACGGCGCAGCAGCGCGCCCATCATATTCGCCCGGGAGCCGTGACAATGGATGATCTCATAGCCGCCCTGGCGGATCAGCACCTCCAGCGCCCGGCAATCGGCCCGCAGGCTGCGGGATTTGACGATCTTCGTCGGGATCTTCAGCTGCCGCGCCTCTTCGGCGAAGGGGCCGTCCATAAAGCAGACCAGCTGGACCTCCTCCGTCTTTGCCAGGCCGCAAAGCAGCGAATGCACATGCGTCTTCGCCCCGCCGACGTCGCCGCCGGAAATCAGATGTATAATTTTCATAGAGATTTCACTCCGTTTTTCACTTTCCTCTTGAGAATTTTCCCGAAATCAGCTACAATAGCAAAAGTTATAGGCAATTCCGGCCGCAAAGCGCTGCCGTTGTGCTATTATAATATAATTTGTCGGGATAATCAATTTTTTCCGCAAACTTTTTCAGGAGGTACCTATGAAACAAACCCAATCGAACGAACGCGCCCCGAAGCGGTTTAATAACGTCGACGTCATCATTCTCGTGCTCGTCGTTGCACTCGTCGCCGGGGCAGTCTGGAAGCTGACCAGCGCCTCGACCTCTGCCAACGAGGAGGCCGCCGCCCAGGATGCCATCCAGCATTTTGACGAATCGCCCCATATGCGCTTCACCGTCGTCTGCACCGGCGTTTTGAAGGACGCCGCTGAGAAGATCGCCGCATCTGACGATCTGCAGCTCTTCAACGGTGACCAGGACCTGGCCGCTTATATCACCAGCTGCACAGTCCGCGACAGCCAGTATGACATCACCGGCGACGACGGTATGCACTTCAACTTCACCAACCCGGACACCTGCGTTGTGACCTTTGTCGCCGAGGGTTATTTCGACCGCGACACCGCCACAAAGGACAAGGCCTACCAGCTCGGCTCCCAGCAGCTGCGCATTGGCAAGAGCTACATTATGAAGACCAAGAGCTTCGAGGTAAACGGCTACGTCACCGCGATGGAGGTCGTCAATGAATAATGCCCTGCATCCCACAGCGCTGCAGCGTTTTGCTGCGCGGCTGCGGGCGCTGTATCTGGCAAGCCTGTGCTGCTTTGTGCTGCAGGCCATCGGCGCTGCCTGGCGGGATTCCTGGTGCTGCGCGCAGCTGTCGCGTATTCTGGGAAAACCGGCAGCCTGTGTATCCAGCCGGGCCCACGCGCTTCTGGCGCGGCTAAGCGCCCGCATGGAGCACCACAGCGGCCGCCTGGCAGGCAGGATGCACGAGAGCATCTTCTACCATATCTGCCAGGCGATCCTGCGAGCCGGGCGGGAGAGCCGCCTGCTGGGCTGGCTGTTTGCCGGCGGTGCAGGTGGGCTGCTGCTGTTTGCCATCGGCGGGTATGTCATTTGGGACTACCTGCTGCGGGACGTTTTCTCCATCCCGGTGCTCTCCTCGTTCTGGGACGAGGCGCTGCTGCTACTGTGTCTGGTCTATCTGCTTTACCAGCGCAAGACGGCCCAGCTGCGGCTGCCGGTCTATGACACGCCGCTGGACCTGCCGGTCGTCTTCTTCCTGGCCGTCTGCACGGGACTTTTGCTGCTGGATCTCTCCGTCCCGGCAATCAATATCTCCGGCTACCGGGCGACGGTGCAGTATATTCTCTGGTTCTTCGTCGTCACCCGCCTGCTGCGCAATGACCGCGACTGCAAGCAGCTGTATCTGACGATGGTCGCCATCGCGTCGGTCATCGGGCTGCACGGGATCTATCAGTATATCGTCGGCGCACCGATCCCCGCCAACTGGGTCGACCAATCCGAGGCTTCTGTCCGGACGCGGGTCTATTCCATTTTCAGCAGCTGCAATATCATGGGGGACTTTATGGTCCTCTTCGCGCCCATGGCCGCCGGGCTCGCCTACGCCTGCCGGGACCTGCGCCTGAAGCTCCTTTCCTGGGGCTGCACGCTGGTCATGTGCCTGAGCTGCCTGCTGACAATGTCCCGGGGCGCTTGGATTGCGTTGGTCGTCGCGATCCTGATCTTCGCCGTGCTGGTCGATCTGCGGCTGCTGGCCGTGATGGCCGCTGGTGGCTGCCTGGCAATGTTTCTGCCCTTCGTTCAGAGCCGCATCGGCTATCTGTTTACCGACGCCTTCGCCGCTTCGACAAACCGCGGCGGCCGCGCTGTCCGCTGGCAGAAAGCCATCGGCTATCTTTACGACGCGAACCCGGTCCTCGGCATGGGCTTTGGCCGCTTCGGCGGCGCCATCGCCATGCAGAATAAGACGAACCCGGTGATGGAGTATTTTTACACGGATAACTACTATGTGAAAATTCTCTCGGAAAACGGCTTCGTCGGGCTCATCAGCTTTGCCTTTATGATGCTCGGCGTCCTCTGGGCAGGGCTGCGCTCCTGGTTCCGGACGCGGCAATCCAAATCCCGCATGGCGCCCATGTGCGCCGGGATGCTCTCCGGCATGGCCGGTGTGCTGGTGCACTGCTACTTTGAAAACATCTTCGAAGAGCCGTATATGATGGCCATTTTCTGGACCATCGCCGCCATGACCGTCTATCTCGGCTTCCTCCGCCCCACACGGCAGGACGCATAAAAAGCTACAAGGCCCGTGCAGACTTTGATCGTCTGCACGGGCCTATTCTTTTTTCTTCTATTCAGGGCGCATCCTGCGGGCAGGCGGGGTAGCCCTCGCTGTCCCAGCTGTAGCCTGTCATGGCAGCGTCACCCCGCAGCGGCAGCTGCGTAAGCCCGGCTTGGAGCGCGCCAAGCAGATCAGCGTGGTAATACACGCCGTCCAGCTGCAGGATATTCCAGGTGTATACCGCGCCGTTTTTCTCCCCCTCGACCAGCAGACAGCTGAGCCCCGCCTGCTGGCAGAGCAGACGGTAGACCGCCGCAAAGCTCGCCGCATCCCCCTGCCCCTGGCACAGGACGCTGTAGGCCGGCGTCTGCGGGTCCTGCTGCGCGCCGGTATACTGGGCCTGCAGGAATTGGTAGAGCAGCGCTGCCGTCTCCTGCTCGCTGCTGCCTGCTAAGGCCGCCGCGGCTTGGAACTGCGCCTCGACCTGGCTGCGCATCTGCCGCAGCTGCGCGGCGGCAACCGGATAGGCATAGTGCAGCTCCACAACCCGGACGCTGCCCGTCTCCGGCCAGCACGTCCAGCTGACCTGGGGCAGCTGCAGCACCTGGTCCGGATGCTCCATCAAATAACTGCGGCACAGCGCCGCGAAGTCCACATTGGAAAAGCCGGAGATCATCAGCGTCTGCCGCCCGCGCCCGGCGGTGATGGCCGCGCCGATCGTATTTCCCAGGTTTTCCATCCGCACCTGGGTGATCTGCTCCATCTCCCAGGCGCTGTGGGAATAGGTCAGCTGCAGCTGCAGCTGATAGAACGACGCCACCTGAACGATCTCATACGTCGCATCCTCCAGGGCGTAGGCCCCCATGGGATAGCTGGACTGAATATACGCCAGCGCCCGCTGCAGGTCCTGCTCCACATCCCCGGCATAGGAATAGGTCACCATGCTGACCTGCTCGGCATGCCGGTCCACCTGCTGGACGAGGTTGCTGCGCATAGCCGCATAGTTTTCCACGGTGATGACATCGCTGTTCTCGCCCCGCTGGCTGTTATGGGGCGTGACAAGCAGATAGCTCTCCGGCACGCACCCGGGCAGCGCCACCAGGCACAGCAAAAGCAGCAGCAAACAGGCCCGCCGCATGGCGCTCCCCCCTTCCGCGCAAAAATTCTCTCTGAGCCTTCTCACAGCTCCAGGCTGATCTGCTCCTGGCCGATATCCTCCGGGCGGAGCAGGCTGCCGGCTGCCGGGATCGTCTTGGCCCGGTAGCGGGTCTGGTTGCCCAGGCCGCTGGCAGACGCCAGCTGCATCCGCGCCAGCGTCGCTTTCTTCTTCAGACTCATGACCGCGACACCCTGGGTCGACCGGGTCGCCTTCAGCGCCAGCTGGGCCGTGGAGAACAGCAGGGCCCGGCCATCGGACGCCTGCAGGACGATCTCCGTCTCCTCCCGCAGCAGCTGCACCCCGACCAGGGGCGCTTTATCGCTGTAAGCGCCGGTCAGGCGGCGGCGGTTCGATTTGGTATCGTACGCCGCCAAGTCGACCTTGGCCACCTTGCCGTTGGCAAAGGCAAACAGCACAAAGCCCCGGTAATCCTCCGGCAGGCAGACGGCGACGGTCTGCTCCCCGGGCTCCATCTCCAGCTTTGAGGCAAGGAAATCCCCCAGTTCGCTGGCTTTGGTCTCTTTAAACTCGGCAAGCCGCGCCTTATAGACCTGCTGGCGGTCCGTAAAGACCAGAAGCTGCGTCCGGTTCGTGCATTGGCAGGTAAAGGCCAGGCTGTCGCCCTCTTTAAAGCGCTGCTGGCCGGACATCCGCAGGGACTGGGGCGTGATCTTTTTCAGATACCCTTCCCGGGAGACGAACAGGTGCACAGGGTAATCCGGCGTCTCGTCCTCCGGCTCGGCAATTTCTTCCACCTCCGGCGCGACCAGGCCCGTCCGCCGGGGCTGGCCGTATTTCTTTGCCACCTGGCGCAGTTCGTCCATAATGACCCGGCGAACCCGGCGCTCGCTCTTGAGCGTCGCCTCCAGATCGGCGATCTGGCGCTCCAACTCGCCGATCTGCTGCGTATGCTTGAGGATATATTCTTTGTTGATATTCCGCAGCTTGATCTCTGCGACGTATTCGGCCTGGATCTGGTCGATGCCAAAGCCGATCATCAGATTCGGCACAACTTCCGCATCCGACTCCGTCTGCCGGATGATGGCGATGGCCTTGTCGATATCCAGCAGGATCTTTTGCAGGCCCTGCAGCAGATGCAGCTTCTCCTGCTTCTTTTGCAGCTGGAAATAGATCCTGCGGCGGACGCACTCGCAGCGCCAGGCCGTCCACTCCTCCAGAATTTCCCGGATGCCCAGGACCCGGGGCATTCCAGCGATGAGGATATTGAAATTGCAGCCGTAGCTGTCGCATAGCGGAGTCGACCGCATGAGCTTCTGCATCAGCTTCTCCGGATCGACGCCGCGCTTGAGGTCGATGGTCAGCTTCATGCCGGAGAGGTCCGTCTCGTCGCGCATATCGCTGATCTCGCGGATCTTACCCTGCTTGACCAGGTCCTCGACCTTGTCCATAATGGCTTCCGTCGTCGTCGTATAGGGGATCTCATAGATCTCAATGAGATTGCCCTGCTTTTTATAGCGCCAGCGGGCGCGGATCTTGAACGAGCCGCGGCCGGTGCGGTAGATCTCCGCCATCTCCCGGGGGTCGTAGAGGATCTCGCCGCCGGTGGTAAAATCCGGGGCCGGGAGCGTCTCCAGCAAGTCGCAGGACGGGTCCTGCATCCAGGCGATGGCCGTATTGCAGACCTCCTGCAAATTAAAGCCGCAGATATTGCTGGCCATGCCCACGGCGATGCCGGTGTTGCTGGAGACCAGGACATTGGGGAACGTCGTCGGCAGCAGGGCCGGTTCCTTCATTGTCGCGTCGTAATTATCGACCATATCCACCGTGTCCAGGTCGATATCCCGGAACAGCTCCTGGCAGATGGGCGCCAGCTTGGCCTCCGTATACCGGGGCGCAGCGTAGGACATATCCCGGGAGTAGACCTTGCCAAAGTTGCCCTTGGAGTCGATAAACGGGGCCAGCAGCGCCTCATTGCCCTTGGCCAGGCGCACCATTGTATCGTAGATCGCCGCGTCGCCGTGGGGATTCAGCTTCATCGTCGCGCCGACGATATTGGCCGATTTCGTTCGCCCGCCGTTCAGCAGGCCCATTTTATACATCGTATACAGCAGCTTCCGGTGCGACGGCTTGAAGCCGTCGATCTCCGGGATGGCGCGGGAGACGATGACGCTCATGGCATAGGGCATATAATTGCGCTCAAGCGTATCGCAGATGGGCTGCTCCACCACCGCCGCGTGCAGGCCCATGACATTGGGGTTCTCCGCGTGCTGCTTTTCCTGGGGTTCTTTTTTCCTTGCCATGCTGACTCCTTATGATAGATCGGCCAGTTCCAGGAACTTGTAGCCGTTTTCCGCGATATGCTCTTTGCGCCCTGCCAGGTTATCCCCCAGCAGCAGGTCGAAGTATTCGCCTGTCCGGGCGGCGTCCTCGGGCATGACCTTGATGAGGCGGCGGGTCGCCGGGTTCATCGTCGTCATCCACATCATCTCCGGGTCGTTCTCGCCCAGGCCCTTGGAGCGCTGCAGCTGGTACTTTTTGCCCTCCAGCTTTTTGAGGATCTCGACCTTCTCCTGCTCATTATAGGCAAACCAGGTCTTGTCCTTGCAGGTGATCTCAAACAGCGGCGACTCGGCGATATACACATAGCCCGCCTGGATCAGCGTCGGGCAGAGCCGCCAGATCATCGTCAAAATCAGCGTTCGGATCTGGAAGCCATCCACATCGGCATCGGTACAGATAATGACCTTGTTCCAGCGCAGATTGGAAAGGTCAAAGGAGGCCAGGTCCTTCGTTTTCTTCCCCTCGACTTCGACGCCGCAGCCCAGGACCTTCATCAGATCTGTGATGATCTCCGATTTAAAAATGCGGCCATAATCCGCCTTAAGGCAGTTGAGGATCTTGCCCCGGACGGGCATGATGCCCTGAAATTCCGCATCCCGGGAGAGCTTGACCGAGCCCAAAGCGGAATCGCCCTCGACGATATAGATCTCCCGCTTGTCCGTATCCCGGCTGCGGCAGTCGACGAATTTCTGCACCCGGTTTGCAATATCAATGCTGCCGGAGAGCTTCTTTTTGACGGAGATCTTCGCCTTCTCCGCCGACTCTCTGGCCCGCTTATTGACCAGCACCTGGTCGGCGATCTTCTGGGCCTCGCCGCTGTTTTCCAGGAAATAGACATGCAGCTGCTCCCGGAAGAACGTGTTCATGGCCTCCTGGATAAACTTATTCGTGACGGCCTTTTTCGTCTGGTTCTCATAGGACGCCTGGGTGGAGAAGCAGTTCGTCACAAGCACAAGGCAATCAGCGATATCCGGCCAGGTCACCTTGCTCTCGGATTTGTTGTATTTGTTGTTCTGCTTGAGATAGGCGTCGATAGCATAGACAAAGGCGCTCTTGACAGCCTTATCCGGCGCGCCGCCGTATTCCAGCCACGAGGAGTTATGGTAATACTCCACCCGGCTGACCGTCCTGGAAAAGCACAGCGCCGCCGTGATGCGTAGCTTGTACTCCGGCTTATCCGCCCGGTCGCGGCCCTTGCGCTCGGCCTGCCAGTACTGGGGCATCGTGAAGGATTTGCCCTCGGTGAGTTCATTGAGGTAATCCTGGATGCCGTTTTCGTAGTAATAATCCGTCGTCTCGAAGCCGCTGCCTGTCTGGTTGCGGAAGCGGAACGTGATGCCCTGGTTGGCGATGGCCTGGCGCTTGAGCGTCTCCCGGTAGTACTCAACGGGGATGGCGATATCGGAAAAGACCTCCAAGTCCGGCCGCCAGTGGAAGCAGGAGCCGGTCTTTTTCCGGTCCGCCGGTTCCTTTTTCATTTTGCCGACCAGCTCGCCTTTTTCAAAATGAAGCGTGTATTTAAAGCCGTCGCGGCGGATGACCGCGTCAAAATACTCGGCGCTGTACTGGGTCGCGCAGGTACCCAGGCCGTTCAGGCCCAGGGAGTATTCGTAGTTATCGCCCACGTCGTTCTGATATTTGCCGCCGGCGTACATTTCGCAGAAGACCAGCTCCCAGTTGTAGCGCTGCTCGGCCTCGTTCCAGTCCACCGGGCAGCCCCGGCCAAAGTCTTCGATCTCGATGGAGCGGTCTTCAAATCTTGTCACGACGATGAGATTGCCGTAGCCCTCCCGCGCTTCGTCGATGGCGTTGGAGAGGATCTCAAAGACAGCATGCTGGCAGCCGTCGAGCCCATCGGAGCCGAAGATGACACCAGGCCGCCGCCGCACCCGCTCCGCCCCCTTCAGGGCGGTAATGCTCTCATTGCCATAGGATTTCTTTTTTGCCATAGTTTTCCTCACATTTTTGCAGAAATACTCGCTATTTTCCCATTATTAAGAATATTATACCCATTTTTCCAAATAGAGTCAAGCCCGGCCCCCAAACAGGGGCCGGACCTTAACGCTTGTCAAAAAAGTATTTTTGACAAGCGCTCAAACACGACCCGCTGCGCTGGGCTCACGTTTGAGGGGAATTGCGCCGTGCGCGGCGCAAACTCTGCGAGGCTTTTTTAACAAACTAATAAGCCCGGCTCCAAACAGGGGCCGGGCTTGGAAGCTTGTCAAAAATTATTTTGCCGACAGGTCCACCTGGCGCCGCAGCATGGAGCGGGGCGGCACGGGGCGGGGCAGCTGGATTTGGAAGACCATCTGCGGATGCCGAGGCTGCAGCAGGGGCGCGCCGGCGGCGTCCGTCATCTCCGGGGCCTGGAAGGAAAACGCGGCCAGGTCCGGGCCGACGAGCTCCAGCGTATCGCCGGCAGTGAATTTATTGCGCAGCGAGCAGGTCGCATAGCCTGCCGCATCGCAGCTTAGCACGATGGCGCAGACCTGGTATTCCCGGATATACCGGGAGTTTTCCGTGTACTGCCCCGGCGCGCCGTAATAAAAGCCAGTGGAATAGTGCCGGTGGGAGATCTTCTCCACCTCGTCGCGCCAGCGCTGGTCGATGGGCCGGCCGGCGGCGACATCGTCGAGAACATGGCGATAGGCCGCCGTCACCAAAGCGGCATAATAGGCGGATTTTGCCCGTCCCTCCAGCTTGATGCAATCGATCCCGGCATCCATCACATCGTCCAGATGGTCGATCATGCACATGTCCCGGCTGTTGAGGATATAGGTCCCCTTTTCGTCCTCTTCAATGGGGAAGTATTCACCGGGGCGCTTTTCCTCCATCAGGGCGTATTGGTAGCGGCAGGGCTGGGCGCAGGCGCCCCGGTTGGAATCCCGCCCTGTCATATAATTGGAGAGCAGGCAGCGCCCGGAGTAGGAGACACACATCGCGCCGTGGGCAAAGGTCTCCAGCTCCAGCTCCGGCGGCGTTTTGGCCCGGATCTCGCGGATCTCCGCCAGGCTCAGCTCTCTGGCCAGGACGACCCGCTGCGCGCCCAGGTCATACCACGCCCGGGCCGCTTCGTAATTGGCGATGGAGCACTGGGTCGAGACATGGCGCTGGCAATGGGGCGCATAGCGCCCGGCTTGCATAAACGCGCCGAGGTCCGCCAGGATCAGCGCATCGACCCCAGCCGCATCCAGCTGCTGGAGATAATCCGGCAGGCGGGCCGCCTCCGCGTTGCGGGGCATGGTATTGACCGTGACATGGACCTTCACACCGCGGTCGTGGCAGTAGGCCACAGCCTGGGGCAGCTCCTCCGGGGAGAAATTCCCCGCAAAGGAGCGCATCCCAAAGCTGGTGCCCGCCAGATAGACCGCATCCGCGCCGTAATCGACGGCCATATACAGCCGCTCCATATCCCCTGCCGGGGCTAGAATTTCCGGTTTTCTTCTCATGCCTTACCCCGCGTATTCGTCGCTGTTCAGGAAGGCCGAGAAGCTATCAAAGTCACGGTAGAAGTGGCTGACGCCGTCGGTGCCGTAAGCGAAGTAGTAATAGTCCGTCTCATTGGGGGCCAGGGCAGCCCGGATGGAATTCATGCCCGGGTTGTCGATGGGTCCGGGGGGCAGGCCCTCGTAACGGTAGGTGTTATAGGGATTGTCAAGGTTTGTATCAAAGCTCTCGCCCATCAGATCCGCCGCGTAGTAGACCGTCGAGTCCAGCTGCAGGTACGGCAGCTCCTGGCTCGCCAGGCGGTTATAGATGACCGAGGCGATATCTGCCCGCTCGCCCTCCGAGGCCGCCTCTTCTTCAATGAGAGACGCCACGGTGATGATCTCATGCAGGCTGTGGCCGGACTGCTCCACCTGGGCCCGGAGGGTCTCGTCGATCTTCGCGTCGAAGTTATCCAGGATCTTCCGAAGGACCACCTGGGCGTCGGCCTGGGTGTAGAATTCGTAGGTATCCGGGTAGAGATAGCCCTCAAGCCGGTTTGCGCCGTCCTTCGGCAGGTCGGACGCGAACCAGTAATCGGAGAAATCGCCGCTGCCTGCGGCCTGCTCCAGCTGCTCCACCGTGCAGACGCCGGCGTCCGCCAAAAGCTGGAAGATCTGCTTGCAGCTGTAGCCCTCGATGAGCGTGACCTTGACCGTCTCCCGCGCCTCGCCGGAGCTAAGGCCGTTGACGATGGCGTGATAGTCATACAGGCGGTTCAATTCATACGTCCCCGGCTTGACCCGGTCGGCCACATGGGCATAGTTGCCGTAAATTTTAAAAAGCCAGGGGTAATTGATGAGGTCCGCGTCATGCAGCGCGTCGGTGATCTCCCCCAGCGTCGCGTTCTCCCCGATGGTGACCGTCGCCACCTCGTCCGGCTTTGTCAGAGCCAGGACATCGTCGGCGCAGAGCCACGCAAATTTGGCCAGCAGCCCGATATAGATCACTGTGCTGAATGCCACGACCACAGCGCTGCGGCGCTTTTTGGGCTTGCGGGCGCGCTTTGCGCGGCGGGGCCGCCGGATCTGCAGTTCCTCGGCTTCCTCCTCCAGAATGTTGTCCATCGCGTCATCGTCCGGCGTCTCGTCCGCTGCGCCGTCGGCGACAAAGCCGGAGGGCAGGTTATCGCCGAAGGTATCCAGATATTCCTGGTCGCGGAATTCCGTGGGCTGGACCGTCTCCGGGGTGCTCTGGGGGTAGTCCGGCTCGTCGCTGTCCAGCTCCTGGCGCAGGTCCTGGAGCATCCGGTCGACATCGCTGCCGTATTTTTGCGCATAGGCGTCCACCAACGCATCCAGCTCCTGCTGGTCCATCTGACCCTCTTGCTGGCTGCTCTGCTGTTCGTCGCGCTGCTTTTCGTCTGCCATGTTGTCACTCCTTTTGCTCGCCGCGGCGCCGGTAGACCAGGCTCTCCCGCAGCGCGTCCGCGGCCTGCGGGCCGCGCAGCGCTTCTACAAGCGCCAGTGAAAATTCCATTGCCGTCCCCGCGGCGGTCGAGGTGATGAGCTTGCCGTCGCGCACGACCGGCGCGTCCGGGTCCATCCGGGCCTCACCCATCTCAGGTTCCATGCCCGGGTAACAGGTCGCCCGGCGGCCATCTGTCACATGCCGGGCCGCAAGGACCGTCGGCGCGGCGCAGATGGCGGCAAGCCACTCCCCCGCCCGGTGCTGCCGGTCGATGCAGGCCAGCGCCGCGGGGCTTCCGGAGATCGCCGCCACGCCGCCCATCCCGCCAGGCAGGATCAGCAGCTCCAGCTGCTCCGGCAGCGCCTCCACCAGGCAATCCGCCGTGACGGTGATGCCATGGGCACCGGTCACCTGCAGCGCCGCGCCGACGGCCGCCAGCTTGACCTCCACGCCAGCCCGGCGCAGGCAGTCACAGGGGCACAGGGCCTCCATTTCCTCAAACCCATCTCCTAATAAGATTGCGACCATGCTATGCCTCCAAACAGTTCTGTACCAATGCAAAAATTTCCTCGTGAATTTCTTTGATCGGGCGGGGCGCGCCGTCCCGGGCGCAGGAGATGACCCGCCAGCCATAGTAGTTAGCGGCCTCCAGCCCCGTCTGGCGGCAAAGGGCCAGATAGGCAAAATCCTTTTCATGGATATCCGCCGTGGTGCTCGTCTCCCGCTCCCGCTTTCGCATCAGCTGACGTGTCACCTCCGTGGGCATATCCAGATAGATCACCAGGTCCGGCCGGGGCAGCTCCATCCGGTCGTATTCCATCTCATAGAGCCACTGGAAAAACGCCTCCCGCGCCGGGGGCTCCAGCTTCGCGCCCTGGTGCACGGCGTTGGACGTCGTGTACCGGTCGGATAGGATCGGTGTCCCCGCTTCGTAAACGGGCTTCCAGACCTTGCGGTAGGACGCGAAGCGGTCCACCGCGTAAAACGTCGAGGCGGCGTAGGCGTTGACATCGCCGGGCCGGTCGCCAAATTCCCCGGCCAGGTACATCCGGATCAGCGCCGAGGATTCCTCCTGGTACTGGGGAAAGACCAGACGGAAAAACGGCTGCCCCTGCGCCTCCAGGCGCTTGGTCAAAAGGGAGAACTGGGTGGATTTTCCAGACCCGTCCGTCCCCTCAAATACGATCAGTTTACCCATGGCTGCCTCCAGACAAACGGCGGCGGTACACCGCCAGCAAAAACTTCGGCAGGCGCATCATCCGCCCCAGCCGCTTCGGCTCCTTACAGAGCCGGTAGAGCCACTCCAGCTGCAGCCGGATCATCCAGTCCGGCGCCCGGCGGACGTTTCCGGCAAAGCCATCCAGACTGCCGCCCAGGCCGATCATAAACGAGACCTGCAGCTGCGCCTGATGGCGCTGCATAAAGCGCTCCTGCTTCGGCGCGCCCAGGCAGACAAACAGCACATCCGCCGCCGACGCGTTGATCTTTTCCACGACGGCGTCTTCCTCCTCCGGCTTAAAATAGCCATCCGCCGTGCCGCAGATCTGCAGCTGCGGGTGCGCCGCCTGCATCTTACGCGCCGCTTCCTCCGCCACGCCGGGCTTACTACCCAGCAGATACAGCCGCTTGCCCTGGGCCGCGAGGAGCTCCAACAGCGCCGCAGCAAAATCAATGCCCGCGACTTTCTGCTGCAGGGGCGTGCCCAAAATTCTGGCCGCCTTGACGACGCCCGCGCCATCCGGTAGGACCAGCGCCGCTCCATTGATGAGCTGGGCAAAGGCCGCGTCATGCATCGCCTCATAGACGATCTCCGCATTGGGCGTCACGCAGTAATCCGCCCCGGGGCGCTCCAGGAGCGCCTGCGCCGTCTCCAGCGCCTGCTGCATCGTCACATTATCAAACTGCACGCCCATTACATCTACTTTCACAGCCGTACCCCGCAATCTATCAGATAGTCTTGCGGAAATTTTACCACAGATTTCCCCGTTTGTCCACTGCGGGACGTTTCACATTCCCCGCTCTGCGGCATAAAATAGGGTGAAAGCGGCTTAAGCTTTAAGAAAATTAAGGAGGCCACGAAATGGTTGAGAAGAATTCTGCGCAAGCCGGCTGCACCCCATGCCCCGGCAAAGAGACTGCGTGTATTCATACCAAGCGGATCATGGACAGCTGTCTGGACAAAGACTGCATCGAAGATCTGCGAGTCTATCTGACAAAATCCTCCCAGCAGGCGCTGGAGCGCTGCACCGGCGTCAAGGTCCGCAGCGTGGAGCTGCTGCATGTTTACATCGATGTGGAGCCCGCGCCCTATAAACGCGGGTGCTACAGCCTGGACCTCACCTTCTTCTACCGGGTCCTCAGCGACGCGATGCTCTGCGGGACGCGGCCGGAGACGCTGTGCGGCCTGGCTGTCTTCAGCAAGCGGGTCATCCTTTACGGCGGAACCGGCTGCGCTAAGGTATTTACGAGCCAGACCCGGCTGCGTGAGTTGGATAAAGAGACACTCCTTTCCGAGGACGTGCCGCAGGCTGTCGTGGAAGTGCTGGACCCGATGGTCCTCTCGGCCAAGGTCGTGGAGCTTTGCGACTGCTGCCGCTGCGAGCCCTCGACCGGCGATATTCCCGGCTGCATCGCCAGCTGCTTTGACTCTGAGCTGGTCTTTACCGGCGAGAGCAAACGGCTGATGGTGACCATCGGACAGTTTTCCACGATCCGCCTGGAGCGGGACGCCCAGCTGCAGCTGCCGGAGCTCAGCTACTGCATCCCGCAGAAGGCCTGCTGCGACGAGCCCGGCTGCGTCGAAGACCCCTGCGAGCTCTTCGGCAAGATCGACTTCCCCACAGAGGCCTTCTTCCCCTCGGGGCAAGGCCAAGGGCCGTCCCCCTGCGTCCGCTTTGATGAAACTGCGGACACCTGCCGCCGGTAACCGGCGGCCCAGCGTCCTAGAAGGCCAATTTCAACGCCAGCGCCGCCAAGCCCAGGCTGCGCTGGCGTTTTTTTCGAATTACAGTGGCTTTTTTCGTCCGTTTCTGCTAAACTGAGCTTAACACACGCCACAAGCCGCCGAGAGGAGGTCTGCCTTATGCCCCACGCGCCGCTGCGCCGCATCGTCTCCGGCGCAAATGCCGCCGTTCTGCTGATCCATGGGATTCTGGGCACACCGGATCATTTTGCCCCGCTGCTGCCCTGCATCCCGGAAAACTGGTCCTTTGAGGCACTGCTGTTGGCCGGGCACGGCGGCAGCGTCCGGGATTTTTCCGCCGCCCGGATGGCAGACTGGAAGCAGCAGGTCCACCAGGCGCTGGCCCGCCTGCGAGCCGCCCACCGGCACGTTTACCTCGCCGCCCACTCGATGGGGACACTCTTTGCGCTGCAGGAGGCCGCACAGTCCCCGGTGGCAGGGCTTTTTCTGCTCAATGTGCCGTTGCGCCTGCAGCTGAAGCCCCGGCTCTTGCAGACGGTCACCCGCATTTACCGCGGCAAGATTTCCCCGGGTGACGCTTGGACACAGGCCGCCTTGGCGGGCTACAGCATCGGGCCTGATCCGAACCCGCTGCATTACCTCGGCTGGGTCCCCCGGTATCTGGCGCTGTTCGCCGAGATCCGTGCGACACGGCAGGTGCTCCCGCAGGTCACGTCGCCAGGGCTGGCGTATCTCTCCCAGCACGACGAAATGGTCTCGCTGGCCTCTGCCCGGTGCCTGGCCCAATGCCCGCACCTGGAGACCAGGACCCTGCCGGATTCCGGCCACTTCTACTATACGCCGCAGGACTTAGAAACACTTCAGCAGGCATTTTCTGCTCTGCTGACCGCCTCCGAGGCATAACAAAGCCCGGCACAGCACACTATTTTTGGGTGCGCTGTGCCGGGTTTTTCATTGCAATCACAGTTTCTCTGTCCGTGCTTTTTCCACCGGGATCACGATGGGGCGGCCTGCCATATAGCCCGCTAGGACTTCGATTCCGGAAAAAGCCAGCAGCATAGCCAAGGGGACCGTCCAGTTGCTTGCCAGGGAAAAGGTCTTCCCCAGGGCAAAGGGCCCGACCGCCCCCAGAAAATAGCCCAGGCTCTGCGCCATGCCGGACAACTCTGCCGCATCGGCGGCATTTTCCGTATGGATAGAGAACGACGCGATACCGAAGCTCAACACCGCACTCTTCCCCACACCGCACAGGAGCATCGCACAGAGGACGCCGGCTGACGATCTGGCCAGAATCAGCAGCAGAACGCCGCTGAAATTCAGCACGCCAACGCAAATGCCCAGTGCCGACTGCCGCCGCATCCGGTTGGCCAGGATGGGAATTACAAAGCTGACCGGTATGCCGATGAGCACAAACAGGGAACTGTAAAACCCCGCTGTTTGGGCGTCAACCCCCTTGGACTGGACGATCGTCGCCACCCAGGCGAGCAGGCTGTAAAACAGCAGCGCCGAAATGCCGCAGTGCAGGGTAATCCACCAGCTGATGCCGCTGCGCCGCACCGCACTGCCGGTGGTTTTCTGCTCCGCCACGATACTGCAGCGAAGATTGGGCAGCCAAAGCAGCATCGCAATCAGTGCAACCACAGCCCAGATGCCCAAAGAGAAATTCCAGCTGACCGCCTTGGCCAGCGGCACACTGACGCCGCCAGCAATCCCCGGCATAACAGGCATTGCTGTGGCGAATATGCTGGTCATGGGACCGATCTTCGTCGGGAAATATGCCTTGATGACCGCCGGGAGCAGGACGCTGCCCACGGCAATGCTGATGCCGATCAAGATCATACCGCCGTACAGCCCCGCTTTTCCCAGGGCAGCACAGCACAAAATGCCCACAGCGGAGCATGCCATCCCAGCAAAACAGACCCGGCCCGCGCCGCAGTGCTGAGCCAGCTGACTGATAAAGAGCGAAACAATGGCAAACGCCAGCAGCGGCAGACTGTTCAGCAGACCCGCTGCGCTGCTGCTCAGCCCCAGATCCGCTTGGATGCGGTCGAGCAGCGAAGCCACCGCCGTCAGCGGCGTTTTGATGATGCAGGAGGTCAAAATAATGGCCAGCGTCAGCAATACCGGATTCGTCCGTTTCATCGGTCTAACCCCATTTCTTATATTCCAGCATCTGCCGGTAAAAAATTTCCCCTGGTCAGGTCGCTGACAGGGGTTTTATCTATTATCACGTAAAAAGCGTGTGTTGTCAATTGATTTTTCGTCTTTTTTCATATATCTGCTGGATGAGAATCGTTTCCCGCGGTGTACATGCCGCCTGCGAAACTGCGTTTGACTTGATTTGCACCTGCAAACGCAAGCTCTGCGCGGCTTTTTTGCACCACAAAACCACAAAGCGGCGCAGCGCTCTGATACAAGTGCGCTGCGCCGAGTTTTTCGTTTTAATCACAGTTTCTCCGCCGGTGTGCTCGCCGCCGGGATTACAATGGGGCGGCCTGCCATATAGCCCGCCAGGATTTCGATTCCGGAAAAAGCCAACAGCATAGCCAAGGGGACCGTCCAGTTGCTCGCCAGGGAAAAGACCTTTCCCAGGGCAAAGGGCCCGACTGCCCCCAGGAAATAGCCCAAGCTCTGGGCCATGCCGGACAAGGCCGCCGCGTCGGCAGCATTTTCCGTGTGGATGGAGAACGACGCGATACCAAAGCTGAACACCGTACTCGTCCCCACGCCGCACAGGAGCATCGCGCAGAGGACGCCAAACGACGATCTGGCCAGAATCAGCAGCGGAATGCCGCTGAAATACAGCGCGCCCACGCAAATTCCCAGCGCCGACTGCCGCCGCATCCGGTTGGCCAGGATGGGGATCAGGAAGTTGCCCGGGATACCGATGAGCACGAACAGGGAGCTGTAAAATCCCGCCGTCTGGGCGTCGAACCCCTTGGACTGGACGATCGTCGCCATCCAGGCGAGCAGGCTGTAAAACAGCAGCGCCGAAATGCCGCAGTGCAGGGTGATCCACCAGCTGATGCCGCTGCGCCGCACCGCACTGCCGGTGGTTTTCTGCTCCGCTACGATACTGCAGCGAAGATTGGGCAGCCAAAGCAGCATTGTAATCAACGCAACCACGGCCCAGATGCCTAACGAGAAATTCCAGCTGACCGCCTTGGCCAATGGTACACTGACCCCACCGGCGATCCCCGGCATAACGGCCATCGCTGTGGCGAATATGCTGGTCATGGGGCCGATCTTCGTTGGGAAATACGCCTTGATGACCGCCGGGAGCAAAACGCTGCCCACAGCAATACTGATGCCGATTAAGATCATGCCGCCGTACAGCCCCGCTTTCCCCAGGGCAGCACAGCACAAAATGCCCACAGCGGAGCATGCCATCCCAGCAAAGCAAACCCGGCCCGCGCCGCAGTGCTGGGCCAGCTGGCTGATAAAGAGCGAAACAATGGCAAACGCCAGCAGCGGCAAGCTGTTCAGCAGACCCGCTGCGCTGCTGCTCAGCCCCAAGGCCGCCTGGATGCGGTCGAGCAGCGAGGCTACTGCCGTCAGCGGCGTTTTGATAATGCAGGAGGTCAAAATAATGGCCAGCGCCAGTAATACAGGATTTGTCCGTTTCATCGCCCTAACTCCATTTCCTTGCATTCCGGCCGTCCGCCGGTAAAAATTGCCCCTGGTCAGGTCGCTGCCAGGGGCTTTTGTCTATTATCCTACAAGGAACAGGTTTTGTCAACGGTTTTTCTGTCTTTTGTCATACATATCATATGCATTCGCCGATTTCTGCCAGCGGCGCCAGGCTGCGCGCCAAAATGCCCTTCATCTTGGCCACGGTCACGCCGTAATTCGTAAACGGTACTCCCTGCTGCATCGCCTGCTGCTGCCGGAATGCGATCTCCCGGTCGTTGAGCATGCAGCCGCCGCAGTGGATGATGGCGGCGTAGGACGTCAGGTCCTGGGGAAAATCCCCGCCGGAGCAGGTGGCAATCTCCAGGCGCTTTCCTGTGTGCTGCCGCAGCCAGTTTGGAATTTTTACTGTGCCAATGTCGTTGCACTGGCGGTGATGCGTGCACCCCTCAGCCATCAGGATCCGGTCGCCGTCCTGTAGCCGGTCCAGTGCTGCGGCCCCGGCTACTGCGCCGGAGAGATAGCCCTTGTAGCGGGCCATAAGGATGGAGAACGACGTCAGCGGCATCTCCGCCGGGAGCATCGCCGCCACCTCGGCAAACGCCTGGCTATCCGTGATGACCAGGCGCGGCGACGTGCGCAGCCCGGCAAGCAGCCCCGGCAGCTGGTCCGGCTGCGTCACCAGCGCCACAGCGCCAGCGTCCAGAATATCCCGGATGGCCTGCTGCTGGGGCAGGATCATCCGCCCCTTTGGCGCAGATTCGTCAATGGGCGTCACCAAAACGACGGTATCGCCGCCGGAAATCAGGTCGCCCACAAGGCGAATTTGCTTTCCCTTCGGGGCAAACTGGCCCAGCAGCTGCTTACACTGCGTGATATTTAGCCCACGCAGGGCACTGACATAGATCTCCCCCTCCCGCGGGATTGGGCAGTCTGGCAGGAGGTCGCACTTATTATAGGCGATGAGGTACGGGATCTTCCGCTCCCGGAACAGCGCCAACAGCTGCCGATCCTCCGCCTGCAGGGGCTGCGTTGCATCGGCCACCAGAACGGCGAGGTCCGTCTTACGCAGAATCTGGCGGGTCTTTTCCACCCGCAGGGCGCCCAGCGCGCCCACGTCGTCAAAGCCCGGCGTGTCGATAATCTGGACGGGGCCCAGGGGCAGCAGCTCCATGGCCTTGGAGACCGGGTCCGTCGTCGTGCCACGCACGTCAGAGACGACGGCCAGATCCTGGCCAGTGATAGCGTTGACCAAGCTGGATTTTCCCGCGTTGCGGCGGCCGAAAAAACCGATGTGCAGCCGCCCGGCGGCGGGGGTATCGTTCAGGCTCATAAGATATCCTCCCCTCTCTAAACTCAGTGCTTTGGCTTAGAAGCCGCCTGCGGCGTCGGCCACCGGCGTAAAGATTGCTTCCGCCTGTGCCTCTGTCAGCGTAACGCCGAAGACCGTCTTGTAGTAATCCACAGTCTGCTGCGTGATATCAATATCTTCGAACAGCGCGGGATAGGCAGATTTTGCCAGCCAGAGCAGCGTGATCGGCGTATCCACGCCCGGGGTATAGCTGCGATACATCCCCAGCGGCATTTTAAAGGCCTGCCGGTTCTGCACTGCGTTGACGCCGGACCAATCGTAGCTGCCGACAGTATTGTCATAGAGGTCCTGGGGCTGGGCCGTCGTAAAATTCGTCACGAAAATGAGGTCCGGGTCCCAGGCGTAGACCTGCTCCAATGTCACAGGGACGGAGTTGTCCTGCGCCAGCTCAGACGCGACATTCACGCAACCCGTGGCATCGGCCCACCACTGGCCGAAGAAGCTGCCGCCGGAGGTGAGGATCTGCGTCTCGTTATACTGGAACAGGAAGAAGACCTTCCGCCGCTCCGCCTCCGGCAGCTCCGCCACCCGGGACTGGACCAGGTCATAAATATCCGCCGAATACTGGGCGACCGTCTCAGCCTTGTCGTTCTCCGGGAAGATCTGAGAGAGGAGCTTGATCCACTCGTTGAGGGTCTCAATGGCATTGTAGCCCCATTTGTTGACGGAGATGGCCACGGCGTTGAAGCCGTTTTCCGTCAGCTGACGGCCCTGCTCCGGGTTCGACGCGCTGTAGAATACGACGTCCGGCTCCAGCTTCAGCAGCTCCTCCATATTGATCTGGCTGCCGTCAATAAAGCCCGTCTCGGCATTCAATATCTCCGGGTAGAGCTCAGAGAGCAGGCTGTTTTTCGCCGCACTCATGCTGGGTGGCGCCATACCGACAATCTTTTCCGCAGAATCAAAGAAGATCGTCAGGACCGACGGCAGCGGGTAAATATCGCAGACTGCGATACGCTGGACATCGGCTGGCAGTGTCACGGTATGATCGGCATGGTCGACGACGGTGATGGTCGCCGGGCCCGACGTCTGGGGCTGGTTCTCTGTCGGGGCAGAGCCCGCCGGGTCGTCCGAACCGGCTGTGCCGCCGCAGGCGGCCAGCGTCAGCAGCAGGCACAGGGCCAAAAGCAGTGCGATTCCTTTTTTCATCGTTTCTTCTCCTTTATCCATTATAGGTGTTTTACAAGATTTACCATCTGCCCCCGCCAGAGCCTGCCGGAAAAAGCAGGATGGGGCAGGGCATAAAACGGCGTCTGCGCCGGAACGATGGGCCGGTATAAGGGGTCCGCCGCGACCCAGGCGGCAGTGCGCAGGCGCTGCTCCAGGTCACACTCCGCCCGCATTGCCGCATCGCCACCCGACAGCAGGCCAGGCGGCGTCTCCAGCGGGCAGAGGACCTGCGGCGCCGCGCCCCGCTCCAGGCCGATGGCCGCCGCCAGGGAACGGGACGTGACGGCTTCGCCTAGAATAATGCCAACGCCATCGGGCTCGCAGTCGGCAAAGGCCACGCTGCTGCGTCCCGTGTGGGCACTGCAGGCCAGGTGCTCCAGCAGGACACGCCCAAACGCCTGCCCTGCTGGGGTACCGACGACATAGGGCGTGCCGAATTTCTCCTGCAGCGCCTGCGCGGCAGGCAGTCCGGTGCTGGAAATGACCAGGTTCACCCACCCCGCCCCAGCGCCGCACAGGTCCTCCATCGTCGACCCCATGGCCCAGGTGCTCTGCACCCGGTAGCCCGCGTCCTGCAGCCACGCGATCATATCCGGGATTGCCCCGTGCAGCGGGAAATCCAAGGGTGTCGCCCCCAGGAGATTGACCGTCGGCACTTTGGCCCGGGGCACCGGCTTCGTCAGCCGCCGGGCGACCGCCGCCAGCGCCATTCCGGCCCCGGTCACATAGGACTGCATCCCCGTCGTCGCAAAGCCGAAGGTGCAGATGCCTGTCTCGGCTTCGATGCTGGCCGCAATGGCCGGAAGGTCACAGCCAGTCAGAGCCGGAATGGGGGAACCGGCGATGGCGATAAACCGCGGCTGCAGCTCCCGCGCCGCTGTGACGATATCCGCGATCAGCTTCTGGTCGTCGCCCAGGATCGCC
>CAKTTR010000029.1 GCA_934615645.1 uncultured Oscillospiraceae bacterium | reverse complement strand
TTCGTGCGCCCTGGGCTGGGTCGTGGCGAAGATCAGTGTGAAGCTGAAAAACAAGAGCTTCCTCACTGTGCTGGCTGCGCTGGTTTTCTTTGGCCTTTACTATTTTGTCTATTTCAAGGCCCAGGCGGTGATTGGCGATTTGCAGCAGAACGCAGCGGTCTATGGTGCGCAAATCAAGGGGTCGGCGTACCCTGTCTATCTGTTTGGCAGCGTCGGCGCCGGGGATGGCATCGCGATGCTGATCGTGACGGTCGTTGTGCTGGGGCTGTTTATTCTGCTGTGGCGGTTGCTTGCCCGGAGCTTTTTGCAGATCGCAACGGCCACGGGGCATACCGCAAAGCGGGTCTACCGGCAGCGGGAGGCCAAACGACGGAGCATCGGCACGGCGCTGCTGCAAAAGGAGCTGGGCCGGTTCACCGCAAGCCCCAGCTACATGCTCAACTGCGGCCTGGGCATTTTGATGCTCGTGGCGGGCGGCATTGTGCTGCTGTTTAAAGGGCAGGCTCTGGTCTCGCTTTTGGATGCGCTTCTGTCTGGCACGCGCGGCACGCCGACGTTGGTGCTGTGTATGCTCCTGTGCTTCCTGGCGTCCATGAACCTGATGGCGGCGCCGTCGGTCTCGCTGGAGGGGAAGAGCATCTGGATGCTCCGGTCCCTGCCGGTGACACCGTGGCAGGTACTATGGGCCAAGCTCTCTTTGCAGCTGCTGATGACGGCGATTCCAGCGCTGTTCTGTACCATCTGTGCCATGATCGTATGCCCGATGACGGCGCTGGAGCGGCTGCTGCTTGTGGTGGTGCCGCTGTTGTATGTAGCGATGATGGCGCTGGTGAACCTCACACTGGGACTGAAGATGCCAAACCTACACTGGACCAGCGAGATCACGCCCATCAAGCAGGGCGGCGCTGTCATGCTGGCGATGCTGATCGGCTTTGTCTATAGCCTGCTGCTGGCTGGCTACTTCCTGGTTGCAGCCCGGGTGAGCGCGGCCAGCTATCTGGGCTGCTACGCCGGGCTGACGCTGGTCCTAGCGGCGCTGCTGCTGGGCTGGATAAAAAAGCGCGGCGGCGCGATCTTTGCCGCGCTGTGACGGCAACTTGTTCGTTTCTTCTTTTATAAATTCCATGCGCCCTTGCCAAGTCGGAAATCGGCATTGCCGCCGCCTGGGGGATACGATAAACTAAAACCAGATACATGGAAAACTGTAGAAACGACAAAAGGGAGGAAAACAATATGAGAAAACGGCTTTTGGCTTGTTTCCTTGCTCTGTGCCTGTGCGCAGCGTTGCTGCCGGCCTCTGCATTGGCCGCCTATACAGCGCCAGTGCAGCTCACATCCGTCCATGCAGCGGTGACTGCTCCCCAGGCGGGCATGGCGGTAGAGCGGGCTGCGGTGACAGTTTCGGATTTACATGACTATATCGCGTCCTATGAATGGAAAGAGGTGGCCGCTGCCGGGAGCACGACAGCCATCAGATGGATGTTCCGGGAGGATACCTTTGATGCCGACCGCTGGTACTGCCTGGAGCTCACGTTGGCTGCGGATTTTGGCTATGTGTTTGCCGATGATATTGCACTGGAAATCGAAGGAGCGGCGCAGACCAGCGCTCAAAAGCGCGGCGACGACTTAGATATCTATGCCTGGTACAGGCTGGGAGACCCGAAAACGACCACGATCCAGACAATTGAGGTGACGGAGGTCGCCGCGCCGACCGTCGGGATCAGTACATCCGCCTGGACCGATGCGATCGAAGCACAGGCAAAGCCAGGCGTAGGCTATACACTCTACTATGCCTCTGCCAGTAAATGGACCCAGGCGGGCGACAGCTCCCATTGGGAATTTGACAGCGATACGATTGCTGAAACAGAGGTTTACGGCGTGACGCTGTACCTGAAGACGGAAGCAGGGTACGCCTTTGCGGAGTCGCTGACCTCGGCCAAAATCAACGGACAGAACGTGAGAGTCTTAGAACAGAGCGTCGGCAGTGTGAGCCTCTTTCTGCCATTCGGTGACGTCACGATTACCAATGTGGAGGTGGCGAGCAAGACCTGGCCCATTGATGGCAATGCGATTAACAAGACGCCGGAGAATTTTTATGCCCGGAAAAATGATACCCGTGCCGCATATACCCTGGAGTCGGCAGCGTTCCAGATCTGGGAAAGCGGCAGTGGCTACCGGGACCTGACTGCGGCGGAGACGACCTTCGATCAGGCAAAAAGCTACCGTGTGATGGCGGTGCTGCAGGCGTGTGAGGGTGCTCGCTTTGCCGAGACAGTCACTGGCGATTTTAATGGAACCAGCGGCGTGACCTGTACTGTCTCGCCGGATGGCAAGACCTGCACCGTGACCCGGAGCTGCGCGGTGTATGATCCGATCTGCACCTACCCGGTGGCAGACCCGGCGACGCACGTGAACGGCGTCACGGTCTACCGCAGCGATCCGGCGGCGGGCCAGCCCATGGAGCTGGGGGAATTTGCACCGGAGACGGGCGTTGTCCGGCTGCGGGGTGCCAGTGCCTCGGCGGGATGGTATGAAGTGCCCTATGTCGGCAGTACGACCCAGATCAAGCAGCTGAAAACGGTCGATACCTTTGAGGATGGCAAGGTATATCTCGCGACCCTGCAGCTGCGCAATATGGATGACTACCGGTTTAGCGACGGCTTTACCCTCTCCCTTCGGCAAAAGGATGGGAGTGAAAGCAATTACGCGCTGTTCGAATGCGTGGGCGATACGGCAAAACGCAAGGAATACAATATCTGGTACACCGTGGGAGATGTTACCCCGCAGCCAGTCACGGAGCTTGCCATCACCGGTCCCGCGCTGCAGGCAGACGGCAGCTTGGCGACCGACGATCTGACAGCGTTTTCTGTGGAAGGCAGCGTGATTACAAGTGCTTCCTTCTATCAAAACTCCGGGAACCTAAGTCTCCGGCTTGTGGCGTCGTCGGGCCACTATTTTGACCGTACTGTGACGGCGACCTACAATGGAGCGCCTGCCAGTATATCGTATGGATTTCTGGTCAGCAAATGGGATGTCGTGTATGTGATGGTGAATTTCAAAACGCAGGAACTTACCGTCGCGGCAGATACGATTCAGGCGGAGAACAAAACCTATGACGGCACGACGGCGGCGACTCTCTCCGGTGGCAGTCTGCGCGGGCTGATCGACCCGGGCGACGATGTCAGAATTGATTATTCCGACGCTAAAGCGTCGTTTAACGATCCAAATGTTGGGGCGGGCAAAACGGTAACGGTCGCCGGTACGCTGCGTCTGACCGGCGCGGATGCCGGGAAGTATCAGCTGGCCCAGCCTGATCTGACGGGCCTGACGGCGGATATCACGCCCTGCCAGAGCGTGACGGACCATACGCAGACGGCCCAGACGGTCTACGCAGGGGAGGGCGCCTTCCAGGCGGCAAGCTTTGGCGGCGTAAACGGAGAAACGGCGACTGGCACAACAACGTATACTGTCGACGGCCAGGAAAAAACCACAGCGCAGATCGAGGACCTGCTGCGGCAGAGCGCCATCGGTGCGCAGCTTTCCGTCGCCTATGTGTTTGCGGGGACGGGCAACTATGTCGGGGCGTCCGCCAGCGGTACGATCACCGTTACTGTGGTACGTCAGGTGACGACTCCGTTTACAGATGTCCCATCCGGTGCCTATTATGAAGAAGCAGTTCTCTGGGCAGTCGGAGAGGGCGTCACCAGCGGTACCTCGGCCACGACCTTCACCCCGGATGGCAGCTGCACCCGGGCACAGGCGGTCAGCTTCCTGTGGCGGATCGCAGGCCGTCCGACGCCTAAGACCGGCACGATGCCCTTTGCAGATGTGAGAGCGGGCGATTACTATTATGACGCCGTACTGTGGGCGATGGAAAACGGCATCACCTACGGCACCTCTGCGGTGGCCTTCAGCCCAAATGCGACCTGCACCCGCGCGCAGATCGTCTCCTTCCTGTACCGGTACGCTGGCAGCCCTGCTGTGCAGAGCGGTGCGGTGTTCAGTGACGTCGGCGCGTCGGCCTATTATGCAAATGCAGTCGCTTGGGCAGCGGCAAACGGCGTGGCGGCCGGTGTTGGCGGCGGCAGATTTGCCCCCGACCAGAACTGCACAAGAGCGCAGATCGTAAGCTTCATCTACCGGATGCAAACAAAGTAACCGGCCCGCTGCCGGACCATATCAGCAGCGGTATCTAGAATACAAGCAGCCCCGTAGCATAGGGCCTATGCTGCGGGGCTGTTCTGTCTATCTATCTGCGCTGCCACAAATAATAAAATCGCGTTTCCATGTACATGATCGCGGGTTTTAGAAAAAGACAGCAGCAAAGGGAAAATCCAAATTGTAAAAAACAGTGTGCCTGCAATTTGGCAGCGAAGAAGCGCCCTGTCGGGCAAAGAAGCCTCGCCGCAAGGCGGGGATCTGTACCGTAAAGGGCGCTTTTGTGCTGGTGCCGGTGGCCGGACTCGAACCGGCACGCCATCGCTGGCGGTGGATTTTGAGTCCACTACGTCTACCAATTCCATCACACCGGCATATAACAAAAATATTATAGTATACAGCGCGGCAAAAAGCAAGAAAAATTTTGCGGTTCCGGGGCCTGGTGGCGGGCGGGAAGGAAGTTGCGCAGTTTTAGAAACTATGCTATGATACTAGAAATACAGGATCATCACAGGATCATCATTCAGCCGGAAAGAAGGAATTCTTATGGAACAAAACACGGCGCTGCAAGGGAAGACGGTGATCGTCGTCTGCGACGCGATGCTGCTGCATCTGCAGGCAGCCCAGGAGAAAATGGGGACGGAATTTCCCGTGGTGGAGATCGACCGAAAGCTGCATGTCGAGCCGAAGAAAATGTGCCAGGAGATGAAGCGGGTCCTGACGCCCCTGGGGCAGGCGTATGATACGATCCTGCTGGCGATGGGATTTTGCGGCGGCGCGCTGGATGGCGTCGGCGCCGATTGCCGTATCGTCGTCCCCCGGGTGGATGATTGCATCACTTTGCTGCTGCATACGGACGATACTTGGTATCCCAATCTGAAATCCTGCGGGCATATGTACTTCCGGGACAACGACGAGTACTTCAATATCCACGCCATTTATGGCAGAATGCTGGCGCAATACGGCGAAAAGAAGGCGGGGCGGCTGTTCCGGGCGTATTTCCGGTCTTATACCAACGCGGATATCATTGACACCGGCGTCTACGACTGCCGGGAGCCTGGCTATGTTGCCGATGCCCAGGCCCAGGCGGAGATGATCCACAGCAAGCTTGGCTATGTCCCGGGCAGCAACGTTTTGCTGGAAAAGCTGGTCAGCGGCCGGTGGGACGAGCAATTTGTCATTCTGGAGCCGGGGGAGACATTTTGCAACGACCAATTTATCAAACAACCACAAGAAACGGACTGCCTCGCCATGTGAGGCAGTCCGTTTGTGCTTTTGACACGCGCAGGTTATCATCCGGCTTCGACGGCCAGCTCGCCGTTTTGGACGCTGACGCGCAGCTGCGCGCCCGGCAGGATATCGCCTGCGATGATGCGGCGGGCAATGAGCGTCTCGACCGTGTGCTGCACATAGCGGCGCAGCGGCCGGGCACCGTACTGCGGGTCGTAGGCGGCGTCGATGATAAACTGCTTTGCCTCTGCCGAGACGGTGACGTGCATCTGCTTGTCTTCCAGGCGCTGGTTTAGCGCTTGGATCTGCAGGTCGATGATCTTGCCGATGTTATCCTTCGTCAGCGGCTTGTAGAAGACGATCTCGTCGAGCCGGTTCAGGAACTCGGGGCGGAAGGACCGGCGCAGCAGCTGCTGGACCTGTTCTGTCGCCTCCTGCGAGATCGAGCCGTCGGGGTTGATGCCGTCGAGCAGGAACTGGGAGCCGAGGTTGGAGGTCAGGATGATGATGGTATTCTTGAAATCCACCAGGCGGCCCTGGCTATCTGTGATCCGGCCGTCGTCAAGCACTTGCAGCAGGACGTTGAAAACATCCGGGTGCGCCTTTTCGATCTCGTCGAAGAGGATCACGCTATAGGGCTTCCGCCGAACGGCTTCCGTCAGCTGGCCGCCCTCTTCGTAACCGACATAGCCGGGGGGCGCGCCGATCAGCCGCGAGACGGAGTATTTCTCCATATACTCGGACATATCGATCCGGACCATGTTCTTCTCGTCGTCAAACAGCGCCTGGGCCAGGGTCTTGGCCAGCTCCGTTTTGCCGACGCCTGTCGGACCCAGGAAGAGGAAGGAGCCAATGGGGCGGTTCGGGTCGTGGATCCCGGCGCGGCTGCGCCAGATGGCCTCGCTGACGGCCTGGACGGCTTGATCCTGGCCGACGACCCGCTGGTGCAGGATCTCCTGCAGGTGCAGCAGCTTATCCCGCTCGCCCTCCATCAGGCGCGCGACAGGGATACCTGTCCAGCGTTCAATGATGCGGGCGATCTCCTCATCGGTGACCTTATCCCGCAGCAGACTGCTCTCTTTGGCGTCCTGGGCGCGCTGCTCCTCCTCGGCCAGCTGCCGCTTGGCTTCGGGCAGCTCGCCGTATTTCAGCCGGGCGGCCTTTTCCAGGTCATAGTCCTGCTCGGCGCGTTCGATCTCGGCGTTCAGTTTTTCGATCTGCTCCCGCAGCTGCTGGACGCGGCCGATGGCGTTTTTCTCGTTTTCCCATTTGGCCTTCATGGAGTTGAAGCTGTCGCGGCTCTCGGCCAGCTCCTTCTGCAGCTCCTGCAGACGCGCCTTCGAGAGCTCGTCGTCCTGATTTTTCAGAGCGGCTTCTTCGATCTCCATCTGGATGATCTTCCGGGAGATGACATCCAGCTCCGTGGGCATGGAATCCATCTCAGTTCGGATCATAGCGCAGGCCTCGTCGACGAGGTCGATGGCTTTGTCCGGCAGGAAACGGTCGGTGATATAGCGGTTGGAGAGGGTTGCGGCGGCGATGATGGCCGGGTCCGTGATCTTGACGCCGTGGAAGACTTCGTAGCGCTCTTTCAAGCCACGCAGGATGGCGATGGTGTCCTCCACCGTCGGCTCCTGGACCAGAACGGTCTGGAAGCGGCGCTCCAGCGCCGGGTCTTTTTCAATATACTGGCGGTACTCGTCCAGCGTCGTGGCGCCGATGCAGTGCAGCTCGCCGCGGGCCAGCATCGGCTTGAGCAGGTTGCCGGCGTCCATGGAGCCTTCCGTCTTGCCGGCACCGACGATGGTGTGCAGCTCATCAATGAAGAGAATGATCCGGCCTTCCGACTTTTTCACTTCCTCCAGCACGGCCTTGAGCCGCTCTTCAAATTCGCCCCGGTACTTTGCACCGGCGATCAGTGCGCCCATGTCCAGGGAGAAGATCGTCTTATCCCGCAGGCTCTTCGGTACGTCGCCTTTGACGATCCGCTGGGCCAGCCCTTCGGCGATGGCCGTTTTGCCGACGCCGGGCTCGCCGATCAGGACGGGGTTATTCTTCGTCTTTCGGGAGAGGATGCGGATGACGTTTCGGATCTCATCATCCCGGCCGATGACCGGGTCCATTTTCTTCTCTCTCGCCCGCTTGACAAGGTCTGTGCCGAATTTTTCCAGGGCCTCGTAGGTGTCCTCCGGGTTGTCACTGGTGACGCGCTGGTTGCCGCGGATGGTCTGCAGGGCTTGCAGAACCTCCTCCTTTTGCAGCTGGTAGGTGGAAAACAGCTGCTTTAGCATCCGGTCCGGGCAAGTCAGCAGGGCCAGAAATAGGTGCTCAACGGAGACAAAATCGTCGTGCATCTGCGCGGCGGTGGACTCGGCTTCCTGGAAGACCTGGTCGACCTCCCGGGCAATGTAATATTTATCCGCCTCCCGGCCGGAGCCGGTGACAGACGGCAGCTTTGCGATCTCCTTCGTGACCGCTGCCGCCAGACTCTCCGGGGCGCGGCCCATTTTTTGCAGCAGCTGCGGGATCAGCCCGCCCTCCTGCTGCAGCAGTGCGCCGAGCAGATGGACCTGCTCGATCTGCTGATTTTGGTGCTGCAGCGCCAGCGACTGGGCTGCTTGGATCGCTTCCAGGGATTTTTGCGTATATTTCTGTGCATTCATCATGCTTCGCTCCTTTCCAAACCGGCATATGCCGGGGGAGTTTTTTAATTTTTAGCACTCTACGGTTGAGAGTGCTAATCAACTTTTCTCCATCATAGTCCTGGAAACCGGCGTTGTCAAGAGGGGAAAATAAAAATTTTTTGTGAACAAAACAAGCCAGCATAGGCGGTGAAAAAAACTGCGAAAAAACGCGGATTTAACAATTTTGTAAAAACTTGTAGCTTACATTCTTAATATCTTCCCAGTATACTATAACCATAGTGAGTTACACTTTTTCATTTTTCCCTCTCTTTTTATATTCCTGGAAAATCCCCGCAGGTGAGCTGGTCACTCGCCTGTGGGGATTTTCTGCATGAAAAAGACGACCGCCGCAGGGGCCAATCAAGTGGCCCACTGCGGCGGGGGAAATTCTGTTATTCGATAATCTGCAACTGTAGCTTTGCACAGAGAATCCGGGTGACGCTCTCGTCGATCCGTTCTTCCGTGAGCTCGCCGTTTTGAATGGCAGAGAGGATCGCGGTATAGACACCCTCCGGGTCATTTAGCTCATAGAGCATATCTGCACCAGCGTTCAGCGCCAGAATAGCGGCTTCGGCTTCGTCATACTGGGCGGAAATGGTCTGGCCGCCCAGCGGGTCGGTCAGGATCACGCCGGTAAAGCCCAGGCTGTCTCGCAGCAGGTCCGTTATCACGGCAGACGAGAGGCAGCAGGGGGCGGTGTCCAGCTCTGTGGCCGTCATATTGGAGACCTGGACAATGGCAGCCCCGGCCTCGATCCCCGCCGTGAAGGGGAGCAGATCGCTCTGCCGGAGCGCCTCCTCCGTCTTATCACAGACGCCGTCTTGCGCGGCGCCTTCGCCGGGGAAGTGGGCCAGCGCGGCGGCAACGTTCTCGCTCTGCAGGCCGGTGACGTAAGCGGTCACCATCGTCGCGGCCGCTTCGCCATCGGCGGAGAAGCAGTCGCTGCGGTCACTGCTGAGCTCTGCACCGGCGGCGAGGTTTACGTTAAAATGATAGTCGGCAAGCGTCTTGCCCAGGTCCTTGCCCAGCTGCTCTGCCTGCCCGCCGCTGCCGGAGTGGCCGACGGTCGCAAAGGAATCCAGCGTTTCGCCTGCCAGATCGCCTGCGACCGGGGAGGTCTCGTCGCCGTCGTCAAAAATGCCCAGGAACGGGGCAATCTGCTCGTCGTCCTCCAGATAGGCGGCTGTTTTTTCCAGCAGCTCCTTGGCTTGGTCCTCGCTCTCTAAGTTGTCCGCGCGGTAGACGAGCCCGCCGACGGGGCAGCGGCCCAGGGAATCCTGCGTCGTCTGACCGGCGACGGTGACCTGGTCGACCCCGGTGATTGCTTCCGGCCGAACGAACATCAGCTGGTAGATCTTCTCCTCCAAGGACATGTCGCGCAAAATTTCCTGCGCGCGGCTGCGTCTGGCTTCCAGCTCCGGGTCTTCCGCGGGCTGCGTCGGCTCTTCCGGGGTTTCCTCCGGCTGCGCGGGTTCTGGGGACTGCGGGGCCTCGACCGTGGGTTCCTGCACCGGGGCAAAATCCCGCTGCATCAGGAAGGTGACGGCGGAATAGCCGCCCAGCACGATCAGGGCGCAGCCCAATATCGTCAGGATCGCTCGAAATACTTTCATGCGTGAGCTCCTTTCATACATGGATTCGCCCGCTTATTATAACGCATTTTCCCGCCAATTGCTACTGTTTTCTGCGAAATCCGCAAAAAGCGGCGCGCTTGACAGCCTGCGATTGCATGTTACAATAACAGAAAGTAGGCGAAAAAACAAAGGGGGGACAGGCCATGCTGCGCTATGAGAGGATCGTCCCGGGCCGGTTTTTCCAGCGGGTGAACCGCTTTACGGCCTGGGTGGAGCTGGCGGAAGGGCGGACGCTCTGCCATGTGAAGAATACGGGGCGCTGCGCTGAGCTGCTGCGGCCTGGCGCGCCGGTCTGGTGCCAGCACAGCGATGCGCCGGGCCGCAAGACGGCCTATACGCTGATCACCGTGGAGCGGGACGGCGCGTATTTCAATCTGGACTCCACGGCCCCCAATGCGTTGGCGGCCCAGTGGCTGGCTTCCGGCGGAGCGGGCTTCCAGCCGGAACAGCTGCGGCGGGAGGTGCCCTGGAAGGACTCCCGGCTTGACCTGGCGTTCCAGCGGGCGGGAAAGCCCTGCCTGCTGGAGGTCAAAGGCGTGACGCTGGCCCGGGATGGGGCGGGCGTCTTTCCGGATGCGCCGACCCAGCGGGGCGCGCGCCATGTGCGCACGCTCCTCCGCGCAGCCCAGGCGGGCTATGGGGCTTATGTCCTGTTCGTCGCCGCCATGGAGCATGTCACCTGTGTGCAGCCCAATTGGAAGACCGACCAAGCCTTTGCCCAGGCGCTGGTCGAAGCACAGCAGGCCGGGGTGACGCTCCTGGCCCTGCGCTGCAAAGTGGAGCCAGACACCATTACGCCCCTGGCGCAGATCCCGGTCTGCCTGGATGCCCTGTGAACCATTCTTGTTAAAATAAAAATAGAAGCCGCCTTGGACGTGATACACTATCCAAGGCGGCTTCAAACTGCCCAAAGCCTCGCAGAGTTTGCGCCGCGCACGGCGCAAATAAAGTCAAAATTATTTTCTCCGGCGGCATGTACGTCGGGGAAAATACTTCTCGCCCTGCAAGTGTGGAAATTTCATGCCTATGGCGTGAAAATTATGCGCGCAGCAGGGTGCAAGCCCCCTCAAACGCGAGCCCAGCGTAGCGGGTCGCGTTTGAAGCGTGTCAAAATACTTTTTTGACACGCGATTAGGCTCCGATGTGCTTGCAGTAGCGCATTAGGATCGCGGCGACCTGTTCTCGGGTCGCGCTGCCTTGGGGGGCCAGGTAGACGGTGCCGTTTTCTGCAGAGCCGCTGATGATACCCACGGCCAGGCACCAGCGCAGCGCGTCGCTGGCATAGGATGCCACCCGATCCCGGTCTGGGAAGGCGGCGGTATCGCCCCGGGCGCTGGTATCCACCCCGGATTTTGCCGCATAGCGGAAGAGAATCGCCGCCATCTGCTCCCGGGTGATATTTGCCGCTGGGTCAAACCGCGTCGCTGAGACACCGGCGACCACGCCGTTCTCCGCAGCCCAGGCCACGGCCTTGGTGTAATAAGTATCGGGGCCTACGTCCTGGAATGGGCACGCGGTGCTGGGCTCTGGCCGCCCCGCCATCCGCCAGAGGACAGCGACGAGCATGGCCCGGTTCATCACACCCTTCGGGCTGAACTGGGTCTGGGATGTCCCGGCGAACAGGCTGTGGGATACGGCGTAGTCAATGCCCGCATGGGCCCAGTTGCTGGGGGCGGGAACGTCGGTAAACCGGGCGCTGGGGCAGTGTGCGCCGCCGTCGCAGGGGGCATCGGCCTCAGAAAGGCCGCAGCGGGTGCAGACACCGCCCACGAAATTATGCCCCAACTGGGGAACATTGCTGTCAATATACGTATCGCCGCAGGCGCAGGTGTGGACGGTAAAGCCCGGGTCGATGCAGGTCGGTGCGACGACGGAATCCACATAGTGGTGCACATGCTGCGTCCCGGCGGGTTCATAGCGGTAGCCCTGGCAGCGGTCGCAGTAGTAGCAGGTCATGCCGTAGCCAGTCTGATACGGCTCCTCGACGATCCAGCTGTTGATCCAGTTGTGCCCCAAAGCTGGCTGCATGGTGTGCTGCGCCAGGACAGCGCCGCACATGGCGCAGTGGCTGCCGCCGGTGTACCCGGGCAGCACACAGGTCGCGGCGACTGCTGCGTCGTTCGCTGCCATATGCCCGGTGGCGGGCGTTTTTGCTGTGATCTGCGTGTCGCCGCAGTGGGTGCAGACCAGGCGGGTATAGCCGCCCGCCTGGCAAGTGGCGGGGACGACGGTCTTCGTGTAGCGGTGCGCCGTGCAGGCGAGCGCCTCGAGGAAGGTGAATTCATTGTCCGCTGCGTAGCGCTGGGCTGCGGAACCGGCCTGGCCCCGGATGGTGAAGCCGGAGATGGGCTGGTCGCTCCAGGCCGCATCGCTGGTAGTCCATCCGAGGGCGTGGTAACCAATATAGCGCACGCTGGCCGGGATCTGTACGCCTTGCAGGCCGGTCCCGCTGAAGAATGCGCCCTCTTCGATGACCTCCAGGCCATCGTTCAGATGCACAGCTTTCAAATGCTCACCTGTCAGTGCGTCCGCGCCAACAAAACGGGTGCTGTCTGGCAGGGTGATTTCCTGCACGGCTGTGCCGTTGAGGGCGTTTTTGCCGATGGAGACGGCACCGCCCAGGTCGATGGCCTTGATATTGGGGCTGTTGCAGAGACTGTACATGCCGATATCCCGCACGCTCTCCGGCAGTACGACGCCGACGAGGTTCGGCTGCTCAAAATAGGCCAGCGTCCGGGGCGTCAGAGGCTCCTGGTCAAAGATAAAACCAATGGTAACGCTGATCGTTCCTGGCTTGAAAGAGAGGGTTGTGCCCTCCGGCATTGCGCCCTTGTAGCAATACGCGATGCGGCCAAAATAGACGACGCCTGCCGGTTGGCTTTGATACCAAGCGGTATTTTCGAATGTGGTATGATCGACCCGGCGCACACGATCCGGCAGCGCGCCGAAATCCAGCAGCGCTGTACAGCCTGCGAAGCAGCCGTAGCCGAGGTCCCGGACGTTTTTACCACCCTGTACTGCGACTAGCGCTGTGCAGTTGGAAAAAGCGACCCCTTCGATGGCAACAAGACTCTCCGGAAGCGTGATACGAGTCAACGCACTGCAATCAGCAAATGCGCCTTCACCCAGCACCCGGATTTGGTTCAAATCGACATTGGTAAGGCTCTTGCCGCCGATGCCGCCGGAAAGCACCAGGACATCATCCGGCAGGGAGACGCTTTTTAGCCCGTCGCAGGCGAAAAATGCGTCCAGATACGGGTTCCCTCTGGGGATCGTGACGCTTTCCAGCCGCCTGCAGCCGGAAAACGATCCCTGCGCCAGCGTCGCTTCCTGTGGCAGCTTCAGGGAGCGCAGCTCGTAAAAGGTCCCTGCGTCGATGTACGTTACGCTTTCTGGGATGGTCAGGCTGGTCAGTTTTGTGTAAGTGCCCTGCAGGATCAGCGTTTCCAGCCCGTCTGGCAAGGTGATGGTTTTGAGCGTATCGGTATAGACATTTTCCAGCTTTACCGTGTGCGTGCCGGGGCGCACGGTGAGGGTTTCTGGCAGGTCGTAGCCGCTGAAGCCGACCAAAACACCGCCCAGATAAACCGGCTCGCCCTCCGGCTTGGCGTTGTACCACGCCGTATCCTGCACGGCGCTCACGTCGGCTACCCGGAGGCTGGATGGGAAGTGCATGCTTTGAATTGCCTCGCAGTAACCAAAGGCAACGTCGCCCAACTCCTCCAGGCCATCCGGCAGCGTAATCTCCGTCAAGGCGGTGCAATCCTCGAAGGCCCACTCGCCGATGACGCGCAGGCCCTGGTGGAAGGTCACGCTCTTTAGGCTGCTGCAGTCTTTGAATGCGCCGGTTTCGATCCGCGTAACGCTGGAAGGAATATCCAGCGAGGTCAGCGCGGTGCAGTTTTCAAAGGCATGGTTGCCAATAAATTCGACAGAGTCCGGGATCGTCACGGCGGTGATCTCCGGCCTGCCGCGGAAGGCGTAACCCATGATGCCCCGGACGCCTGCGGGAATGACCGGCGTCTTGCTCTCGCCCTGGTAGCCGAAGAGATAGCCGTTCCAGATAAAGAAGTCATCCTGGCAGGCATACCAGGCGTCCCGGAGCATACCGATCAGGCCTTCATTGCTCAGAATGCTGCCAAGGGCCATATCCCGGAGGACTGTATTCGTTCCCAATAATTTAAAGTTTTGCAGTGCATCACAGTTTGCAAAAGCAGAAGCGCCAATTTCCTGTACACTGGCAGGAATTTCCACAGTATTCAGACTGAAACAATTGTAAAATGCATCTTCACCGATGACTTCCAGTCCGGCGGGTAGGACAATTTCTTGCAGCGCGCTTGTCGTGTCATCAGAGCGCGGCCAATAAGCAAAGGCTTCCGCGCCGATATAGCGTACAGTGTCTGGCAGCGTGACGCGTTCGACCACTGGGTTTTGCCCAATGGCTTTGTCCCGGCCAAAATACGCGATGCCGACGACGGTGTAGCCGTCGATCTCCGCCGGAACGGTGACATCGCGTTCATAGCCGGTGTAGGCGGTGATCTCGATGGTGTCCCGGGTGACGAAGCGATAGCTGTAGCCATAGCCCGCGTCGCCTGGGAGCTTTTCCTCCCCAAGCGCGCTTGCTGTGACGCAGATGGCCAGCAGCAAGCTGACGGCCAGCATACAGCGCAGCATCCATTTTTTCATAGCAATACCCTCCCGTGTGCATACGGCGCGCCGGTGGCAGCCGCATGTGTTTTTACCTTAAATTTACCAAACGTCCATATGCAGCACAAGTCAGGTTTCCGCCTTGGCAATGCCAAGGTGGAAACGCTTGTATTTTCCGGCCTTCTATTTTATAATGAGCGGGAAGAGACCCCTTTTGTGACTTGGGAGGCGCGCCATGAATTTCAGCCAAACCTTAAATGATTTTACCGCCCGTCTGGGCTGCACGGCCAGTGAGCTCTGCGCTGCAGCTGGGCTCTCCCCGGCGACCATCAGCCGCTACCGGGCAGGGGAGCGGGTGCCGGATGTGCAGTCGGCGGCGTTTTCCGCGCTGTGTGACGCCATTGCGAAGCTGTCGCAGCAGCAGAAGGCGCAGGAGACGCTTACGGCGCAGCAGGTGCGGGCGGCGTTTTTATCCTGCCCGGAGCTGGCTGCCGCTGGAGCGCCCCAACTGGGGGAGCATCTGGATACGCTCATCCGTGTGCTGCAGCTGCCGGTGGCCCGGGTCTGCCAGGCGACGAATTACGATGCTTCGACCCTCTCGCGCTTTCGCTCCGGCGCCCGCCAACCGGCAGACCCGGCCCAGTTTGCCGCCAGCGTCGCCCGGTTTGCTGTCGGACAGGCGAGGGATGCGGCATCCCGCGGCGTCCTTGCTACGCTGCTGGGCTGCTCGGTTCAGTCGCTGGAGGACAATGCCGCCGCCTGTGCGCTGCTGCAGGGCTGGCTGCTGGGTGCGGACCAAGGGCAACAGGCCAGCGTCTGCGCATTCCTCGAAAAGCTGGATGGCTTTGATTTAAATGAATACATCCGCGCCATCCATTTTGGTGAGATGAAGGTCCCTACTTTGCCCTTCCAGCTGCCGACGGCCCGGACCTACACGGGCCTTTCTGAAATGATGATAAGCGAACTGGATTTTCTCAAGGCGACGGTGCTCTCTAAATCCCAAGCGCCGGTCATTATGTACAGCGATATGCCCATGGAGGAGATGGCCAAGGACCCGGAATTCCCGAAAAAATGGATGTTCGGCATGGCCCTGATGCTGAAAAAGGGCTTGCAGCTCTACCAAATCCACAATTTGGACCGCAGCTTTACCGATATGATGCTGGGCTTGGAGAGCTGGATCCCCATGTATATGACAGGGCAGATCGCGCCGTATTATCTCAAGGGTGTGCAGAACAATGTCTTTTCCCATCTGCTCAAGGTCTCCGGTGCGGCGGCCCTGGCGGGCGAAGCCATCGCCGGGCAGCACAGCGCCGGGCGCTATACGCTGACAAAGCAGCGCGACGAGGTCGCCTATTACACCCGCCGGGCCGAGGCGCTGCTGGCCCAGGCTCAGCCGCTGATGGAGATCTACCGGGCGGAGCGTGCCGCCGCGCTGCGGGCCTTTCTGCTGGCCGATGCGCAGACACCGGGGCCGTGGTCCTACATCCGCGCGTCCCTGCCGCTTTCTACCTTCGCGCCGGACGCGCTGCAGGCGTTTTTGGCCAGGCGCAATCTGCCGCCGGACGCCGCGGCGCAGATTTTGGACCATGCCGCGGCCCAGCGGGCGCTGCTCGAGCGGCAGTTGGCCAGCGGCGCGGTGACGGACACGGTCCCGCTGCTTTCGCCGGAGGAATTTGCCAAAGCGCCGATGCTCCTGTCCCTGTCCGGCCTGTTTTATGAGGCGGATATTCCCTATACCTATGAAGAATACCAGGCGCACCTGGCCCAGACCGTGCGCTTTGCCGCGGCGCACCCTGGCTATACGTTGCGGCAAAGCAATCGCTTGCCTTTCCGCAACCTGCAGATCCTCCTGCGCCCCGGCCAGTGGGCCATGGTTTCCAAAAACAAATCCCCAGCCATTCATTTTGTCATCCGGCACCCGAAGCTGCGCGCAGCCCTGGAGCAATTCGTGCCGCCGATCTATGAGGACGACCCGGCATAACAAAAAACAAGCAAGCCCGCTGTGGAAGCGTCATTCCACAGCAGGCTTGCTTATTTATGCGTTTCGTTCATGCTGGACTATCCGGAATATGCCGCCAGATGGCGGCCAGGAGCGCGTCTGTGCTGATGGGCTTGGGCAGATGCTCATTCATCCCGGCGGCCAGGCTTTTTTCGATATCATCCTGGAAGGCGTTGGCCGACATGGCGAGAATGGGGATCGTGGCGGCGTCCGGTCGGTCCATGGCGCGAATCGCCCGGGTGGCGGCGTAGCCGCCCAGAACGGGCATCATCACGTCCATCAGGACGAGGTCAAAGGTCCCGGGATAGGCAGCGGCGAAGGCGTCCACCGCCTCCTGACCGTTTTTCACTGGCTGGACCGTTCCGCCGTGCTGCTCGATGAAAAAGCGGGCGATCTCCATATTGAGGTCGTTGTCCTCCGCCAGCAGAATGTGAATGCCGTTCAGGTCCAGGGCGTTCATTTCCGTGCGTGGGACCTCCTGCGGCGGCGCGGGGTCCACCTTGAAGGTGAGGGTCACGTAAAAGGTCGTGCCCTCGTTCTCGCGGCTGGTGAAGTCGATGCTGCCGCCCATCTGCCGGGCGAGGGCTTGGACGATGGACAGGCCCAGGCCGGAGCCGTTGTAGTGGGTACGGGTCGTGCTTTTTCCTTCCTGGGCGAAGGGCTCAAAGGCGTGCAGCTGGAAATCCGGGCTCATGCCGATGCCCGTGTCGGCGCAGGCGAAGCAGAAGGTGGCGGCGCTGCCGTCGTAGGAAAGCTCCTGGCACCAGACGGTGATCGTGCCGTTTTCCCGGTTGTATTTGACGGCGTTGGACGCGATATTCATCAGGATCTGCTTGAGATGGGGTGCGCTGCCGATCAGATAGGGGTGCTGAATGCAGCTGCGGGAACGGTCGACATGGTAGTGGAGCGTATGCTCCGATGCCTGCATCTGGGCGACGGTGTTGCTCTCGCTCAAAAGCTGCAGCAGATTAAAAGGGGCGTGCTCCAGATGGACGGCCCCGGCCTCCAGGCGGCTCATATCCAGCACGCTGTTGACCAAGGAGAGCAGATACCCCGAGGCGTCCCAGACCTTGTCGCGGCACTCCCGCTGCTTTTCCAGATCGTCTGCATAATGATTGGCAATCTCGATCATGCCGTGGATGCCATGGATCGGGGTGCGGATGTCGTGGCTCATGCGGCGCAGGAAGTCGGTTTTTGAGAGATTTGCCCGCCGCGCCTCGGCGGCGATGTCAGTCAGGCGCTTTTCGTAGGCCAGCTCCTTCTGCTTTTGCTCGTTGATGATCTGGATGGTATAGAGCACCTGGATCGCCCGGCCAGACGCATTGCGCTTTTCGACGATAAAGCGGCCCTGGTGCCAGTTGCCGGTGATGGTCTGGTACGCCTGGGAGATCTCATCCCGGTCCTGCAGACGGTCGGCCAGGGTGGTGCTGTCCAGAAAGGCCAGCATGGCGGCCTGGTCCTCTGCGCGGACGGTTTGCCTGCAGGCTGCCGGAAAGCGGTCTGCGATGCGGCCGCGGTCGCCCGTTGGCCGGTGGCGTTCGTCGTGGACGGCGATCTCTTCATACGTGCCGGTCGGCAGATTCAGATGGTAGATCATCCAATAGATCTTGCTGATGGCGGAGATGATCTCGCGGTCGCGGTTGGCTTCGGCCAGGGTGCGCTCCAGGGAGAGATTTTGCCGTTCCAGGGCGAAATTCATCTGCGAGAGCTGCTCCTGCTGATTGTACTCCTGGTGGCGCTTATCCTGCAAAAGACGGTCCAGCTGCTGCTCCTGGCGGCATACCAGGTCCAGGTCCCGCAGGGAGGCCAGCCAGCGGTGGCAGTTTTCGGGAAGCACGGCATCGTATTTGACCAGCTGGACCCGGCGCGGGCCGGTTTTACCGCGCAGGTGCAGCATCATAGCGCCGTGCAGCGCGGCAAAGTCCGCCTGCCAGGCGGTACTGTTTTCGCAGACCAGGCCAGCCATTGTGCCGCCGCTGGCCTGCAGAAATTCTTCTGGGGTATCATACCCCAGAAGCTGCATGGCAAGCTCCCCGGCGGTGCAGATGGGAAAGCCGGGCGTATAATCGCCGCCGAGGATCCCCACGCCGTCATACTGCCGCAGCGGGGCGACGATCTGCTGTTCGATCTCTGCCCCGGGGGTGGAGAGGCCGGGGGGGGGATTGCCGCTCCGGTGGCATTTTGCGTTGCTTCATCTGTGCATCCCTCCTGGGAGAATCAGGGTGTCAGCTGCGCCAGTGCGTCCAGTACACGGGTGTGCTGGGCCAGGACAGCGTCATACTGCGGCTGGATGCCATCCGGCAGGGCGTCGCGGCCCCGTAGGTGCTCGGTCAAGGCGGCGCAGGCGTCCGCCAGGTCGGACAGGCTCAGATTCAAAGCGATGCCCTTGAGGGTATGGACGGCGCGGAAAGCCGCGGCGGCATCCCCAGCGGCCATGGCGGCGGTCAGCTGGGCCATAGAAGGGTCGTCCGGCAGCATTTGCAGGAATCTTGCAAGCAAGGCGTCGCTTTGCAGGCGGGTGATGGCGTCGGCATAGTCGCCGCCGGCGGCTGCGTAAAAATCAGGTACTCGCATGGGAGTCCTCCTTATAAATTACGGCGCAGCCCTTGGTTTTTTCGCCTGGTAGAGGGCGCGGTCCGCTTTTTGCACCAGCTCTGCGATCCGCCCGGCGGCTGCGATACCGCCGATGCTGATGCTGAGCCGGAGCGCTGGGTAATCGGAAAGCTCGATCTGGGCCACCGCCTGGCAGAGCGCTTGCAGCTTTCGCTCCAGAATATGCCCGGGCAGACCGTGAAACAGCAGGAAAAATTCGTCGCCGCCGTAACGGATGATCTCGTCGCTGCCGCGCAGCTTTGCCCGGACGGTCTGGGCGACGTGATACAGGGCCAGGTCCCCGGCGGCGTGGCCGAAGGTATCGTTGACGGCCTTAAAATCGTCGATATCAAACATGGCCAGAGCGTAGGCCCCGGTCAGGCCGCGGATGCGCGTATCATAATAGCGGCGCTTGAAGACCTTGGTGGCCGAATCAATGTAGACCTGCCGGTTGCGCACCAGCAGCTGATTGAGCAGATTCTCCTCACTGCCGCTGGATTGGAGCGGGTTGGCACACTCCAGCGCGTAGGGGACGCCGTCGATCTCGGCGCACAGGGCCAGAACGTAGAAAATATCACTGCCCGCGGATTCAATCTTGCTTTGCGTCCGGCGGGTGCGGATGGCCTCCTGGGCGATGCAGTTGCTGCAGCGGCGCTCTTTGCCCCAGATGGCATAGCAATGCGCCGACTGCTCCAAGCGGTGCCCGTGCGCGTCCGCGGAGACCTGCAGGCATAAGCCCGGGTCGACCAGGCGGACGGTGGCAAACATGCGGCGGTAACTCTGGAGCACCGGGCCGACCTAACTGCTTTGGAGCTGGAGCACATCGTCCGGCCCCGCCAGGACAGGCAGCAGCGCAGGGGCGGCCGGGGCCGCAAGCGCTGCATCGTAGCGGGTCAGGCGGCCGAAGCTTTCGTCGATATCCAGGACCTTACCCAGGATCGCGCGGTAGCGGTCCTGATTCGCCGCGTCCCAAAAGACGAGCAGCGCCATTTGGCAGCGGCAGGGCTTGCCGTTTACGTAAATGGTGACGGTCAGCTCCAGGTATCGGTCGTCGACCCGGCGCGTCTCCAGCGCCTGGCGCAGCGTTTCCCGGGCGTCGGCGCCCAAAATCGCCAGGGCGTCCGGGTGCTCCATCGGGTTGACGATCATGCGCGGCAGGCCGAGTCATTCGGCCGCGCTGCGGGAGAGCTGCAGCGATGCGGGCTGCAGCGTATATTTGAACCAGTAATCCTGGGTGAGATCTGAGAAGAAGCGATGCTGGGTGCGGTATTCCTCCAGCTGCTGGGCGACGCGGACGGCCGGCAGGTCCTGCCCGCTGTAGAGCTCGTCAACGGCTTTTTGCACCGTGGGCTTGTTCTGCAGGATGCGCCGCTCCTGCTTGGCCTGCCGGATGGTTTCGGCGACCTCGTCCAGGCAGGTGAGCAGCAGGGGGTTAAAGCTGCCGCATTCGCCATTGTGCAGCATGGCCAGGGCAGTCTCGTGGTCAAAGGCGGTTTTGTAGCTGCGTGCGTTGGTCAGGGCATCGTAAGCGTCAGCCAGGGAGACGACCTGGGCCGCAATGGGAATGCCGTCGCCCCAGAGGCCGTCCGGGTAGCCCTCGCCGTTCCAGCGCTCATGGTGCCAGCGGCAGATGGTGATGGCGTATTGGACCAGCTTTTCGTTTTGGTAGACGGGTAGGTCCGCGATGAGCTGCGCGCCCATGACGGTGTGCCGCTTGACGATCTCAAATTCCTCCGCCGTCAGCTTGCCGGGCTTTTTGAGGATCTCCGAGGGGACCAGCAGCTTGCCCGGGTCGTGCAGCCCGGAGGCGGTGCAGATCACGTTTACGTCCGCCTCTGTCAGCCCATACGGGTTGGGCTTTTCCAGCAGGCGGCGCAGCAGCAGACCGGTGATGGTGTCCACGCCGGTCATATGGGTGCCGCCTTCGCCGCTGCGGGTCTCCACGGCGTATTCCAGGATCGTCAGCAGGATCTCGTCGCTGTGCCCCTGCTGCGAGAACCAGTCGGCGACGAGGGCCATCATCTGCTGCTTTTTGGTGTGGAGCAGGATCGCGTTCATGATCCGGCGCCGGATGATGCCTGGGACGAACGGACGGCTGATATAATCCGATGCGCCCAGGGCAAAGGCATGGTCGATATACGCGCCGCCGGTCTCGGCGGAGATGATGATCGTCGGGAGCGCGTCGATCCAGTGCAGGCGGTTCATCTCCTCTAAAACGCCGAAGCCGTCCAGCTCAGGCATGACGATATCCAGCAAAAGGGCAGAGAGACTGCTCCGATACGTCTGGAGAGCGGCGAGGGCCTCTTTCCCGTTGGAGACCTCGATGATTTCAAAATCCGCCTCCAGCATGTTGGCAAGGATCGCGCGGTTCAGCTCAGAGTCATCCGCGAGCAGCAGTTTTCTTCGTTTCATTTGGTCTCCTTGCCCGCCCACTGTGCTGGCCGGTGCCTGCCCGGGTCAGGGAAGCGCCGCCATGCTGGAGCGTTAAGATTCTATACAATTATTATATAGTAATTACTACGAATATGCTATTAGTATTTTTGCATTTTCTGCACTTTTTTACCCGCCGCCCCGATTCCTGCGCCCAAGGCAGAAAAAATAAGGGCAGACGAAAAAAGTGCTTGACACAGACCTGCCCGTGTGCTATTATAATCTAGCACCAAGGCAAGACGCCTGGTTTTAGAAATCGCGGAGTAGAGCAGTCCGGTAGCTCGTCGGGCTCATAACCCGGAGGTCGGGGGTTCAAATCCCTCCTCCGCAACCAAATCTGTTACCGTTGTTGATACAATGTCAACAACGGTAATTTTTTATTTTCCGCCGCCCGAGGAATGATTTTTTCAAAAAACACGGGTAATTCCGAACATTCCCGGCCATAAGCGGAATGTTTGCCCGGATTTGCTGCGGCCATGATGAGAAAACCCAGGACTTAGCAAAACGGCAATCGTTATAAGAGTAGAAACGATAAATTATTATTTTCCATATAGAAACCCGCCGAAGGCTACGGTGCTACGCTGCACTTTCGGCCGGTTTTCTTTAGCAACCGTGGGACAGAAAGGACAAAAAGGGCAGAACCGGGCCGGCAAGGAACAGGAGTGCATTGGCAACGCATTATCCACTGCACTTCAGGCAGTGGGCAATGGCCGTTTTGTACTCGGAACGAAAAGAAATAGCAGAATGGCGATAGAGGTGATGAGGGGCAGTGTCGGAAATGCCTACGTATGATAAAATCCTGAAACATCATCTGATAAAGAGCCTGCTTTTGAAGCCCCTATACCAGCAGATGAAAGGCATACTTCTCCGGTAGATAAATCGGGGATCGTGGATGCCGTCTATACTCTCTGCCGGGAGCGTGAAAAGGCTGACTTCATGGATGGAATGATGATTGATGCAGGGCTTATTCAGATGCAGAGATAATTACAATAAGCCACGGTATTTGGTATAATTACCACATTCTTAACAGTAAGGGGGATTGCTGTGAAATTTGTATTTTATCTCCAGAACGGGACGAAAGTAGATGTATTGCCGAAAGGATACGATAAATTTTACATTGCAGAAAATTTAGATGCACCCTCTAAACTGAGTCAATACCACTACCCTGGCGATGACATCCAGTATTCATTAGATGCGCTATGTGTAGATCTGTATGATGCATTTCAAGACGCCATTTTCCCTTCTCGAGCCGAGTTTTACGCCAATTATGAAATGCAACCAGCATGGATTAGCAGGGCTGGCTTGGATTCCGATTTCGATATGTCAAAAGATGACACCGCAAGATGTTTCTCCATGTCCGTTTCAACAAGAATGGCTGAACTCGGCATCAAGGATGGCGTTCTCTTGGAAGCATACCAAGAAATCGAAGCGAAGAAATTCAGATACGCCTATACTGCTGATTGTCAAAGTCTGGTCAACACGTTACAAGAGTTGATTTTTGGATGCCATAGTTCTGTTGTTGAATTTTATAAGCATTTATGCTCTTTACATTCTATTCCGAAAATGGACGGAGTATATTTTGAAAACAGTGCAGAGTCTCGTACGGTGTTCAGCCTCCTTTATAGCTTCATCATTCAGAGTTATTCCATGTTTGATATCCTTACTAAGATTACATATGAATTTGAACATTTAAAACAGTGTACGTCTGGCTATGTAAAGTTGGCAGCAAGTAATATCCTCTACGGTGCGAGAACTGTGTTAAAAATCGATCCGATAGGAACTGTGTTTGAAAAGTGTCGTACCACTTCTGTTATTGAAAACTTACGTAATGAATTAATTCACAACGCAACCTGGGAAATGAATCCTAAGATATTTGTAATGGTAGATGCAGGGCAGATAATAGATCGTCATATTCTAATGCCGGACTTCACAGTAGAGAATACACTTATGACCTTTAAAAATAGGAAAAGATTTTTTGCACAAGGGAAGAAAGTTAATGACGAACTGCCAGTGCTGTATTTCGATGTAATGCGGAGAGCATACACCACTCTGGAAAGGCTAATGGATAAGCCATAAATAGCAAAAGGGACTCAAGAATCCAAACTGCTAGCTTGAGTCCCTTTTCATATATTTTCATAACCAGCAACAAGTATTTCAGAGTTGCTCAGTGACACGGTGCTGGCGACAGCCCTGCTTGACAGGCTCCTGCACCA
>CAKTTR010000028.1 GCA_934615645.1 uncultured Oscillospiraceae bacterium | reverse complement strand
TGCGAGGCTTTTTTGACAGTCTGAAGGCGGTGCAGCATCTGCTGCACCGCCTCTGCTATTTTACCTGCACCCCGTTTTTTAGAAATACGCCATGAAAAGCACCAATGCCGCACCAATTTCGGTGCGGCATTGTCCTTTTTAATCGACAGATTTCAGCGCCTCCAGCATATCGACCCGCTTGAGCCTGCGGTTGATGATCGCACCCAGGATGGCTGTGAGTCCCGCGATCACGATGACTGGGATCACAAATGCATTCCAGCCCAGGGCGGGATTGAACATGACCTCATCCGGCGGCACAACGGCAAGAATATAGTCATACAGAAGATCGCCGAGGCCGAATCCAACGAGGATGCCCAGCGCCGTGAGCAGGATCGTCTCCCGGTAGATATACATCGTGACTTCCTTGTTGTAAAACCCCAGGACCTTGATGGTCGAAAGCTCCCGGATGCGCTCCGAGACATTGATATTGGTCAAATTATACAGGATCACCCCGGCCAGCAGGATGGCGACGATGATCAGGATCTCCATAATGCGGTTCAGAGAGTGCACGATGGTGTCGATCTGGTTTGTCATCGTCGTATTCTGCACGACGCCTTTGACGCCACTCAGCGCAATAAACTGGCTGGCCTGTAATTTAGCATTATCCGCGGAACGGTCCACCAGCGTCACCAAATGCGCGTTGGCAAGATAGCGCGTGGAGAATGCCAACTCGTAGCAGGCGCGGTCCATAAAGATAAAATGGCCGGTGTACATCTCCGTAATGCCCGCGACTGTCGCCGTGTGCGCCTGCTTGTTTTCGTCTAAAAACGTAAGCGTATCGCCAGTCTTTAGGCCGAGCAGCTTTGCAAGCCGCTCTGTTATCACGCAGCCATCGTCCGTGAGGGAAAGCTCCTTCCCGCTGGCGCGCTGGCCCAGACGGATATAGGCAGAAAGCTGCGCCGCGTCGTCCGGCACGATGAGCTTGATGGACTGGCTATCTTGATTTTTGCCCGCCGTTTTGGAGACGGTCTCATAATGCAGCGGCATCTGCCGCTTGACTGCACTGGAAGTCAGCAGCGTCTCGATCTCCGACGTCTGCACCGCATCCAGCCCGTCATTTTCGGCCACGATCAGGTCATATTTTAGAATCTCGCCAAACTGCCGGTCTTTTACACCGGAAATCGAATGCTGCACACTAAACCCGGCGAAAATCAGCGTCACAGAGCCGCATACGCCAAAAATCGTCATCAGCATCCGCTTTTTATAGCGAAAAATATTCCGCGCCGTGACCTTATGGGTGAAGCTCAACCGATTCCAGATCGGCCGGATCCGTTCCAGCATGATCTGCGACCCCGCCTCCGGCGGCTTCGGCTGCAGCAGCGCCGCCGGTTTCTCCCGCAGCGTACGGTTTGCCACGAGGTACGCCGGTACAACGGCGCACAGCAGCGCCAGCAGCAGCGCGACGCAAGAGATCAGCGGGTAAAAATGCAGCTCCAGCTTCGGGTACGTGAATTTCGTCCCATAGGCATTGTAGACGATCATCGGCAGCAGCGTGTGCCCCGCCGCAATGCCCAGCACCGCGCCGGACAACCCGGCTGACAATCCATAAACTGTGAATTTTTTGACGATATCCCGGTTGCTGTAGCCGAGGGCTTTCAGCGTCCCGGAATTGATCCTCTCCTCGTCGACGAACCTGGTCATTGTCGTCAGCGTTACCAGTGCCGCCACGAAATAGAGAAAAATCGGAAAGACATCCGCCAGCGCGTCCACGATCTCGGAAATCGTGCCATAGACCCGATAGCCCTCGGATCCGGGAACCTCACGGCGGGTATCCAGGGCATAGACCGGCTGCCGCAGGCCATCCAGCGCCCGCTGGGCCGAGGCGACCTTGTCCTCTGCCTCTGCGATCTTTTGCTGCGCGTCCGGCTCTTGCTGATTATACGCCGCCCAGCCGTCTGCAAGCGTCTGCTCCTTTTCGGCGATTGTCGCGGCAGCAGCGTCCAGCTCCGCCTTGGCGCTGGCCAGCGCCTGCTCTGCCGCTGTCTTTTGAGCCTGATAGGCATTCTCTGCCTGGGCCAGTTCCTGCTTTTTCTGGGCAAGGGCCTCGCCGGCCGCCTGCAGCTGCGCCTGGGCGTCGTCAAATTCTTTCTGCTGGGCGGCATAGTCCGCTTCCCCAGCCTCCAGCGTCTGGCGCGCGGACGCAAGCTGCTCTACCGCGCCCGCAGCCTGGCTGGCCGCCGCCTGATAGGCCGCCCACTGTGCTGCCAGCGCCTGCTTTGCCGCAATCAGCGCGCGGAGCTGCTCGTACTGCACCGCAGGCAGCGTCTGCTGCAGCGTCGGCAGCGCCGCTTCGATCTCGTCGATCGTCATGCCAAGGCGCGCCTCCGCTGCGGCAATCTGCGCGTCCAAATCGGCCTGCGCGGCATCTAACTGGTCCTTGGTCTGCGCCAGCTCCTCCAGCTGGGCCGCTTTTTCCTGATAATCGGCCCAGCCCGCGTCCAGCGTCTGCCGGGCAGACGCCAGCGCCGTCTGCGCCGCCTCCAGCTCTGTGCGCTTGGCCGCCAGCGATGTTTCTGCCGCAGTGATCTGCTGTTTGGCTGTATCCAGCTGGGCTGCCGCAGCGCGGAGCTGGCGCTCCGCCGTCGCCTTCTGCGCCTGGTACTGCGCGATTCCCGTGGCATAGCGCTGCTTTGCAGTCTGGAGCGCCTGCATTCCCTCGGTCAACTCCGCTTTGGCATCGGCGAGCGCTGCTTTTCCCTCGTCGATCTGCGCCTGGGCGTCGTCGATCTTTGCCTGGTATTCCGCTTTGATCGACGCCAGCCGCAGTGACGGCTGGTCCGCCAGCAGAGCATCCAGCTCCGCCTTATGGGCGGCGATCAGGTCCGTATACTGGGCGGAATACGGGTCCACATTTTTGGTATCCGCGAAGGCAAGGCGGGCGATCATATAGACCTCGGAGTCAAACGCCGACTTTGTCACCACGGCATACCCCTGCAGCTCCCCCGTCCCAGCGGTGGACTGCCCCATATTGATGATGGACAGCAGCTCGCTGGAGTGGACAAACCCAACGATCCGGGGCGTATGCGTCCGCAGGACGGTATTCCCGGCAATGTCCTCCTTTTCCGAAAGCGGGAGCGTATCGCCGATGGCATACTTATCTTGCAGAAAGGACGCAATGGCGATCTCATCCGCCTGCGCCGGCATCCGGCCCGCGACCAGCTCGTATTCCGAAATGCCGTCCGTCTCAGAAAACACCCGGATGCTCGTCTGGGTGCCGGAAATGACGACATCCTTTAAATACCCATACTCGATCCTCTCCGCACCGGTCACCCGGTCGATCGCCGCGACATTCGCATCGTCAATACCATAGTCGCCGATGACGCTGATATCCGCCAGCTTTAGCTGCGCAAAGTACGCCTCGCCGGTCTTGCGCATATCCGGCCCTGCGACCTGCAGCCCGACCAGGGCAAAGGACCCCAGCGCCACCAGGCAAAGGATGGAAATAAACCGTCCCTTGGACTTGGCAAAGCACTTTTTGATATCCTTCCACAACATTTTCTTCTGCATGGCCCCACCGCCTTTTACCACTCGATGTCCGCAATACACTGCGGGTGCGCGTTGCAGACGACCTGCTTGACCGTGCCGTCGTGCATATGGATCACCCGGTCCGCAATGGGCGCAATGGCCGCATTGTGTGTGACGATCACGACCGTCGCACCCTTGACGCGGCTCATATCCTGCAGGATCTGCAGCACCTGCTTGCCCGTCCTGTAATCCAGCGCGCCGGTCGGCTCGTCGCAGAGCAGGATCTTCGGATTCTTGGCGACCGCCCGGGCGATGGCGACCCGCTGCTGCTCCCCGCCGGATAGCTGCGCCGGGAAGTTGTTCATCCGCTGCTCCAGCCCGACGTCCGCCAGCACCTGGGCCGGGTCCAGCGCGTCCTTCACGATCTCCGAGGCCAGCTCGACGTTCTCCCTGGCCGTCAGATTTTGGATCAGGTTATAAAACTGAAAGACGAAGCCCACATCGTTTCTGCGGTAGGTGATCCGTTCTGTTTCTGAATAGCCTGCGATATCCCGGCCGTCGATCAGGACCTTGCCCTCGTCGTTGGTATCCATGCCGCCGAGGATATTCAGCACCGTGGATTTCCCTGCGCCGGAGCTGCCGAGGATAATGGCCAGCTCCCCTTTCTCAATAGAGAAATTCACGTCCCGATTGGCTTCGATCACACTATCGCCCATATGGTAGCGCTTATAGCTGTGCTGCATTTCAATATAACCCATGGCTGCGCCTCCTTTGGTTTTTGCCACATGCGAACAAGCCAGCAGCAAAGTAGTCTTGGTCCAGTGTACCACAACGCCGGGACGAATGCAACGCCCCAAGGCAAAGCAACGCCGCGGACGCTCCCGGATGCCCCAGCTTTTCGCACCAAATGCTATGCTTTTTCCGCCAGATGTGTTATAATAACTATAAAGCCGCGATACAACGCGGATTTGATCCCCAATAGAGAAAGTCAGGAGCCACATGAAACCCACGGAAGTCGTAAAACGCTATCTTTTATTCATCGTCAGTCTGCTCTTTGCCGCCTTTGGCGTCGCTGTGACAAAACATGCGGAGCTTGGCGTCTCGCCGATCTCCTCGACGGCCAATGTCATGAGCTGCAAATTCACCGCCCTGTCCCTGGGCGTCTGGCTGATCCTCTGGAATTGCGTTTTGATCTTTGGGCAGATCCTGATCCTGCGCAGAAAATTTCAGCCGGTGCAGCTGCTGCAGGTGCCGCTCTCGCTGCTCTTCGGGTGGTTCACGGACCTCGGCATGGCCTGTATGGCCGCCATCCCCGTGCCCAACTATCCAGTGCGCCTGCTGCTCGTGCTGTGCGGCACCGTTCTCCTCGGCTTTGGCATCAGCTTGTCCGTCATCGCCAATGTGATTTTGAATTCCGGCGAAGCCTTTGTCAAAGCCATCTCCGACGTCACCGGGAAGAATTTCGGCGATCTCAAGATCGGCTTTGACGTCTGCTGCGTGGTACTGTCGCTGCTGTTGTCGCTGCTGTTTTTCCAGGGGAAGATCATCGGCACCCGGGAGGGGACCATTCTCACCGCTCTGCTGACAGGCCTCGTGGTAAAACGCTTTGTCCGCCTGCTGCAGCCGCCGCTGGAGTGCCGTCTTAGCGGCAGTGCCCCGCAAATTTCAGCCTAAACAGGAGCAAACTGCTATGCCTAAATTTTTCATGCCCGTTTCCGAGCTGCAGCCCGCTTTTTTGACCCTCACCGGGGAAAATGCCGCCCATGCCAAGGTCCTGCGGCTTAAACCCGGCGACACTGTCACCGTCTGCGACGGCAACGGGACGGATCACACCTGCACCATCTCTGATTTCAGCCAGGGTCAGGTCAGCCTCGTCGTCCGGCACAGCGCGCCGACTGCGGCGGAGGCCAAATGCGCTGTCCGGATCTTTCTGGCCTTCGCCAAGGCGGATAAGCTGGAGCACGTGGTCCAGAAGGCCACAGAGCTTGGCGCAGCGGAGATCATCGCCTTTCCCTCCAAGCGCTGCGTTTCGACGCCGGACGCTGGCGCGCTGGCCAAAAAGCTGGCGCGCTGGAATAAGATCGCCGCTTCCGCTGCGGCCCAATCCGGCCGGGGCCGCATCCCGGCCGTCACGGCTGCCGCCAGCTTTGACGCCGCGCTGGCCCAGGCGGCCCAGGCAGAGCTGCCGGTGCTGTTTTACGAAAACGAACAGCGCCGCACCTTCCGGGAGGCCATCGGGGACGCCGCATTTTCCTCCGCCGCGCTGATGACCGGCCCGGAGGGCGGCTTTACCCCGGAGGAGATCCAGGCCGCCCAGCAAGCCGGGCTGCAGATTTGCACCCTGGGCCCCCGGATCCTGCGCTGCGAGACAGCGCCGCTGTGCGCCCTGTCCGCCCTGCTCTATGCCACAGGCGAATTTTGACCCGCGCTGAGATCCCCCTGTGCTAATCCGCACCCCCTGCCCATACACTGGGACAGGGGGTGTTCGTTTGCCGATTCGCAACGCCATGGTGCGTCACACACTGTTTTTAAGCGCCGCCAGTATCTGGATGCGGACCGTTGGGATGCTGTTTCAGATCTGGTTGTCCGGGCATATTGGCGCGGCAGGCATCGGCCTGGTGCAGCTGATCGGCACCGTCGGGATCCTCGCCGCGGCGCTGGGCACCGCTGGTGTCCGGGTCGGCGCGATGTATTTGATCGCCGACGCCCGGGGCCGCCACGCCTCCACCCGGACCGTCACCGCCTGCTGCCTGTGCTATGGCGCCGCCCTCAGCTGCCTGGCCGGGTCCGCGCTTTTTGCCGCCGCACCCTGGATCAGCGTCCATTGGCTCCAGGCGGAAGAGGCCACCGGGCCGCTTCGTATTCTGGCCGTCTTTTTGCCAGCGGGCTGCCTCAGCGCCGTGCTGGGCGGCTGGTTTACCGCCTGCGTCAAGATCAAGCAGCTGACGGCTGTCGAGCTGCTGCTCCAAGCGCTTCTCTTTGGGGGCAATATTTTCTTGCTGTCCCGCGCCAGCGACAGCGTCCAATGCTGCAGCATTCTGCTGACGGTCAACGGGCTGGGCGATGTGGCCCTGTGCCTGATCTTGGGCCTGCTCTACCGGCGCTGCCAGCAGGCTGTCCGGCTGGAAAAGACGCCCGGCCTCTGGCGTAAGCTGCTGCGGCTCTGCGTGCCGCTGGGACTGAGCGACCTGCTGCGCTCGAGTCTAAGCACGGCGGAGCACCTGCTCATCCCCCGGGGCCTGGCCGCCTACGGCCTGGCCCACGGAAACGCGCTGGCGGCCTATGGCACGATCCACGGGATGGTCTTCCCTGTGATGATGTTCCCGGCGACGCTGCTCTACGCCTTCTCCGACCTTCTCGTCCCGGAGTTAGCCCGGTGTACAGCCGCCGGGAGCGAGCGGCGGGTCCATTATCTGACAGGCCGCTGCCTGCATCTGGGGGCCGGATACGCCTGTACGATCGCCGGGGCTGCCTTTTGCCTGGCCAAGCCCCTGGCGGAGCTGCTTTATCCCGGCACCCAGACGGGGCGCTATCTGCAGCTGTTCGCGCCGCTGCTGGTGCTGCTGTATCTGGATGCGATCGTGGACGCCATGCTCAAGGGCTTGGGCCAGCAGGTCGCCTCCGTCCGCTACAACTGCATTACTGCGGGGCTGGATATCCTTCTGCTGCTCCTGCTGCTGCCCCACTGGGGTATCGACGGCTATTACTGGGCTTTTGCCGTCTCCCACGGCGTGAATTTCTGCCTCAGCATCGGTCGGCTGCTCCGGTACACCGGGCAAACGCCGGACTGGGTCTTTACCGGGAAAATGCTGGGCTGCGCCGCGCTGTGCGCCCTGGCCTGCCGGACTGCACTGCGCCATCTGGGCTGCCTGCCCGCGGTGCTGCTGGGCGGCGGCGGATACCTGACGCTGCTCGTCTTCCTGCTCTGGCTAAGCCGCGCACTGCGCCCCGGCGACCTACGCTGGATACGCCAACTCCTACAGCGGCAAAGCCGCGCCTAATAAATAATAATACTAGCAAAGCCGCCTTTGACCAAGGCGGCTTTGTGTGCTATGATAGGGGGCGAGATTGAAATCGGAGGGCTGCAGCATGGCGGAATTTCTGCATCATACCATTGCGCCGGTCTACGACGCGAGAAGCCGGGTCCTGATCTTAGGGTCGTTTCCGTCGGTCAAATCGCGGGAGGCGGCGTTTTTCTATGGCCACCCGCAAAATCGCTTCTGGCGGGTCCTGGCGGCGCTGACAGGCGCGCCTGTTCCCCAGTCGATCCCGGAAAAACGGGCGCTGCTACTGAACCACGGGATCGCGCTGTGGGATACCATCGCCAGCTGCGAGATCACCGGCTCCAGTGACAGCAGCATCCGCAATGTCACGCCCAATGACCTGACACCGATCCTGCAAACCGCCAAAATCCAAAAAATCTATTGCAATGGCACGGCGTCCTGGCAGCTGTATCAGAAATACCTCCTGCCGCGAACAAAGCTGCCCGCGGAAAAGCTGCCCTCCACCAGCCCGGCCAACGCCGCCTGGACGCTGCCCCGGCTAATTGGCGCCTGGAAAGTCATTCTGGATTAGCTGGCTGCGTGGGTATCGAGGATATTGCGCAGCGCCGCCATCGAGCTGGAGTGGGACCGGGCGATGACTGTCGGCAGGCCCTTCGTCTCCCGCAGCGCGCTGCGCAGCATTTTGTGGGACATCGTGCTGGTGAAGAAGATCATCAGGTCCGGCTGGCCCATCTTGTTCTTCAAATTGCCCACCGGCTTGATAAAGACCTTGACCCGGCACTTATAATCCCGGCACAGGTCCTTATACTGCCGCTCCATACATTCGTTTCCGCCTAAAATAACAACGCTCATGCGAAATCTCCTTTCTTTAGTTAGTTTTCGCTAACCATCGGTGTAAGTATTTGCGCGCTCTCGCGCGCCGGAGGCCGCTGCCTTTTCCTTGCGCAGCGGGAATTGTTAAATTCAGTTAGCGTATGGTAACTGTTGTTCCTATTCTACCCAAACCATAGGAAAAAGTCAATCCTTTTTTTGGAAAAATTCTGTATGCGGTAAAATTTTTCCGCGACAGCGAAAATGCTGTGGCCCCGACTTCAGACTGTCAAAAAAGCCTCGCAGAGTTTGCGCCGCGCACGGCGCAAATAAAGTCAGGATCATTTTCTCCGGCGGCAAGTGGGTGAGACTCCAAGAGCGCGCAGCGCGATTGGTCAAGTCGAACCCATGCAGCGCATACGTCGGAGAAAATACTTCTCGCCCCGCAAGTTGGGTGAGACTCCAATTGTGCAAGCTTCGCGCAGCACAATTGGTCAAGTCGAACCCATGCAGCGCTGTGGAATTTTCACGCCTTTGGCGTGGAAATTATGCGCGCAGCAGGGTGCAAGCCCCTTCAAACGTGAGCCCAGCGAAGCGGTAAGTGAGAGTCAAAATCTCTGATTTTGTTACTCGAACTTATGCAGCGAAGTCACGTTTGAGAGCTTGTCAAAAATTCTTTTTGACAAGCTCAAGCCAGGGCCGCAGCAAAGATGCTGCGGCCCTGGCTTGTTTGCAATTTAATACCCGTTAATTTGCGCAGACAGGTGCTTTGAGAGCACCGCCAGCGATGTGGCCATATTTTCATACTGCACGAGGATATCCGCCGGGGCGTCAATATGCGTCGGGGCAAAATTCCAGATGGCCTTGATCCCGTTGGCCACCAGCAGATTGCAGACCTCCTGCGCATGGGCTGCGGGGACGGTGATGATGCCGATCAGGACCTTGTTATCCCGGCAAAACTGCTCCAGCTGAGAGATATGCAGGATCGGCTTGCCGCTCTCCAACGTCCCGACGATGCTCTCATCCACATCAAAGGCAGCTGCAACGTTCAGGCCGTATTCTGCAAAGCCGACATAGTCCAGCAGCGCCTTGCCCAGCTTGCCGCTGCCGACGATCACCGCCGTGTTGGTATAATCATAGCCGAAAAACTGCTCGATATCGTCAATCAGCGCTTTGCGGTTGTAGCCAACCTTGGGCCGCCCACCGTCGGAGACCAGCGCCAGGTCCTTTCGCACCTGCACCTCGCCCATATTCAGCGCATTGGCTAACATCGTCGCAGAAATATTGGCTGGGGAGTCCTCCGGCATCGCCTTGAGATACATGAGATAACGCGGCAGCCGGTACATGACCGATTTTGAAATTTCTTTTTGCGCCAATTCTTTCACACCCCTCCTGCGGTCGTTTTGTGTGTTCTGTTTTATTTTAGCACAAGGCAGCGGCATTTGCAATCTGCCGCGCCCGGAAAAATAAAAAAACTTTTTTGGCGCCGAAAAAACTTTTAGCTATGCACTGAACTGCCGGGAGATCTCGCGGCGCAGACGCAGCATGATCCGCTTTTCCAGCCGGGAAATATACGACTGGGAGATGCCCAGCAGATCGGCCACCTCCTTCTGTGTCTTCTCCGGGCAGCCGCCTAGGCCATATCGCAGGACCAGAATATCCCGCTCCCGCTGCGGCAGCCGCAGCAGCGCTTCCCGCAGCAGCTGGCGTTCCACGCTCTCCTCCATGGGGCGCATGACGGTATCGCCGTCGGTGCCGAGGATATCGCTCAGCAGCAGCTCATTGCCATCCCAGTCGGTATTGATCGGCTCATCCAGGGAGATCTCCGACTTCTGGGCCGTCAGCTTGCGGATATACATCAGGATCTCATTTTCGATGCAGCGGGAGGCGTAGGTCGCCAGCTTGATCTTTTTATCCGCTCGGAACGTCCCGACGGCTTTGATGAGGCCGATGGTCCCGATGGAGACGAGGTCCTCCAGGTTGACGCCGGTGTTTTCAAAGCGCCGCGCGATATAGACGACCAGGCGCAGATTGTGCTCGATCAGACACTGGCGCGCCGTGTGATCGCCCTGGGCCAGGCGCAGGAGCAGCTGCTGCTCCTGCGGCCCCGGCAGCGGCGGCGGCAGGACATCGCTGCCGCCGACATACATGACCTTTGCCGGCTGCAGCAGCCCCAGGCGGACAAAAATAATATGTAGCTTCTGATTCATACAACGCCTCCTAAAAGTCCGGAATACCCGCCGCCATCTGAGACCGGCGTGGGCGAGAGCGCGACTGTCATCCGGGGGATCACCCGCCTCGCCAGCGTGACCTGCTTTGCCTGGAAGGCCAGCAGCACCCCCTTGACGCCCACGGCGCGGTAGGGCAGCAGCCGCCAGTGCAGCTGTGGCGCCTGCTGCGTCAGGGCGGTAAAGGCAGCCACCGGGTCATCCGGTCGGGCGGCCCGAGCTGGCAGCAGCGGCGCCGCCGCCTGCCACTCGACGATCAACACCGGCGCGTTCGTCATCGGGTCGCGCAGGGTGTTGCCGGTGTCCCGCAGGACGGGGAGCGTCAGATGCGCCGTGCCCGTTTCGATCCGGGCCTGTTCGATCTCGCCGCCGCCATGCACCGCGCAGCGCCGCAGCACCAGGCTCGTGAGCAGATACCCCAGGGCCGCCACCAGCAGCAGCGCCTGCCAGCAAACCGGGTAATAGACCGCGCCATGCAGCAGCACCAGCCCCCAGTCAAATACCGCAGCCACCAGCAGCACCAGCCCCGCCAGGGCCAGGCTCACCAGCGCAAACAGCACCCCCTGCCGCAGGCTGCTCCGCCGCGCACCGAAGGCCACCAGGATCATCCCGGCCGCCACAGCAAGTCCCACCGGCCAATACTGCAGAAAGGCCCAGAAAAACGACCCGGCGGCAAAGCCGCCCCCCAGCGCCGCTGCCAAAAGCAGCCTGCCCCGCCGGATAGCCGCGCCGGACAGCCTGGCGCTGCACACCAGCAGCAAATAGTCGATCACTGCGTTGACGGCAAACGCCAGGTCTACATAGACGCGCAATGGCACCCCTCCCGCTCTCGGTTGCCATCAGTATATAAAAAAAGGCGTAAAAAAAAGGACAAAATCTGTCGAACAGATTCCATCCAATTTTTTTAAAAAAGCAGAGATTGTTTCGTTGTCCTATCCCAGCAGGACAAACCCGCCAAAATATTACCGCTCCTTTGGGCGTTCTGCCGCAAGCGGCGTCGAAGGATTCTCCCGCTCCACCTGGCGGATATTTTTCTCCGCCTTGCTCCGGGGCAGCATGACCTCGTGCCCGCAGCCCAGACAGCGCAGGCGGAAATCCATCCCCGTGCGCAGCACCTTCCAGCGTTTTTCGCCGCATGGATGCGCCTTTTTCATCAGCAGAACATCGTTGACGCGAATATCCATCTCACTTCTCCTTCTTGACCTCGTCCCAGTATCGTTTGCAGGCCTGCTCTACTTTGTTCGGCCCGTAGTGATAATACTGCCTGCCCTGAAGGGCGTCGGGCAGATACTGCTGCGCCACATAGTGATTTGGGTGCTGATGGGGGTACTGGTATGTCAGTCCCCGCCCCATTTTCTTGGCGCCGGTGTAGTGGCTGTCCTGCAAATGTGCAGGGATCTCGCCGCCCTTGCCGTGGCGCAGGTCCCCCAGGGCGGCATCAATGGCGCAGATGGCCGAATTGGACTTCGGCGCGGTCGCCAGGAAGATCACCGCCTCGCTCAGCGGGATCCGGGCCTCTGGCAGCCCCAGCTGCAGGGCCGCGTCGCAGCACGCCTTGACGATGGCGATGGCCTGGGGATAGGCAAGACCGATGTCCTCGCTGGCCGTCACCAGCATCCGCCGGATGGGCGAGAGCAGGTCGCCTCCCTCCAAAAGCCGCGCCAGATAATGCACTGCCGCGTCCGGGTCCGAGCCACGGATCGACTTTTGAAATGCGGAGAGGATATCATAATGGCTGTCGCCGTCCCGGTCGTAGCGCATGGCGGAGCGCTGGGTCACCGCAGCGGCATCCTGCAGCGTCACCGCCAAGGTATCTGCGGCAGGGTCCGCCGCCGCGAACAGAACCTCTACCGCGTTGAGCGCCTTGCGCAGGTCGCCGCCGCAGGCCAAGGCGATATGCTCCACCGCCTCCGGCGCACACGTGACAGTAAGGCCGCTCTTTTCCGCCATATAGTCGATGGCCCGCCGGACCGCCTGCTGCGCCGCCTCCGGCCCGATGGGCTTAAATTCAAAGACCGTCGACCGGCTCAGGATCGCATTGAAAACGTAAAAATACGGGTTTTCCGTCGTCGAGGCGATGAGGGTGATCTTCCCGCTTTCGATATGCTCCAAGAGCGTCTGCTGCTGCTTTTTGTTAAAGGACTGGATCTCGTCCAGATACAGCAGCACCCCGTCCGGCGCCAGAAACGTATCCAATTGGGCGACAATCTCCTTGATATCCGCTGTGGATGCCGTTGTCGCGTTGAGCTTATAGAGCTTGCGCTTCGTGCGCTCGGCGATGATATTGGCCACCGTCGTCTTCCCCGTCCCGGAGGGGCCGTAGAAGATCAGATTCGGCACATGGCCGGATTCAATCAGCCGCCGCAGCAGCTTGCCCGGCCCCAGGATCTCCTCCTGCCCGTATACCTCGTCGAGTGTTTTCGGCCGCAGCTCGTCGGCCAAGGGCTGATACATCCGCGCCACCTCCTCGGGGTAATTTTTGCACTTTGCCCCGTATCTATGGGCGTATTATACCACACGCGGCCGATAAATGGAACGGGGGAATTGTTTTTTCGCCGTATCTGGCGTATAATGAAAAAAACGGTAAAAAGGAGGGCGCGATATGGACAAGCCACGGGTTTTGGTCAGCCTTTGCCTGCTGGGCGCGCAGTGCCGGTATGACGGGCAGTGCAAGCCGCCCCTGGCGGAGCTTGCGCTTTTGCAATCGCGGTTTGATTTGATCCCCATCTGCCCGGAGCAGCTGGGCGGCCTTGCGACGCCGCGCCCCCCGGCAGAGCGCCGCGGCAGCCGCGTCGTAACGGCAAGCGGCCTGGACGTCACGGACGCCTATGCCCGGGGCGCCCAGCAGGTCCTGCAGCTGGCTCGGCAGTTTTCCTGCCGCGCCGCCATTTTGAAGGCAAAAAGCCCGGCCTGCGGCAGCGGGCTGATCTATGACGGCAGCTTCACCCGGCGTCTCGTCCCCGGCTGGGGCGTGGCCGCCCAGCTGCTGTGGGAAAATGGCTTGCTGGTCTGCGATGAGACGCAGATCAGCTGGCTTTTAACGCAATTCCATGATACTTAAGAAATCTTAAATACTTCGCTACTTTTCTCTTAAACCGTTTTTCTGTTACACTAACAGCAGAGAAACGGTTCTCATTTTCCGGAGGTGTGCACCATGTATAATATCCTGATCTGTGATGACGACGCCGATATCCGCGCCGCGCTGCGGCTGTATCTGGCACCGGAGGGCTACGGCATCTTTGAAGCGGCCGACGGCGCGGAGGCGCTGGCGCTTCTGGCCCGGGAGACCATCCACCTGGTCCTGATGGACCTGATGATGCCGCAGCTTGACGGCGTCTCCGCCACCGCTCAGCTGCGGCAGCGCAGCAACGTTCCCGTCATTATGCTCACTGCCAAGAGCGAGGACGCCGACAAGGTCCTGGGCCTGAACGTCGGCGCAGACGACTATATCACAAAGCCCTTCAGCCCGCTGGAGGTCCAGGCCCGGGTCCGCTCCCACCTGCGGCGCTATACCGCCCTGGGCGGCATGACCTCTCAGCCCGGCAAGCTGATCAACGGCGGCATCTGCCTGGACAACGAATCCCGGGAGCTCACCGTGGACGGGGAGCCGGTCCTGCTGACGCCCATTGAATACAGCATCCTGCTGTTTTTGATGCGCGCACCGGGCAAGGTGTTTTCCTCTGCTGAAATTTACCGGGCCGTCTGGAAAGAAGAGCCTCTGGGCTCGGACGGCGCTGTCGCCGTCCACATCCGGCACCTGCGGGAAAAGATCGAGATCAACCCCTCTGAGCCCCGGTATCTCAAGGTGATCTGGGGGCAAGGCTACAAAATGGAGGTACAAAAATGACCGCATATTTAACCAGCGCATGTCTTGGCCAAACGGCCGGAAAGGAGCTGCAGCCATGAAACAACTGCGTGAAAAAACCTGGGCCAAATGCAGTGCAACGGCGACCTTGCTGCTCTCCTGCCTGCTGCTGCTCGCAAGCTGCATCGGGATTCTGTTTCTAAGCGGTTTCCAAGGCTACGATGATGCGACCGGCGAAATTGCTCAAGAAAACGCGCTCTCCGATGCGCTGGAGACAGGGAAAAATGACGCCCACAGCTACTATACCGCCGTCCTGCAAGACGAAACCGCAGAAATTGATTACTATAAAAAGCGCCTGGCCAAGGAAAACTCCAATTTCTTCTTCACCCTGACGGACACCGACGGCAATGTCAAGCTGGAAAACTACCAATACCACGACGCCCTGCAGACCATCGAAGCCGATCTGCAATTTGAAGTCGAAGCAGATCATACCGTAACCTATCACCAGCGGCTGTTTGATCCCACTGTCGATGCGCAGCAGTCCGACGGCAGCTATGGTTACTATGACAATGGCAGCCTACGCTATATCTACTGGAATAACGGCGATCTCTATGACGCCACCAGTCATTACAGCGGCCACTGGGAATACGACGGCGATACAACGACCATCACCATCTATCAAGCCACTAAGGCCACGCTGCACCTGACCGGCGGCATCGCTGCCGACCTGCACGCCCAAGATAACACGGCCCTATCCCTGAAGCTGCTGCGGATGCTACTGCCCCTACGTTACTGGCTCTTTGTTTTTGCTGCACTGGGGCTGCTGATCGCCCTGTTTTGCCTTGGCTTCCTGCTTTACAGCACCGGGCATAAGGCAGGCGTCCCGGAGATCTATCTGGCCCCGTGGCACAGGATCCCGCTGGATCTTGTCCTTGTGGCTGCCTTCTTCCTTGCGGTCGGCCTGGTCGAGCTGCTCTACTATCCCACCTGGTATGGCATCAACAGCGTTGTCAGCATTCTCGCCATCGTCGGTATTGCGATCGTCGCTTTCTTCGCGGCCCTCTATCTGCTGCTGACCGTCGTCGTCCGGTGCAAGGCAGGCAAATGGTGGCGCAATACAATCTGCTACCGCCTGCTGCGCCTGGTCTGGCGCGGTATCCGGCATCTGGCGCAGCTCCTGCCGCTCATCTGGAAGACGGCCCTCGGCTGCCTTGTGGTTTTGTTCATTGAATTCTGCTTCTTCGTCCTCGGCGGCAGTACATCCTTTGTGTTCTGGGCACTGGAGCGGCTTGCCCTGGTGGCCTTTGTCTTCCTCATCGCGCTGCAGCTGCGGAAGCTGCACAAGCAGGGGCAGTCGCTGGCCGCCGGCGATCTGCACGCCCGGATGGACCCCACCGGCATGCTGCCGGAGCTGCGCCGCCACGCCGAGGATCTGAACCGCATCGGCGACGGCATGAACGCCGCTGTGGAAGCGCGGATGCGCTCGGAGCGGCTGAAAACGGAGCTCATCACCAATGTCTCCCACGACCTGAAAACGCCGCTGACCTCCATCTGCAATTACGTCGATCTCATGAGTCAGCTGGAGACGCTCGCCCCCCAGGAGGCGCGGGAATATCTGGACGTTCTGCAGCGCCAATCCGCCCGGCTGAAAAAGCTGACGGAGGACTTGATCGAAGCCTCGAAAGCCTCCTCCGGCGTCATCCCCGTCCACCTGGCGCCGACAAATCTTGTCGAGCTGCTGCGGCAGGCCACCGGCGAATACGACCAGCGGCTGGCCCAAGGCGATCTGAAGCTGTGCACTGCGCTGCCGGAACAATGCAGCATCCTGGCCGACGGCCGCCTGCTCTGGCGGGTCCTGGATAATCTGCTGAGCAACTGCTGCAAATACGCCATGCCCGGCACCCGCGTCTACCTGACCGTGACGGCAGGAGAATCGAAAGCCGCCCTGTGCCTGAAAAACGTCTCCCGGGAGATGCTGACCGTCGACCCGTCCCAGCTGACGGAGCGCTTTGTTCGGGCGGATGCGTCCCGGAGCAGCGAGGGCAGCGGCCTGGGCCTTGCCATCGCCCAGAGCCTGACCCAGCTGCAGCATGGGACCTTCACCCTTGGGGTGGATGGTGACCTCTTCAAGGTCACTCTGGCCTTCCCCCTAGCCGCGCCTGATTCCGATACAGAAACTGCCTAGCGGTATAGCAAAACACGAAAATCGCCTGCCCGGCAAATAAACGCCGGGCAGGCGATCTGTTGTTTTCCTCACATTTTATTCTCTTCACAGCAGCTGCGCCAGGGCATCGAGGTCGGCCTGGGTCGTCGACCAGCTGGTGGCAAAGCGGACGACGGTGTGACCGGCGTCATACGTCTCCCAAAAGCTGAAGGCGACCTGCTCGCGCAGCTGCTGCATTTTCTCATTTGGCAGGACCACAAACTGCTGGTTTGTCGACGTATCCAGAAGCAGCTGATACCCCTTCTCCCGCAGCAGCGTACAAAGCTGCTGTGCCATGACAATGGCGTGGCGGCTGATCTGCAGATAAAGGTCCTCCGTCAGCAGCGTGTCAAACTGGACGCCCAGCAGCCGTCCCTTGGCCAGCAGGCCGCCGTGCTGCTTCACCCGGGTCATAAAATGCGCCGGGGCATTCCCCCGCGGGAAGACGACTGCCTCGCCGCAGAGCGCGCCGACCTTCGTGCCGCCGATCGTAAATGCGTCGCACAGGCGCGCCAGATCCTGCCAGGTCACATCGTTTTCCGGGCTGGCTAAGCCGTAGCCCAGCCGTGCGCCGTCCAGATAGAGCGCCAGGCCGTATTCCCGGCAGAGCGCTGCAATGGCCTCCAGCTCCGCTTTGGTATACAGCGTCCCGTACTCTGTCGGGAAGGTCAGGTACACCACGCCGGGAAAGACCATATGCTCGTGGTTTCCATCGGCGTAAAACGCCGCGCAAAAGGCCGCAACGTCTGTTGCCGCCAGCTTGCCCGCCTGCTCCGGCAGGGTCAGGACCTTGTGGCCGGTGTATTCGATCGCCCCCGCCTCGTGGACACTCACATGCCCCGTCTTTGCCGCCAGCACACCCTGAAACGGCTGGAGCATCGCATCAAGGACAATCTGGTTCGCCTGGGTCCCGCCGGTCAAAAAATAGACGTCCGCCGCCGGGCTGCCGCACAGCGCCTGGATCTTTTGCGCCGCGCGCTCACAATAAGGGTCCGCCCCATAGCCGGGCAGGCACTCCAGATTCGTCTCCGCCAAGCGGCGGAGCACCGCCGGGTGCGCCCCCGCGATATAATCACTTTCAAACGATAGCATGTTTCTTCCCCCTCCGCAGCGCCGCGCCAGCGCACGCGCCGCCACCCGCTATTTCACTCTATGCCGCGCGCCTGGCGCTGCTCACAGGCCCAGCAGCCGCTGGGCGTTGCCGCCCAAGATCGCGTCTTTTTCCGCCTGGGTCAGCGGCAGCGCTTCGATCTGGGCAACGCTGGCGGCCTGGTCTGTCCACGGGCTGTCGGTGCCGAACAAAATGCGCTCGCTGCCAAATCGCCGTACCATGTTGCAAAACGCCGCCGCGTCCAGCAGCTGCAGCTCCCGGGACGTATAATCGTCCGGCTCCAGGGGTGTGATGCGGCCCAGGCTGAAGGCCGTATCCAGATAAACGCCGGTATCGGGCAGCAGCTCCATCACCTCGTCCCAATTTTTCCAGCCGCCCATATGGGCCAGGACCAGCGGGACCCGCCCCACCTGGCGGCAGGCCCGGGCGATCATCGCTGGACTGCAGCGGACGACGCCGGGGAAGCCGATATCATCCCCCGCGTGGGTGACGACGATCAGCCCCAGCTCTCCGGCCCGCTCCAAAATGCGCAGATAGCGCACATCGTCAAAATCCACGCCCTGGTAGACCGGGTGCAGCTTGATGCCCCGCAGACCTGCCGCGGCGATCCGGTCCAGCTCCTGCCGCCAATCCGGCTGGTCCGGATGAATGCAGCCAAAGTAAAGGAGGCCGTCGTGCCCTGTCAGGCGCAGGGAGAGATCGTTCATGGACTGCACCTTCGCCGGATTCGTCGCCACCGGCAGCACAACGGCGCGGTCCAGCCCCGCTTTTTGCAGGGAGACCGTCAGCGCCGGGCCGGTGCCATCCAGGAAGGCAGCCGCATGGCAGGACGCCTGCATTTTTGCGATCGCCGGGGCCGCGATGCGGGCCGGGAAGGTATGGGTGTGAAAGTCGATTCGCATGGTTTTGCTCCAATCTATGGGGTCGTTATTGGGTCATTTCTCGTTTTTAGTCTCTGCCGCTTTTTCCGGGCGGCTCAGCAGCGCCAGGGCAACGATCGTCAGGACCGTCCCGACCAGCGCCAAGGCAGAGGGGATCTCCCGGAAAAACAGCATCCCCAGCAGCAGCGCCGCCACCGGCTCAGACCCCGCCGCCAGGATAGAATTCTTCCCGGCGTCCATATACCGGAAGCCCAGCGTGAAGAGCACGTAGGACAAAACGGACGCACACAGAGAATGCAGCAGCATAAAGCCGATGTGCTTCACCGGCGCCGCCGCGACAAAGCCGCCCAGGGCAGCCCAATCCGTCAGCGGTGTCAGGGCCAGGCCCATGATGAGCAGGGCATAAAAGGTGATGGTAAAGACGCTGTAGCCCCGCTGCATGGCGATTTTGGACATAATGCTGTAAAACGCATAGAACACCGCCGAAATGACGCCGATGGCAATGCCCCGCAGCGGCCATTGAGTCTGCCCGCCGGTGTGGATCAGCCCACTGGCCAGCGTGCAGCCCAGCAGCGCCAGGGCCATGCACAAAACCTTTTTGCCGGTGATACGCTCATGGAACAAAAAGGCCGCCAGGATCATCACAAAAATCGGGTACAGCCCCAGCAGGATCGCCGCCAGGGACATCGGCAAATAGTTAATGGCCTCGTTATAGCAGGCGTTCAGGCCCAGCATCCCCACTAGGCTTGCGATCAGGAAGATCCAAAGGTCCCGCAGCTTGATTTTCAGCAGCGACGGCTTTGTGCAGAGGATCCCCACCAGCAGGATTAGCGCCGCCACCAAGACTCGGGAGGAGAGGATCGTCATACTGCCGATCCCATTGGCGTTCAAATACCGCACAAATGTCCCCACAGAGCCCCAAAATGCCCCTGCGACGATCGGCAGCAGAAAGGCCAAACGGTTTGCTTTTTTCATAAAATCGCGCCTCCTTGTATCGTTACCCGGCAAAATCTACCAGGCACAGGTTCAGATCTACCGCCGTGTCGATCCCGGGCACCTGCCCGCTCTGAGAGTACTGCCAGAGCTGCACGTTATAGAGGAAGGACGGATAGCTGTTATACTCCGCCAGCCACAGGCAGTAATCGTCCAGCCGCCGCAGGTCAAAGCGGTCGTAGCCAAAGTATTGGTTGAAATAGCATCCGGCCCGGTAGCCCAGAGCCTCGATGGTATCGCAAAAGGCGATGGCGCAGTCGGTCAGCGCGGTGTTATCCAGTGACGCCGTCCGCTCCGCTTCGCTGGACTGCTCCCAGTCGAAGATCACGGGGTAGGTGATCTCATAGCCGCCCAGATGGTCCAGGACGAACTGCGCCTCCTCCCGAGCCTCCGCTGTTGTGATGGCCTGGGAGTAGAAATAGACGCCGACCTGCAGGCCCGCCGCCAGCGCGCCCTCGATATTGGTGTAATAACTCGTATCCTCCTCGATCGTCCCGGTGCCGTAGCCCCGGTAGCCGACCCGGATGATGGCAAATTCGATCCCCGCGTCCGCCACAGCCTGCCAGTCGATCGCCCCCTGGTGGGAGGAGACGTCGATCCCCGTGCGGGAGACAGGGCTTGCCGTGCAGCGCACGTAGCCGCCATCCTGATAAAAATCCGAGGCGTCATAGGGGTTTTGCGCCACCGGGTCGTCCTCCTGCCCCGGCGCGAGATTGGCGATCTGCTGCGCTACCGTGTGAAACAGCGCCGTCGTTCTCTCCCACCAGCTGCCCTGCAGGCCCGTCGCCCGGCTGTAGGCGTAGACCGCCGCAAACAGCAGCCCAGCCAAAAGGACCAGCACCAGCAGCGCCGTTCGGACCGGATGCCGCCGGGCCCGGCGGCGGGATCTCGTGCGATATGCCACAAAAGCACCCCTTTCTCTATCAAAATCGCCCGCGCAAACTGCGCCAGGCGCCGTAAAAGCTTGCATTGTCGCGGGCCTACAGCCCGCTTGCTATGCATTATACCACAGCTGTCGAGATTCGTCGAGGGGCACATTGCGCGGCGTTCGGCAGAAAAAAGTTGATTTTTCTCCGCATTTATGTAAAATAGGAATATCAAAGATTCCAAAAGCTTCCGAAAGGCGGTTTCCCTATGCCTGAGATCCCTGAAAAACAGCCCGCGCAGTCGCCGCGGCAAGATGCGCGCCGCAAAAGATCGTCGGTCAGCTCCCTATTTCTTCTGCTTGGCGCCCTGCTGGTCATAGCTGCCGTGGTTTTTGCCGTGCGCAGTCTCTCCAGCCGCTCCGACGGTGCAGCGCCCACGGCGAGCGGCGACGGCAGCGTCACCATCACCGCCGTCGGCGATATTCATATGGACAGCAGCCTGCTGCGCGATGCCCAGGCGGGCGGCGACTATGACTTTGCCCCGGCCTTCTTCGGCGTTGCCTCCCTTTTGGCCGACGCTGACGTAACCGTCGGCAATCTGGAGTGCACCTTTGCCGGTCCGGAGCAGACGGACCTGGACGGCTGGGCCCCGGATAACCTGGCCGGTACCCTCTCGGGCCTCGGGTTTGACCTACTGCAGACCGCTAATTCCTGCAGCATCGCCGGTGGCCTGGATGGCTTGCAGCGCACGATGGAGACCGTCACCGCCGCTAAAATGCAATACGCCGGAACGAGTCCGGACAAGAAAAGCTACAAAAAAGATTACGGCATCGCCGAATTTGAATCCGGCGGGATGCGCATCGTCTTCGTTGCCTTTACCAAGGGACTGGGTAACCTGCGCCTGCCGGACGGCGCGGAATACGCTGTGAATCTTCTCTATGAGGACTACGACACAAATTACACCCAGGTCGCAACAACGCAGATCGAAGCCGTCATGGCCGCAGCCCGCAAGCGCAGCCCAGATGTGCTCATCGCCCTCGTTCACTGGGGCGCGGAGGACGACAGCCAGCACAGCCAAACCCAGGAGCGCATTGCAGACCTCCTGGTCGCCAACGGCGCAGATGTGATCCTAGGCTCCCACTCCCACCAGCCCGGCCCCATCGAGACCCGCACCGCGACGGATGAAAATGGCGACGAACACACGGCGCTTGTCGCCTACGATCTAGGCGATTTCTACACCGCGTCCGACAAAAGCGCACGACAGGGCATCGTCCTGCAGCTGGAATTCACAAAGGACAAGCGCGGCAGCGTCCAGCTGACAAAGCAGGACTACACCCCCCTATACCGCACAACGGACGCCGCCGGGGACCCCCAGTACCAGGTCTGGGACGCGGCGCTGGCCAAAAAGCTCTACGAGCAGGGCTATGTCGGCCGCATCTCCGAAGCGGACTACGCGCAGCTGGATCAGACAGTCTCCGCCATCCAGGCGAGTGTAGAGCCCAAAGAGGAAAAAGAATAACAAAACACCAGCGCGCCCCGGGAAATCCTTCCCAGGGCGCGCTGGTTTATCTTAATTATTCCAAAGGCGCGCTGCGCTTTGCTGTGATCTCATCCAGGGCCACCGCATAGACCTTGGTCGCCGCTGCGTGGGCGCAGCCGTCGGCCAACGCCGGGTCCATCCCGCAGTGGGCCAGCAGCAGCCGCAGGCCGTGGGCCGCTTCCGCGCCCTGGCACAGGACCGCCTGGCCGAAGCCGATGACGCTCTCATAGGCCGCCGTGGCGCTGTGCGCTGTCTGCACATACCGGAAAAATCGGGCGCATTCGATGCAGACCCGTGGCTGCGTCTCCAGCAGCGCGGCCTTTTTCCCCGCGCTGGCGCCGTGGAAATAGAGGACGATCCGCCCCGCCTGCTCCTCCCAGCCGAAGGAGAGCGGCACGACATACGGCCCATCCGCCCCCTGCAGCCCCAGGTGCAGCACCTGGCAGGCATCCAGGATGGCGCAGATCTCCTGCCAATCTGTGACTTGTCTATCTTTTCTGCGCATCTGTTCCATGCTCCGACCTACTCCGTTTCTATCCAGTCTTTATCCGATCTCTTTCCCAAAGGCTGCGCACCAAGGCGCCAACGTGCACCCGGCGCAGTCCGGCTTTCGGGCAGTGCAGACGGCTCTGCCATGGAGCACCAGCCGGTGGCAGAAGTCGGAGGACTCCTCCGGCGGCAGAATCTCCCGCAGCTGCCGCTCTACCTTCTCCGGCTCCTTGCCCTGGGCCAGGCCCAGACGGTTGGAGATGCGGATGCAATGGGTATCGCACACAACACTGCCGGGCACCTGGTATAAATCGCCCAGCAAAAGATTGGCCGTCTTCCGCCCGACGCCGGGCAGCCGCAGCAGCTCCGGCATCGTCCCCGGGACCTTGCCGCCATACTCCTGCAGCAGCATCTGGCAGGCGTGGACGATATCCGCCGCCTTCTGCCGGTAGAATCCGCAGGTGTGCACCAGCTGCTCCACCTCCGCGATCTCCGCCCCTGCCATCGCCTCCAGTGTCGGGTACCGGGCAAAGAGGGCCGGGGTGATCTGATTGACTCTCGCATCGGTACACTGGGCCGAGAGCCGCACTGCGATCATCAGCTCATAGTCCTTTTTATATTGCAGCGCGCACACCGGCTCCGGGTACTGCGCCTTCAGCGCCGCGATGATGGCGGCGACTTTTTCTTTCTGCTTCATGTGGCTCTCCTTTATACTGCGCGCCCTGCCTGTATTACAGCAGCGGCGCAATGACCTTGGTCAGGACGCCGGTGAGCTTCGTCGTCAGCTTCTCCTGGCGCAGGCTCTGCCGCGTGACTGGGCGGCAAAGCGCCGCCGTCTCTTGAAAATCGGCCTCAATGGCCTGGATGCAGTCCGTCCCCACGAGATACGTCGCGCACTCGAAGTGGTGATACAAGCTGCGGTAATCCAAATTGATCGTCCCGACCACGGCCTCTGTATCGTCGACAACAAAGCTCTTGGCATGGATGAACCCCGGCGTAAACTCCAGGATCTTCACCCCCGACGCCATCAGGCTGGCATAGTACGTCTTTGCCAGGGCGTACGGGATCTTCTTATCCGGGACGCCCGGGAGGATCAGCGTGACCTCCACGCCCCGCTCTGCGGCAAATTTCAGCGCCGTCTCCAATTCACCGTCGAGGATCAGATACGGCGTCATGATATGCACATAGCGTTGCGCCCGGTTCAAAAGGTCCATATACACCCGCTCGCCGACCTTGTCGCTGTCCAGCGGGCAGTCCCCATAGGGGATGACGAATCCCATCTGCGCCGCCTGGGGCACTGTGCAGGCAAGGTACGGCGTAAAGTCCGGTGCTTTTTCATCCAGACACCAGACCTGCAGGAACATCAGCGTAAAGCTCCTCACCGCATCGCCCCGGAGCATAACCGCCGTATCCTTCCAATAGCCAAAGCGGGGGACATGGTTGATATATTCATCGGCCAGGTTGATGCCGCCGTTGAAGGCGACCTGCCCGTCGATGACCAGAATTTTTCGGTGATCGCGGTAATTGTAATGCGTCGAGACAAAGGGCTGGATGGCAGAAAAGACCCGGCACTGGATCCCCAGCGCAGCCAGGCGCTTGGGATAATCGTGGGGCAGATTGGAAAACTCACAGGTACCGTCATACAGCACCCGGACATCCACGCCCTGGGCCGCCTTGCGGGACAGAACCTCCAGAATTTTTCCCCACATCAGCCCTTCCCGGATGATAAAATACTCCAGGAAGATAAACCGCTTCGCCTGCTCCAGCTCCTGCAGCAGCGCCTGGAATTTTGCCTCGCCGGAGGGGAAATAGGTTACCTCCGTGCCCTGGTAGGCCGGGAAGCAGCCGCTGCGCTGCAAATAGCGCACCAGCGCCGCTGCAC
>CAKTTR010000027.1 GCA_934615645.1 uncultured Oscillospiraceae bacterium | reverse complement strand
GTCGTCAAATGTGTCGCCCGCTGTCGTGATGGACGAGGAGACGGCCACGCCGTTCATCGTCAGGACGGCGATATCCGTCGTGCCGCCGCCGATGTCCACGACCATATGGCCATCGGGACCGCTGACATCGAGATTTGCGCCCAGGGCAGCGGCCAGGGGTTCTTCGATCAGATAGACCCGGCGGGCGCCGGCCTCCATGGCCGACTGGATGACCGCCCGCTCCTCGACCTCTGTGACGCCGCTGGGCACACAGACGATGACCCGGGGCTTGACCAGCGCGTAGCGCATGATCTTCTGGAAAAATGCCGCCAGCATCTTCTCCGTCATGTCATAATCCGAGATGACGCCCTCCCGCAACGGCCGCATCGCGACGACGTTGCCCGGCGTCCTGCCCAGCATATTGCGGGCGGCGGAGCCCACCTGCAGCACCTTGCCGGTGATCTTATCCACCGCCACGACGGACGGCTCCCGCAGAACGATGCCCTTGCCCTCTGCATAAATCAAAACGTTGGTCGTACCCAGATCAACGCCCAAATCTCTGGAAAAAAATGCCATTGCCAACCTCCCTATTTGTGCGCCGCCGCCAGGACGGCCACCTGTACCTCACCAGCGCCTGCTTCCAGCAGCACCCGGGCAGCTTCGCCCAAGGTCGCGCCAGTGGTCAAAATATCATCGATCAGTAAAACCCGCTTCCCCTGCACCGCAGCGCCCGGCCGCATCCGGTAGACGCCCAGCACGTTTGCTTTTCGCCGGGCGGCATCCTGAATGCCGGATTGAGGCGGGATATCGCGGAATTTCTCCAAAAGCGGCTCTGCTTTGCGGCCCAGTTCCCGGGCGGTCGCCTTCGCCAGGAGCTCCGCCTGGTCATAGCCCCGCTTCCGGCGGCGCTTTCTGCTGACCGGCACCCAGGTGATCACGTCAAACTCCAAATGCTCCCGCAAAATCTGCATTCCCAGCATCGCGCCGTACGCTCCGGCATAGTAGGAGCGGCCCTGGAATTTATAGCGCAGCAGCGACTGCCGCAGCGGGTCCTCATAGGCATAGGCCACAGACACGCTGCTCGTCAGCGCGGGCTTGGCCGCCTTGCCGGAAAAGGGCTGCAGCGTTCTGCGGCAGCCGCTGCAAAGATTCGTCTCATTTCCATCGAGCAGCTTGCCGCACAGGACACACTTGCTGGGATAAAGCAGCTCCAGCAGCGCCTCCAACAGCAGCATTCCCTATTCCTCCTTCTGCAGGCGCAGCTTGAGGCCGCTGTAGCGGCGCTGCTGCACGTTGTTGGCCGTCATCTGCGCGACGACCTCCTCGGAGCCGACCAGGATCAGCAGCTGCCGCGCCCGGGTCAGCGCAGTATAGAGCACATTGCGCGAGAGCAGGTACTTTGAACCCTGCAAAACAGACAAGATCACTGCCTGATACTCGCTGCCCTGGCTTTTATGGACCGTCATCGCATAGGCCAGCTCCAGATCCTGCATCAGGGTGAAGCTGTATTCAGCCAGGCGATCGTCAAAGGCGATGCGCATACATTCATCGCGGAAGGAGATCTCCCGGATCGTGCCGATATCGCCGTTGAAAATCCCGGCGCCGACCTGGGCCTCACCCTCTTTTGTCCATAGTATATCATAATTATTGCGGATTTGCATCACCCGGTCGCCCTCCCGGAAGCAAAACGCGCCGTATTTTTTCTCCTTTTTCGTCTCCTGGGGCGGATTGAGGACCGCCTGGAGCTGGCAATTGAGCTCATAGGTCCCGGTGGGGCCCTTGCGCGTCGGGCTCAGGACCTGGATATTCTTCGGGTCGATGCCCAAATTCTGCGGCAGACGGCGGACGCAAAGGTCCTGGACCGTCTTGACCAGGCGCTCGCTGTCGAGGCGGCGAAGGAAGAAAAAGTCCCGGTCCTTGGCCCCCAGCTCCGGCAGACGCCCTTCGTTGACCGCGTGGGCATTCATGACAATCAAGCTCTGGCGGGCCTGGCGATAGATCTCCGTCAGCCGCGCCGTGCAGACCACGCCGCTGCGCAGCAGGTCAGAAAAGACATTGCCTGCACCCACGCTGGGCAGCTGATCCGGGTCGCCCACCAAAACAAGGCGGCAGGCCAGGGGCAGCGCCTCCAGCAGTGACTGCATCAGCAGCAGGTCCACCATGGACATCTCGTCCACAATGAGCGCGCCCAGCTTCAAGGGATTTCCGGCGTCCCGGACGAAGGCCATGCGCCCCGTCTCCGGGTCGATACCCGCTTCCAGCAGACGATGGATCGTCACGGCCTCATGGCCCGTCACCTCGGACAGGCGCTTGGCCGCCCGGCCCGTCGGCGCCGCCAGCTGGGTGGCAAGGCCCATATGCTCAAACAAATGCAGGATCGCCGTCAGCGTCGTCGTCTTGCCGGTGCCGGGGCCGCCGGTGAGCAGCAGGAGCTGGTGCGTCGCCGCCGCTTCGATGGCGGCGCGCTGCTCTTCGCCATAGACCATCCCTGCCTCTTGCTGCACCCGCTGCAGCAGGCCCTTACCTGGGCACTGGTCTGGCTTACGCTTGGCCATCGCCCGGATGCGCTGGCAGATCGCGGTCTCCGCGTCGTAATATTCCGGCAGGTACACAGCCTGCAGCCCGGCGATCTGCCGCAGCACCAGCTGCCCGCCCTCCAGCAGGCAGGCCACCGCCTCCTGGACCGATTCTGCAGGCTGCTGGAGCATCGCCGCCGTGGCCGCACAGAGCTTGTCCAACGGCAAAAAGACATGGCCGCCCCGCAGATTATACGTCAGTTCAAAAATCGTCCCCGCTTCGATGCGGCGGGTGTCGTCCGGCGTCACGCCGCAGCGCAGGGCAAAGGCATCGACGGCGGCAAAGCCCGCGCCGATCTCCGGCTGGGTCAGAACATACGGGTCCTCCTGCAGGACCTCCAGCGACTCCGGGCCAAAGAGCCGGTATGTCCGCACCGCCAACTCCGCCGGCAGGCCGTTGACGCACAGGTATTCGACCAGGCGGCGGATGCCAGATTGCTTCTGGAACGCGCTGGAGAGCTGGGCCGCCTTTTTCGCCGTGATGCCGGTGATCTGCGTCAGCTGCTCCGGCTCCTTTTCCAGCACCTCCAGCGCCCGCTCCCCAAAGAGCTGGACGATCCGATGCGCCGTCTTGACCCCGACGCCCTTGAGGGCGCCGGAGGCAAGATACGCCTCGATCTCCCGCCGGGTCTCCGGCATCAGGCGCTCCAGAAACTCGGCCTCAAACTGGCGGCCATAGGTATTGTGGCTGACCCAGTGGCCGGTGATCAGCAGCCGCTCGCCGACGACCGGCATTGGGATCATCCCGACCACATTGGTCAATTCGCCGTCCTCGCACTGCAGCCGCAGCACGCAATAGCCATTTTCCGCGTTATAAAACACCACTGCGTTCACGGTCCCCCGCAGCAGCTCCTGTTGCTGTCGCATTCTCTCTGCCCCAATCTATCGTTCTCATGCGGGAAATTGCTTCCCAAAGCAAGACTTCATCCGCCAAGCCCTGCCGGTGCAGGGCATCCAGCAGCGGCTGCTGCGCCGGGAGCAGGTCATCTGCCACGATGACCGTCCGCGCCCGCAGCAGGCCCATCTGCCGCAGCCACCGGCAGCAGCGCAGCTGCTGCTCCAGCCGCCCGGCATCTAGCTGTGCCGGGATCAATACAAAATAGCCCGCCAGCGGCATCGGAAACAGCAGCTTCCGTTTGCACCATTGCAATACGCCAACAAACGCTGCGGCAAGCAGCACGCAGCAGGCGATCTTCCAGCCCATTGCATCACCCCGCTGCATCCTATGCGGCAGCAGGCCGCGCTGCTATCACTTTACTGCATTTGCAGCCAAAAAGCAAACCCCATTTGCCGCGCCGCCGTCAAGCTGCGCTACTTGCCCGGCAGGGTGATCTGCCCCTGCTGCAGGGCCTGCAAAAATCGCTGGTCCGCCGGGCAAAAGTCCGCAAGGCGCGCCTCCGCCGGGCGCAGCCAGCGCAGCGCGTGATGCTCCAGGGCCCGGGGCGTCTGCCCCGCCAGGCGGACAGGCAGGAAGGTCAGATGGACTGTCACATCCGGATACGCATAGACCGTATCCCAAAGCGCAGCCCCGGGCTGCACGACGATCTCCAACTCCTCCTGCAGCTCCCGGGCCAGGGCCTGGGCCAAGGTCTCGCCCGGCTCCAGCTTGCCGCCGGGAAATTCCCAGCACAGCCCCCTCGCCTTATGCGCCGGGCGCTGGCAGGCCAAAAAGGTCCCATCCTCCCGGTATAAAACCCCTGCGACAACCTCCAGCATCTGCGCCCCGTCCTCTCCGCAGCCTGGTTTCTGGCCAGGCGCTTTTTCTTTCATTATAAAAGGCCGCAGGCAGCCTGTCAACGCACGGTATAACCGGCCCGGCCTGGGCATACGTTCAAACCAGGAGGGATGCGCCATGTTTTCCTATGCCAGCGCCATGGCCGCGCTGCGTTCCCTGCAGCGCCGCTACGCTTTTATTGCCTGCCGCCCCATCGGCACAACGGAATACGGCCGGGAGCTCACCCACGTCCGCATCGGCTGCGGCCGCCGCCGGGTCCTTCTGACGGCGGCGCATCATGCCAATGAGTGGATCACAGCTCTGGTGCTGCTGGCATTCTTGGAGGACTATGCCGCCGCATTCGCCGCCGGGCAGCCACTCTGGGGCATCCCGACCCGCATGCTGTACCGGGAGGTCACGCTTTCCGTCGTCCCGCTGGTCAATCCCGACGGGGTGGACCTTGTCACCGGCGCAGTCTGTCCGGCCTCCCGGCAGTACAGCCGCGCCCGGGCCATCGCCGCTGCGTTCCCGCAGACCCCGTTCCCGTCCGGCTGGAAGGCCAACGCCTGCGGCGTCGATCTCAACCTGAATTATCCTGCGGGCTTTGCCCAGGCGGTGCAGATCAAGCGCGCCCTGGGCTTTGACCGCCCCGCGCCGTGCAATTGGCCGGGCTGCGCCCCGCTGGACCAGCGGGAGACCGCCGCCCTGGCCGCGCTGACGGAGAAGCTCAGCCCCCACTGCACCGTAGCCCTCCACACCCAGGGCCGGGAGATCTATTGGCGCTACGGCGATTATGCGGACCCGGCAGCCCACGCCCTGGGGGAGCAAATGGCAGACGCCAGCGGCTATACCCTGACGCACCCCGCCCCCGGCAGCGCCAACGCAGGTTTCAAGGATTGGTTCATCGCCCGTTTTGCCCGCCCCGGCTTTACCGTCGAGGCAGGGCTGGGCCAAAATCCCCTGCCACTGACGCAGCTGCCGGAGATCTACCATCAGGTGCTGCCAATTTTATGCCTGGCCATGACAGGCGGATAAACAAACGACTGCCCCGGCAGGCCGGTTTTGACTGGCCTGCCGGGGCAGCATATTGCCTCAGCAATAGAAATCTTTGATTTTCTTTGCGCGGCTGGGGTGCCGTAGCTTGCGGATGGCCTTATTTTCGATCTGGCGGATCCGCTCTCTCGTCACGCCAAAGATCTGGCCGACCTCTTCCAGCGTATGCGTGCGGCCGTCGTACATGCCAAAGCGCATCCGGAGCACATCCGCCTCCCGGTCCGTCAGCGTCCCCAATATTTCGGACAGAGCCTCGGAGAGCAGCGTGTTGGACGTGGCATCGGCGGGGCCGGGGGTGTTATCATCCTCGACGAAGGAGCCGATGGTCGTATCCTCCTCATCGCCAACGGGCATGTCCAGGGAGATGGTATCCGCCGCGGTCCGGTTGGCCTCGATGATCTTCTCAATGGGCAGATTCAGCTCCGCCGCGATCTCCTCCAGGGTCGGCTCGCGGCCCAGCTCCTGGACCAGCTTGCGGTTGCAGCGGGTCGCCTTGTTGATGACCTCTACCATATGCACCGGCACGCGGATCGTTCTGGCTTGGTCAGCCAGTGCCCGGGTGATGGCCTGGCGGATCCACCAGGTGGCATATGTAGAGAATTTGTTTCCCTTTGTATAGTCAAACTTGTCCACCGCACGGATGAGGCCGGTGTTGCCCTCCTGAATAAGATCCAGAATATGCAGACCCCGCCCGGAGTATTTCTTTGCAATGGAGACGACCAGGCGCAGGTTGGCCTCGGTCAGCTTGTCCTTGGCTTTCTTATCCCCTTCGGAGATGCGTTTGGCCAGCTCGATCTCTTCCTCCGCCGTCAGCAACTTGACCTGGCCGATCTCCTTCAGGTACATCCGGACCGGGTCGTCCAGATTGTACTCTGCGGCCAGCTCCACCGGGTCAACCAGCGGTTCCTCTTCCGTCTGGGAGAGGTCGATGTCATCTGTTAAACGGTCCTCAATATCCAATTCCGCTTCATTGCCCAGCAGCTGGATGCCCATGGATTCAAGCATTTCATAAATCTGTTCAATTTTCTCTACAGAAAGATCCAGCTTTTCCAGTTCTGCGGTCAATTCGGTGATCGGCAGTGTCCCGTCCTTGCGGCCGCGGGCAATGAGTGCCTGCAGCGGCGCGCGAATTTCGTCGTTCATCTTGTTGTTTTTCTTTGTGGCAGCCATTTTGCACACCCTTGTTCCAGCATTATGCGCAAAAATACTGAATTTGCGCATCTGATTTATTATATACCCGTTTTTCCCCCTTGGCAATACTTTTTTCGTAATTTTTTGTATCTTCCTGTCCTCCTGCAAAACTTAGGGCGAGGGAACCCCGGTTTTAGGGCTCAGAATGCCCAAGTGCCGTCGCGGAAAATGGGAACGACCCGGCCGTCTTCTGTGTGAGCATCAATGGAAAGGTCGGCAGAGCCGATCATAAAGTCCTCATGGATCATGGAATCGTTGACGCCCAAGGCGCGGCACTCGGCCAGCGTATGCTGCTCATAATCGCGGATGGTATCAGCAAAGCCCATGCCCAGGGCCAGATGGCAGGCGGCGTTTTCATCGAAGAGGGTGTTATAAAACAGCAGCCCGCTCTGGCGGATCGGCGAGTCATAGGGCACCAAGGCGCATTCGCCCAGATACGCCGCGCCTTCGTCCATGCCGACCAGCGTCCGCAGCAGTTCCTCGTTTTTCTCCGCGTGCAGCTCGACGACCTTGCCGCCGGCAAACCGCAGCCAGAAGCCCTCGATCAGCTGGCCCTGGTAGGACAGGGGCATCGTGGCATAGACGATTCCCTCCGCTTCGCCGCGCTTGGGGGAGATAAAGCACTCTTCTGTGGGGATATTTGCATTGAAGAAAATGCCCTTGCGGTCCGTATCGCTGCCGCCTTTAAACTCCGCCTCCGGGATCATGCCGACGCGCAGGTCCGTCCCGTTGCTGCTATGGTATTCCAGCGTGCGAATCTTCAGGGCGTTGAGGTAATCACAGCGGCGGTGCAGGTCGTCATTATGCGCCTGCCAGGCCGCCAACGGGTCGTCCGTCACGCGGCTGGCTGCCAGGATCGCCTCCCACAGGGCTTCGACAGCTTGGGCCTTGGAGCACTCCGGGAACAGCTTTTTCGCCCAGGCGACGCCGGGCACCGCGGCGATGCACCACTGGTAGTAATTTTCCATCTTATCCCGATAGGGCTTGATGATGGCGTTGCGCTTCTGGATCGCCTTGGCCTGCTTGGCATGGTTGACGCCCTTAAGCCCGTCCGGATCCTCCGAGAGGAGATAGATGCGGCAGGGCAGGCGATCAACATAGTGCTGCAGCTTGGCCTCCTCCCAGGCTTCGACCGTTGCCAGGGTCTTTTCCGCCTGATAGCGCACATGGAGCTTCTGCAGCTTTTGGTGCTCCCATTCCACCGCGACCTTCCCGGCCCCGGCGCGGTAGCACTCCTCGACCAGCATCGTGACAAACTCCGGCTGGTCCAGCTCCGCCTGGATCACAACCTCCTGGCCCTTCTGAATATTCACGCCGGTGCGGGCGATCAGCTTGGCATAGCTGCGCAGTACCGTTTTTTTCATAGCAATTTCCTTTCTGCCAGTGGCTTTGGCGCGGCATTTTGATAGTTGATGTATTGATAGGTGACGCCATTTTCCTCCTGCAGTGGCGAGCGCTCCACCACAGACCACTGGGGCAGCACGTCAAGGTCCGGGAAGAACCGGTCCGCCGGGGGGGCGAGAAATGTTTTTGTCACATAGGCCATGCTGCAATAATCCAGCAGCGCCTCGTAGACGCTGGCACCGCCGATGACGCACAGGCGATCGCCCGGCAGCGCCCGGGCCGCCTGCAGCAGCGCCGGAAGATCCGGAAAGACGCGGGCGCCGGGTACCTGAAACGCAGGATCCCGGGAGAGGATAAAATTCTCCCGCCCCGGCAGCGGCCTGCCGCCAGGGAACGTCGCCAGCGTGCGGCGGCCCAAGATCACCGTCTTGCCCAGGGTCAGCTGGCGAAAGCGTCGGAGGTCCCCCGGCAGGGAGACCAGCAGCTGGTTTCCCCGGCCGATGCCCCAATTTTGCGTCACATTGACGACCAGGCTCATGCCATTTTTCTGCTCCATCTCTGCCGCCTCAGATCGCCACGGGGATCTTCTCATCAAACGGGCACGGATCGTAGCCGTCAAAGTGGAAGCTGTCGACGGTGAACGCGTAGAAATCCGTCACCGCCGGGTCCATCCGGAATTGGGGCGCGGGGCGCGCTTCGTTCTGGAGCATTTTCTCCACCAGCGGGATATGCCGGTCATAAATATGGCAATCGGCGATGACATGCACCAGCTCCCCGGCCTGCAGGCCGGAGACCTGGGCCATCATATGCACCAGGGCGGCATACTGGACAACATTCCAGTTATTGGCCGTCAGCATATCCTGGGAGCGCTGGTTGAGGATCGCATTGAGGCGGTTGCCGGAGACGTTGAAGGTCATGGAATAGGCGCAGGGGTACAGGCCCATCTCGTGCAGGTCCGCAAAGTTATAGATATTCGTGAGGATCCGGCGGCTGGCCGGGTTGTGCTTCAGGTCATAGAGCACCCGGTCGACCTGGTCAAATTCGCCCTCCGGGTACTGGTGCTTGACGCCCAGCTGATAGCCATAGGCTTTCCCGATGGTGCCGTTTTCATCCGCCCAGGCATCCCAAATATGGCTGCCCAGGTCGGCGATGCGATTGGATTTCTTCTGCCAGATCCACAAAAGCTCCCCGATGCAGGATTTCCAATACGTCCGCCGCAGCGTCATGATCGGGAATTCCTCCTGCAGGTCATACCGGTTGACCACGCCGAATTTCTTGATCGTATGGGCAGGCGTGCCGTCATCCCAATGGGGGCGCACCTGCAAATCGGTATCCCAGACGCCATGGTCCAGAATTTCCCGGCAAGTTGCGCGGTAAATCTCGTCTGCTTTACTCATAAGGCAGGCCTCCTTTTTCGTCATTTCTTTTATCATAACAAAAAAATACCCGGCAGGCAAGCAGAAAAGCCCGCAGCCCGCCGGATTCTGACAGGGCCGCTATCTGATTTGCCAGATAGCGGCCTTGTATCATTAAGTTATTACTATGCCCGGCCGTTTTTGACCTGGAGGATCTCCGCCAGGATGGCGATGGCGATCTCCGGCGGGGTCTCGCCGCCCAGGTCCAGGCCGATGGGCGTATGGACTGCAGCCAGTTGGGCCTCTGTAACGCCCTGCTCTCGCAGCATGGCAAACAGCGCCTCCATCTTTCTCCGGCTGCCCAGCATCCCGACATAGGCCGCCTGCTTTGTCAGCGCCGCCTTGAGGGCGATGCCGTCATCGGCATGGCTGTGCCCACAGATGACGAAATATGCGCCCGCCGGGACATCCGCCGCGCAGATATCCTGTGCAAAATCCGCGACCCGAATAAAGCGATCGGCCAGCGCCGCGGATTCCGGCACTGCCTCCGCCGGGCGGTCGTCAAAGAGCAGGACGTCAAAGCCCGTCTGCTTTGCCACGCGGATCAGGCACCGGCCCACATGGCCGCCGCCGACGACGACCAGCAGCGGATTTGACCGGTAGACCTCGATCAGGACGGACAGCTTGCCGCCGCACTGCATCCCATCGTCCGCCGTCTCCGCGCCGACATTATAATGATGCAGCACATTGCAGCCGCGTTTGATCTGGGCCACGGCGTCCTTCGTCACCTGCAGCTCCGCCGCACCGCCGCCGACGGTACCCAGCGTCGTGCCATCGGCATAGACGATCATTTTCCCGTTGGTCCGGGGCGTGCTGCCCAGGGCCTCGGCGATCGTCGCCACGGCGAAATCCCGCCCGGCCTGCCGGGCCTCCAGCTGCGCCTGCAGCAAATCCTCTGTATACATGCGTGGAATCCTCCGTTCTCTCCGGCGCCGCCGGATTCTGACAGGGCCGCTATCTGATTTGCCAGATAGCGGCCCTGCGCGATTGTTTTACGTTTTTGCTAGATGCAAGGAAGCCAGCTTATTTGCCTGCCTCGATGTACTGCATCATCAGCTGGGCGACCTGCTCCCGCGTTGCGGTGTTGCGCGGCTGCAGGTACGTCGTGCCGTCGCTCGTCTTGCTGCCGGCCAGGATGTTCTCTGCCACAGCCCAGGACATTGCGTCCTTTGCGTAGCTGCTGACAGCATCTGCATCCGGGAAGGACGCCAGATCTGCACGGGCTGCCATGTCGCGGCCCTTGAACCCTGCGTAGCGGTACAGGATCGCTGCGATCTGCTCCCGCGTCAGGTTGCCGTTCGGGTCAAACTTGTCTTCCGTCACGCCGTAGACGATCCCGTTCTCAGCCGCCCAGGCGACTGCATCCGCATACCACATGTTCTCTGCCACATCGGTGAAGCTGGCCGCTGCCTGAACGGCGGGCTTGCCCTCCTGCCGGTAGAGAATGCTGACCAGCATTGCGCGGGTCGTGTTCGCCTGCGGGGCGATCGTCGTTGCGGACGTGCCGTAGAGCAGGCTGTTCTGCAGCGCGTAATCCAGCGCGTTGTGCGACCAATAGGTCACCGCGGGCATATCCGTGAAGTCAGCACTGGGGCAGCCAAAGGCCGGGATCTTCTCGCCGGTCTTGATCGTTGCGCCGCAGTTTGTGCAGACCACGTCGCCGGTGTAGCCGTCTGTCGTGCAGGTCGCCAGGACTGCGTTTCGCAGCTCCGTCGTCTCATGCTTGCAGGGGGCCGCGTGGGTCACGGTGACCGTTGCGATCTTGCTGACCAGGCGCTTGCCGCCGACGTTCTTTGCTTCGTACTGGGCCTCGCTAATGCCATAGCCGAAGCGGATGTTGCCGGTGTTTTCCGCCTTTGCGGCAACGCTGGCCAGGTCGCCCGTGCCAGTCGCCCAGCTCAAAGCCAAGGCAGCGGGGACTTCCGTTGCCCCATCGGCGGTGCAGTAATACTTGTAGATGCCCATGTCCTCATACGTGAGGTTGGAGGCAAAGCCCGTCGGGTCGGACGCCGAGACGGTGTCGCCTGCTGCGAAGTCCACACCGGCATCTGCCAGCAGGTTCTCGATGGTGACGTATTCCGTCGCTGCCATCGTCTGTTCAACATCGCTGCCCGTCTTCCAGAACTGATAGCCGATGGTGCCTTCCGTCTTCAGAGCGTCCAGCTCTGCCGCGGTGTAGCTCTTGGCGGTAACAGCGTCGCTGCCTTCCGTCTTTTCCAGGACCGTCAGGACCGTGGGCGCCGGATGCGTGACGGTGACCGTCGCAATTTTGCTGACCAGGCGCTTGCCGCCGACATTCTTTGCTTCGTACTGGGCCTCGCTAATGCCATAGCCGAAGCGGATGTTACCAGTGTTTTCCGCCTTTGCGGCAACGCTGGCCAGGTCGCCCGTGCCAGTCGCCCAGCTCAAAGCCAGGGCGGCGGGGACTTCCGTTGCACCGTCTTTCGTGCAATAGTACTTGTAAACGCCCATGTCCTCATACGTGAGGTTGGAGGCAAAGCCCGTCGGATCAGACGCGGAGACGGTATCGCCTGCTGCGAAGTCCACACCGGCGTCTGCCAGCAGATTCTCGATGGTAACGTATTCCGTCGCCGCCATCGTCTGTTCAACATCACTGCCCGTCTTCCAGAACTGGTAGCCGATGGTTCCTTCCGTCTTCAAGGCTGCCAGATCCGCGATCTTGTAGCTCTTCACGGTGACAGCGTCGCTGCCTTCCGTCTTTTCCAAAACCGTCAGGACGGTGCGGGCCGGGTGCACGACCGTGATGGACGTAATGCCGCTAGCCAGGCGTCTGCCATGGACCGTGCCGTACTGCTCTTCGGTGATGCCGTAGGCAAAGCGCAGGTTACCGGAGCGGTAAGCCGTCTTCGCGATCTCTTCCGCGGAGCCAGCGCCGCTGTTCCAGGACAGCAGGATGGCGGCAGGCACTTCCGTCTTTTCCTTCGTCTCGTCGTCGATGTAATATTTGCAGGTGTTGCTGTCGGCGAAGCTCATGCCTGCCGCTGCGCCGTCACTGGCGGCGGCGGAGATCGTGTCGCCTTCGGCGAAGTCCAGACCGGCGTCAGCCAGCAGGTCGGCGATGGTCACATACTCATTGGCTGCGACCGTCTTCTCCTCGCCGCTCGTCATGCTCCAGAACTGGTAACCGACGACGCCCTTCTTGGCCAGCGCGTCCAGATCGCTGGCGGTGTATGTCTTCACAGAAGCTACATTCTCATCTTCGTACTGCTCATAAACCGTAAGCACCACCGGCTCTGCCGGGACAACGCTGCCGTACTGGAACGTCGGGTTCGCACCGGCGCTGAAATAGACCACATAATAGTCGCCGTCTGTCTCTGCGGAACCGCCGCCGCAGCAGCCGCCATCTGCACCTTCCTGGGTGACCCAGACTTTGTAAACGGGGTAGCCGTTGTCATCAAATTCGCCCGTCTCTTCGTACTTGGCAAAGAGGGTCTTGTCATCCAGATCATAGGGATAGACGTCGAATTTGCTGCGGTTGAAGCTGTCCTCCACGCAGGCGGTATCGACGACCAGGTTTGCGTTGGTATCGTACAAGGAGACAGGGCCTGTCGCTGTGATGTTCTGGCCCAGGTAGAGGTACGTCAGAGCCTGGCAGGACTCAAACGTATTGGCAGGCAGCTTGGTGATCTGCGCTTCATCGGGGATAATGACCTTGTACAGGTTCTTCCAGCACTTGTAGAACACACCGCCGCCCATCGTCTTCAAGCTCTTAGGTAGCGTCACAGACTTCAGCGCTACGCAGTAGCCAAAGGCCGCGTCGCCGATGGTCTCGATGGAATCGACCAGGCGCAGATCGCTCAGCGCGTAATCGTCGAAGAACATGTATGCGCCGACCGTCTTCGCGCCTTCTTCAAAGACCGCCTTGGCCAGGTTCTCGTTGTTGCAGAACGCTGCCGTGCCGATCTTCGTCACCGTGGCAGGGATGGCGATCTCCGTCAGGTTCTTATTATAGTAGAACGCATAGCCACCGATGGTCTCAACCTTGTTCAGATCGACCTTCGCCAGGCCCGTGTGGCCAAAGCAGCTGTCGCCGATGGTCTTCAGGGAATCCGGGCAGGAGATTTCTGCCAGGTTTTCACAGCTCCAGAACATGTAGTCGCTCAGGGCCGTGACGCCTTCGGGGATCGTCACCTTTGTGAGCTTTTTGCAGATATCGAATGCACAGGTGCCAAATGTCGCATTGACGGGCAGGGTGACCTCTGTCAGCGAGCTCTGGCGGAATGCCAGGCTTTCGATGAGCTTGACAGAATCGGGGAAGGAGACCGTCTCCAGGACGCTCTTGCCCTTATAAGACTGCATAAACGCCTGGCAGCCGATGACCTCGACGCCTGCGGGGATATCATAATGGGTGGCAGGTCTTGCATTGGGGTAACGGATCAGCTTCTTGCCGTTCTTGGTGAAGAGGATGCCGTCGATATCCTTGAAGTTGGGGTTATTCTCGTCCACGAAAATGTTTTCCAGTGCATCGCAGCAGGCGAAAACGTTTTCGGTGTAGGTCAGCGTCTCCTTATTGTCGTCATCGCCGACTTCCACAGAGCTCTCCGCGCCCATTTTTTCCAGCGTGGCGGGCAGCTTGACCGTCTTGACCGCGTTGCAGCCATAGAAGGCGGATTCGCCGATGGTATGCAGCTTCGTATTGGAGAAGTCCAGCTCCGTGACCCGCTCCAGGCTGCGGCAGCCGCTGGCCGAGATGTACTCCAGGGTGGACGGGAATTCCACCTTGGTGAACCAATAGTTGGAGGATGCGCCGACCATTTCATAGGTCATCATAGCCTGAACGCCAATACCGGTAACGGTAAACGTCCAATCCTTCCCAGCAACCTTGCTGGTGACCGTCTCCGGGATGGTCAGCGTACCGCCGTCGTTGAAGCCAACATACTTGACCTCGACCTTGCCGGATTTTGTCGCGTTGTCAAAGTCCGTCACATGGTAGGTAATGTACTGGGGCTGTTCGGACTCTGCCGTCGTATCATTGACATAAATATTAAAGTCAGGAATGGACGCCACTTCCGGGTCTTCCGTGCCGTCGCCGACCAGGGTAATATCACCTGCGCAGGACTGGCTTGCCGAAAGCATGGCGCTCCAAGCCTCCTGATAAGCGCTCAGATGCGCTGCCGGGACAGACAGGAGCAGGCTGGTGCAGCCCGCGAAGGGGTACTGGGTCCCACTGATGGGGGTGGAGGAGTCGCCGGTCATGAGCGGCGGCGTCGTCCCCAGGAAATTCACCTTACGCAGCGCGGTATCGCCGCGGAAGGCATTGGCGCCGACCTCCGTCACCGTGGCGGGGATGGTGATCTCCGCGAGACTGGTGTTGCTGGAGAGCAGGCTGCTGCTGATGGCCGTCTGCTGGGCAGGCAGGGTCACCGTCGTCAGATTCGGGTTGCCAGCCAGGGCTGCCACGCCGAAAACCACGTCGTCCGCTTCAAAGACAAGCTTTGCCAGGTTCCAGTTTTTGGTGTGAAAACGACCGACATAGTTGAACGCATAATCTTCAACCGTCGTAACAGAGGCCGGGACGGTAATGCCCGTGATCATTTCAGCGACAGATGCCGGGGTCTGACCGTCATAGTCATACCCGCCGTTATAGCCGCAGAATGCCCGGCTATGAACGCCGACGACATCGTAGGTCTTGCCATCGCCATCGGTATAGGTCGCGGGGATGGTGATATCGCCGCCGGGGCCGGTGTAGCCCAGGAGCCACGCCTTGCCGTCGTCGCGGATCTCGAAGTTAAAGTACTTGGGATCGTTGCCGTCCAGCTTCGCGCCGCAGGCGCAGACTGCACCGACATACTTGTGTGCTTCGTTTGTAATCGTGTAACTGCAGCCTTCGTCCGTGCAGACAGCGCTGTGGGTGCCATCGCCGTTGTCGGTATACTTCAAGTTGTGGCTGGGGTATGCCGGGTCGGCCAAGTCGTCTGAGATATCTGCTTCAACAGTAACATAGCCGTCCGCAATATCTGTATAAGAATCCTCATGCTTTGCTTTGCAGTGAAGTGTGAAGTCTGTCGCAGTGTAATCATTGATGCTCTCGAGACCCACCGGTACATCTCCGTAGAAATACAGGTCTGTCAAACTATCGCAATAATCAAATTCGTATTCGCCAATCACTTTGACCGTGCTGGGAATGACCACCGTCGTAACGCCGGAATTCATAAAAGCATGGTCCAACGTCTTGACATCGACGCCGTCGATAGAGGCAGGGATCACGACATCGGTATCACTACCTGTATAGCCGTCGATCGTACCCGTGCTGGCGTTAAAGTCAAAAGCACTCTGCGCCGTCGGGGCAGCGGGCGTCTCGGTGACCGGGGCCGCGCCCAGGGCAGGCAGTGCAAGGCTGACCAGCATGGACAGGCACAGGATCAGGCCCAATACGCGCCGCAAGGGGGTTTTGTGGGTTTTCATGTGCGTTCTTCCTTTCAAATATGTATTATTCTTTTCAGAATATAACCGTCCTTATTTTAATCTATGAATAATGCAAAGTCAAGCATTTCTGTCAAATCTTCCCATACTGCAACAGGTGTAAAAAAAGCTTGCTTTTCGCCGGTAACTTGTGTATCATACAAGAGGTTATACTTATTTATAGACAACGGAGATTTTTATTTATGACCAGAACGAGATTTCTCTGCGTGGCACTCTGCTGCGCTTTGCTCTTATGCCTGTTTGCCGGGTGCGGCAGCGGTAAGACCTATGACCCGCTGGAAGGCGTCGAAACGACCGAGTTTACCGACAGCGCCGGGCGCACGGTGACAATTCCCAAGAACATCACCCGCATCGCCGCCAGCGGCTCGACTTCCCAGATGATCCTGATGACCGTCGCGCCGGAGCTGCTCATCGGCCTGGCCAGCAGCCCCAGCACAGACCAGATGCCCTATTTCCCGGAGGATATGTGGTACCTGCCGACCTTCGGCCAGTTCTATGGCAACAAGGCAAACCTCAACATGGAAGCCTTGATCGACGCCCAGCCGCAGCTCATCATCGACCTGGGCGATACAAAAGAGACGATCGCCGACGACATGAGCGGCATTCAAAAGCAGACGGGCATCCCGACAATCTACATCGAAGCCACCATGGAGACGATGCCCGAAGCCTACCGGACCCTCGGCCAGCTGCTGGACCGGCAGGAAGCCGCTGAGGCCTGCGCCGCATTTGTCGAAAAGACGCTGCAGATGGCAGAGGAAAACACGGCGAAACTCCCCGAAAGCGACCGAAAAACCGTCCTCTTCGGCACTGGCTCCACCGGCCTTGCCTGCAACGCGGAGGGCTCGGTCCAGTCCGCCGTGCTGCCTATGATCGGCGCAGAGAACGCGGTCAAGACCGACGAGATCTCCAACCGGGGCGGCGGCACGACCATTGACATGGAGCAGGCCTATGTCTGCGACCCGGACGTTATCATCCTCGCCGCCGGCGGCCCCTATGACACGCTGGAGGCCAGCGAATGGAACGCCCTGCGGGCCGTGCAGAACGGGGCATACTACGAAATTCCCAACCTGCCCTATGACTGGATGGCTTCGCCGCCGTCCATCAACCAGGTGCTGGGCGTCTGGTGGCTGGGCAATCTGCTCTACCCAGAGCTTTATGATTACGACATGGTCGCCGTGGCCCAGGAGTTTTACAAGACCTTCTGGCACTACGACCTGAGCGAGACGGAAGCCCAGCAGATGCTGGCCCGCTCCACGCTGAAAGCAGGAGGCGGCCAATGAGACTGCGAAAACGTCTGGCCACGCTGGTGCTGTGCGCGGCGCTGCTGGCCGCGCTGGCTGTCCCCATCCAGGCGGACGGTCAGGTCACAGACACGCTGACGGTCAAGGTCGGCTACTACGGCATGGGCCCGGAGACGTATGTCGAGGTCGGGACGTACCACTGGAGTGAGCTCTCCGCCAATTTGCCGATCTCAGATCGTGCCTACTCCTTTTTCCGGATCGATCCCGACGGAAACTACCAGACCGTCATTGATTCCGCCCGGGGATTTTCCATCGGTGATCTGCTGGATTACGCAGGCATCTATACCGGCGATGTTATCTCGATACAGTTTTACACCAAGGATCAGAGCGTCGGCACCTTCACCTCCTTCACCGCACAGGATCTCTTTACCTCGAACCGGTACTATTTCAACGATCTGGCCGCCCACATCAAGCCGGTTTACGATGAGAACGGCAACTTTGTCAAATACGACGGGACGGAGGCCTGGTCGGACTACCAAACCGTCCAGCCGATGCTGGCCCTGGAGGACAACTGGGCTACCTTTGAGATCGGCACAGAACACACCGCGCCGAATTTCTCCTCCCTCGGCACCGGCAACCGGTTCCGGCTGCTCTTTGGTCAAGCCGATCCCCTGGAGACTCGGACGAGCCAAAGTGCAAAATATGTCCATACGGTTCTGGTGGCGCTGAATGGCGCTCCAGAAATTAAAGATGAACTGCCGGAGATCGACGGCACCATCGGCTCCCATACTCTGATATTTGACGTCAATGTCGGCAACCAGACGCTGCTGCAGGCGCTGGGCAGCCTGCTGAATATCTCCTCGTCGGATTCCTCTGTGCTGGAGATCACGGGCATCACCGTCACCCCCAGCAGCCAGTATAGCGACGTGGCCTCGGTCAGCGTCAACTACACGGTACATACAGCGGGCACCGCCAATCTCAACATCGGCTACGCCGGGGGCGAGATCATAAAACCGCAGACGATCACGACCGGCGACCCGGAGCCGACGCCGGATAACCCGGATGACCCGAACAAGCCGGAGGACCCGGCAAATCCGGACGACCCCGCCAAGCCGAACCCCGATAACGGCCAGAACGACGGCCAGGGCAACAAGCCGAACAGCAGCAACAACAACAACAACAATAATAATAATAACAAGCCCAACGGCAGCAGTGCCAGCACAAACGGGCAGACCCTGCAAAAGCCCACGGCCAATGGGCAGGCGAGCCAGACCCCGGCAGGCGCCGCGGGCGGGCAGCGGGTCCACGTCCTCTCTGAGGCACTGGCCCAGCAGCTGGCCGGCCGGCAAGCCGCCTCCCCCCAGGACCCGGACGGGGACACCCCGGTGCAGGAGACGGTCCAGGCCGTGACGATGCAGGCGGAGGACCGCCGCTGGTATTATCTTGGCACTGCGCTGGGCGCGCTGCTGCTGGCTGCCCTCGGCGCAGGCAGCGCGGTGGGCTACTATAGAAAAGGGAGAATTGATGCATGAGTACTGTATTTCACAATATCCTGCGGGCCGTCTCCGGCGCGATGGAGCTGCCGGTGGTCATCCTGCTGATCTTACTGCTGGCCTTTGCCGTCTTTTCCGTCGGCTGGATCATCGCAGAGTATTTTTCGGAGCACCGCCATATGAAAGAGGACCTGCCCGCGCTGCTGGAGCATCTGCGTGACAGTGAGACGGACCTGGAAGCGGCCATTGCCGAAAGCAAGCTCAACCGCCGTCAGAAGGCGACACTGCGGGAACTGACGCAGCACGCCGATTTCACCCGCCCCCTGCTTGATGATCTGGCAGATAACCTGCTGGAGCAAGAGCAGGCCCACTATGACCACATGATTAAATTCACGGACCTTGCCTCCAAGCTCGGCCCCATGCTGGGCCTGCTCGGGACACTGATCCCCCTGGGGCCCGGCATCATCGCGCTGGGGCAGGGTGATACCTACACACTCTCCGTCTCCCTGATGACGGCGTTTGATACGACGGTCGCCGGGCTTTGCATCGCTGCCGTCTGCATGATCGTCTCGACGATCCGCCGCCGCTGGTATGCCGCGTACATGGCAGACCTGGAGACACTGACCAGCTGCGTTTGTGAAAGGGTGAAGCCGCAATGAGAAGAGGAAGAAGGACCCGCCGCCGCTTTGCGGAGGAAGAGGTCAATCCGATGAACTATATCTCCAACCTCTCCGACGCCATGCTTGTCCTGGCCGTCGGCATCATGCTGGCGCTGATCGTCCACTGGAATGTCGATATCTCCACCTCCGGCGGGACGATGTCCGACTCCGGCCAGTCCTACGCCGCCGACGGTGAAGGCGGTAATTCCGCCATTGACCGTGACAGCGCTGTCAACTTCTCCCAGGACGAATTGGACAATATGCAGTCCCAGGATGAGCTGAACAGCAGCGATACCGGCATGGAAAAGCTGGGCGAGGTCTATTACGACGCCGCCACCGGCCAGTATTATATTGTAGAGAACGGAAGTTGAATCTATGGAGCAAACGACGCACAAGCAATATGCCTGGAAGTTTATCGTGCTGGCCGGGGTGTTTCTGGTTGTCCTGTTCGGCTCAGCATTGCTGGGCCGCTTCAACCTGACGCCCCACCAGCTTTTTTCTTTACTCCGCTCCCGGGTCCAGGCGGTCGAGCCGTGCTGGCCGGTCGGGTCGGAGAACGTCCTATTTGAAATTCGCCTGCCCCGGATCGCTGCGGCAGCCCTCGTCGGCGCTTCGCTGGCGCTGGCCGGTGTCGCCTACCAGGGCATGTTCCGGAACCCGATGGTCTCGCCAGACATCCTGGGCGCCAGCACCGGCGCCGGGTTCGGCGCGGCCCTGGCGATCTTATGCGGCGCGGGGTATTTTGCCATCTCGGCGACGTCGTTTTTCTTCGGCCTTGTCGCTGTCTTCGCCGCGTATCTTGTCAGCCGTCTGAGCCGGACGAATCCCACCGTTGCGATGATCCTGGCGGGCATTATGGTCTCGTCCCTGTTTTCCGCCGGGACCTCTTATATGAAGCTGGTGGCCGATACGCAGCAGCAGCTGCCCGCCATCACCTACTGGCTCATGGGCAGTCTCTCCTCCATCAAGGTGCGGGACGTGCAATTTTTGTGCATCCCCTTTGTCGTGGGCTTTCTCCCCCTGTGCATCCTGTGCTGGCGGATGAACCTGCTGACGGTCGGCGATGAAGAGGCCCGGGCCATGGGTGTCAATACGACGCGGCTGCGCCTGATTGTCGTCGTCTGCGCGACGCTGCTGACCGCATCCAGCGTCGCCGTCTCGGGCATGATCGGCTGGGTCGGCCTGGTCATCCCCCATTTTTGCCGGATGATCTTCGGCTATGACTACCGGCGGCTCGTTCCGGCCAGCGCCCTGTTCGGCGCGGCGTTCCTGATCGTCGTCGACGATGTCGCCCGGCTGGCAACGACCTCGGAGATCCCGTTGGGCATCCTGACGGCCTTTGTCGGCGCGCCGATCTTCATCTACTTAGTCCTGACAGGAGGTGGCAACCGTGCAGATTGAAGTACGTGACCTCTCCTTTTCCTATCCCAAGCACCCGGTGCTGCAGCATCTCAGCTTTTCCATCCCCCAGGGCGAATTGGTCGCCCTGCTGGGACCCAACGGGGCGGGGAAAAGTACGCTGTTTCGCTGCATTCTCGGCTTTCTGCGGCCGGAGGGGGAGATCTTGCTGCGCGGGCGGCCCGTCCGCTCCCTGACGCAGCGGGAGCTCTCCCGGGAAATTGCCTATATCCCCCAATCTGCAGAGCCGATCTTTAACTATACGGTGCTCGACACCGTCCTCATGGGTACCACCGGGACCCTGCAATTGGCCCAGCGCCCCGGCAAAGCGCAGCTGGAGTCGGCGCACCGGGCGCTGGAGCAGCTGGAGATCGCCCATTTGGCAAACCGGGGCATCAGCCAGGTCTCCGGCGGTGAGCGGCAGCTGGCGCTAATCGCCCGAGCGCTGGTGCAAAATGCGGCCGTGCTTATCATGGACGAGCCGACGGCCAATCTCGACTACGGAAATCAGCAGCGCGTGATGGCCCGGGTCTGCGGGCTGACCCACCAGGGCTATACTGTCCTGGTCTCGACCCATAATCCGGAGCATGCGCTGCGCTATGCCAGCCAGGTGCTGGCGCTGCAGGACGGCTCTCTCTGCGCCTTCGGGCCAACGGCGCAGACACTGACGCCGGACCTCATTGAGAAGCTATACGGCATTCATGTCACCATGGCAGAAGTTATGACGCCGCAGGGGCCCGCCTGCAGCCTGATCGCATTGGAGGAATGAAGAGATGAAAAAACGAATTTTTGGAATCATCCTGTGCCTGTGCCTGCTGGTGCAGCTGCTGCCAGCCGTCGGCCTGGCCAGTGACACCATTACCGGCGTCGTCCCGCTAAAAGCGGGGCAAGACGTGGCGACGATCCGCTGTGAGCTGGCGGACAAGAGCTACACCTTCCTGGACTTTACCAAGGAAGCCGACGGCTACCACTACAGCTTTGAAAAACCCGACCAGAGCTACGAGATCATCCCGGAATACTTCTCCACCACCGTCTGGGACGGCGCAGTGGATATCTCCTGGTATGATGAAACGAAGGACGCGTTTTATCTCGACACCCCGGCCCAGCTTGCGGGTCTGGCTGCCCTGGTTTGCGGCAACGTGGACATCGACACGCCAGATTACCGCATCAAAGGAGACCAGAAAAACCTTGTCTCCACAAAGGTCGATGATTACCTGCTTATTGGCGCCGGTGGCGGTGACATTCACGACACTGTCTACGTCGGCGACCCAGGCCATGACTTTTCTGACAAAACCGTATACCTGACCTGCGATATGGACATGGGCGGTGTCAACAACTGGGTGCCGATTGGCGGCAAATACCCGCTGGATGTAGAAAATTGCACCAAGGTCGTCGAAGCATTTTTTAACGGCACGCTGGACGGGCAGGGTCACCGGATCACAAATGTCAAATGCAACCGCTATGGCAGCAAGCATTTCGGTTATTCCGAGGGCATCGGTCTGATCGGCTATCTGGGCCAGCTCTATGAAAATGAAGTGTCGCCCAAGGCGGCTCCTTCCGTGCGGAATCTCTCGGTCAGCGGTGATTTTTACGGTCGCCGCCGGGTCGGTGGGGTCGTTGGCCGCAGCGGCAGCGTCCCAACCGGGATTTACATTGAAAACTGCGCAAACTTTGCGTCCGTCAAGAGTACAGACGCCAAGGGCGTCGGCGGGATCATCGGCGCCGGCTGGAGCAAGGGTGCCATCGTCAATTGCTATAACGCAGGTGAAATCAGCACCACCTATGCCTGCCCCGCCGGCGGGATCTGCGCCAGCAACCAGGGGCTGGATATTTACAACTGCTTTAACGTCGGTACCATTGATTCCAACGGAAACCAGCGCGGCCGCGGCATCGGCGGCCATGACAGCGGCTCCTATACCATCGCCGATACCTACTACCTGGAAGGCTGCGACGACGATACGGAATCCCACGGCTGGTATGCGGGCAACGCCATCACCATCCATGTGGACATTGCAGCAAAATCGGAAAGCTATATGAAGTCTCAGGACTTTGTCAATGACCTCAACTGCAACGGCAACGCCTTTGTCAAGACAGAAAACAGCTATCCCCGTCTTGCCTGGGAGCAGGACAACACAGCTAGAAATTGCAATGTGACCTTTGTACAGAATGAGCAAGGCAGCGTCTCGGCCACACAGGCAAGCCCGGTCCGCGCGGGGACGGTCCTGCACCTCACAAACAAACCCGCCAGCGGCTGGGCCTTCCGGGCCTACACGCTAAACGGCAAGCGTCTGACCAGCCCCTTCGCCACGGTAACCCAGGACGCCGCCATCGGCGGTATCTTTGAAGCGCTGGCCGCTGGTGCGCTCTATATTGAAGCTAACCCCGCCTGTGATATCACAGTCGTCAAGGAAAGTGGCATGGCAGTGGTAGACGGCCAGCTGACTGCTGTCCAGAATTACCCTGTCAAGGACGGCGATGCCTTGTACGAAGGCGACAAGCTGCGGGCCACCGCGAAGATTCATGACGGCATGAACCCGGATGACCTCAACTATGTTTACACCGGCGCCTTTGAATACAGCTTCACCTACGAGGACGAGAACAAGACCCATTGGCCCTCCAACAAAGGCGATGCCACCGTTTCGAGCCTGATCACCACTGCTTCCCTGCATCTGTCGGTGCTGCCGCTGATGACCCACAAGGTTTGGACACAGCTGGCAGAGACGGACTGGTATGACGCAAGCAAAACCGAATTCACCCTCACGACGGCACGGCAGCTGGCCGGGCTTGCGTCGCTTGTCAAGCAGGGCAATACGTTCTCCGGCAAGACCGTCCGCCTGGGCAAGGACATCTCCCTGAACAACGACGACGCAACCTACAGCCGCAGCGTCCGCTGGTTTGACGGCATCGGTTCGACCGGCGCTCCCTTCTCCGGTACTTTTGACGGAAACGGCTACAGAATTACGGACATGCGGGCAGAATCCAATACCAGCTATTCTGCCCTCTTCTTGGCCACGGATGGCGCTACGCTGCAGAACATTCAGGTCAGCGGCGTCGCTAAGGCAAGCGGCTATGTCGCTGCCATCGTCGCCAACGCGAAGAATACGACCATCCAGAATTGCACTGCGGACGTCACCGTCACAGCGCTGCGGGATTACGCAGGCGGCATCGCCGCCTACATAGACGGCGGGACCCGGGTCACCGGCTGCGTCAACCGCGGCGCGATCAACGGGGCCGACGGCGTTGGCGGCATCGTCGGCGCCTGCCAGGATACGGCCAGCAGTCTGACCGGCTGCGTGAATTACGGCGCCATTGCAGCCGATGGCTCCAGCGCCGGAGCTGGCGGCATCGCCGGGCGCATGAACGGCAGCATGACCCGCTGCGCCAACTACGGCGCAGTCACCGGCAAGGTCTGGTACCTGGGCGGCCTGGCAGGCAGCTGCAATACCGACAAGGGCGGCGTCATCACCGGCTGCTATAATATCGGCGCTGTCACCAGTACCTCCACCTACAACTCCGCCGGGACCGGCGGACTCATCGGCTACGGCAACTATTACAAGCTGCAAAATTGCTACGACTACGGCGCAGTTTCCGCTGTCAAGGGCTCGACCGGCGCCATCGTCGGCCGGGACGGCCGTCGCTCCTACAGCAGCCGCCAGCGCTGCTACTATCTGGCCAGCGCCTGCGCCAATGCCAGCAATAACGCAGCCCAGGAGACCAATGTCGAAGCGGTCTCCGCTGCCGACTTTGCCAGCGACGCCTTTGCCAGCCGCCTGAACGAAGGCTTGACCCCCGCCGCTTTTGCCCAGGCCGGAAACGGCTATCCAGAATTCCTCGCCGGCTGCGCCCATGACGGCGCAACGCACCGGGAAAACGCCCAGGCAGCTACCTGCACGACAGCCGGTTACACCGGCGACCTCATCTGCGACCTGTGCGGCGAGACCATTGAAGCAGGCCAGGCCATCGCCCCGTTTGCCTGCCCCAGCACCGGCTTTACCGACCGCCCGGCCACAACCAGCTGGGACCACGCCGGGATCGACTTTGCCCTGAACAACGGCCTGTTCTACGGCACCAGCAGCACCCAGTTCTCCCCCAGCGGCGCGATGACCCGGGCCATGCTCGTCACCGTCCTCTGGCGGCTGGACGGCAGACCAGCCCCCAAGAGCAGCAATCCCTTCCAGGATGTTCCGGCCAACCAGTATTACTGCGATGCCGTCACCTGGGCCTCGGAGAATAACATCGTCGCCGGGATGGGCCAGGGCCGCTTCGCGCCGGACGCCAGCATCACCCGGGAGCAGATCGCAGCGATCATGTACCGCTACGCCGCCTGGAAGGGCTATGACACCTCCGCCCGGGCAGACCTGTCGTCCTTCCCGGACCTCGGTCAGGTCAGCAGCTGGGCCACAGCGAATATCGCCTGGGCCAATGCCGAGGGTCTGATCTCCGGCAACCAGTCTGGCGGCCAGACCTACCTGCTCCCCCAGGGCAACGCCACCCGCGCCCAAGTCGCCGCGATCCTGATGCGCTACGTCACACGGGTTGCAAAGTAATAAGGCAGTTCATACAAAGCAAACAAACCCGGGGCTGGCGCACAAAGCACGTGCGCCAGCCCCAAGCTTTTGAGCCACATAAAAACCGGCCTGCTGCAATCATGCAGCAGGCCGGTTCAGTCCGCCAAAAAAGCCTCGCAGAGTTTGCGCCGCGCACGGCGCAAATAAGGTCAAAATTATTTTCTCCGGCGGCAAGTGGGTGAGACTCCAAGAGCGCGCAGCGCGATTGGCCAAGTCGAACCCATGCACCGCATACGTCGGGGAAAATACTTCTCGCCCTGCAAGTTGGGTGAGACTCCAATTGTGCAAGCTCCGCGTAGCACAATTGGTCAAGTCGAACCCATGCAGCGCTGTGGAATTTCTGTGCCAAAGGCGCAGAAATTATGCGCGCAGCAGGGTGCAAGCCCC
>CAKTTR010000026.1 GCA_934615645.1 uncultured Oscillospiraceae bacterium | reverse complement strand
ATTCGAACCCACGGCTCATTGCTGAGTCACTGGTTTTCAAGACCAGCTCCTTAAACCGCTCGGACATCTCTCCGAATTGCTTGGCTGCGAGGTTTATATTATCATACCGGCCAATTTTTGTCAAGTTTACAGCGAAAAAAACTCAAGCTTCCGCCGCAGGCTCCGGCTGGGGCTGCACCGGCAGCGTCAGCTCCGCCAGGAAGACGCCCTTGGCCTCTGACGTGTGCAGGCCGCCGCCCAGCAGCTGCATCAGCTTGCGGGACGTCCGCAGGCCGATCTGGTTGCTCTCCACCGCACCGGCCACCGGATTCACAGCGTTGGAAAGCCGCACGCAGATACGCCCCTTGCGCAGCTGCTCCTGCACCTGCACCGGCTTTGCCGGGTCGGCATATTTGCGGATATTGGAAAACAGGTTCGCAACGACCCGCTGCAGCTGCACCGCATCGGTCACGACGGTCTGCCCCTGCTCCAGACGCTCCCACGCGACGGTAAAGCCCTCGTTCTCCAGGCAGCAGATCTCCTCGCCAAACAGCTGGGTAAACAGCAGCTGGGTATCCAGCGGCTCCTGTTTCAGGTGCAGCTCCCGGTTGGCGAACACGAGAAAATACCCAAAAAGCTTGTCTGTCAGCTGCCGCAGCTGCTGCGCCTTCGCGTCGCAGATCGCGAGGTACTGCTCCAGCTGCGCCTTGGTCTCGTACTGGTGGGACTGCACCAAGTCCAGATAGCCCAGCAGCGCAGTCATCGGCGTCCGAATATCGTGGGAGATGGCGCGCAGCAAATCCGTATTGGCCTGCCAGGCCTCCTGCTCTTTTTTGAGCTGGTCCAGAAGTGTACGGCGCATCTGGTCGATATCCATAGCCAAATCCGAAAGTTCATCCCGACCGGATTCCGTGATCTTCAGCTCCAGATCCCCCGCTGCAACCTTGCAGACGCAGTGGGAGATGTCCGTAATACGCTTGCGCAGACGGCGGTTATTGAGCAGGATCACCGCTAAAAAGCCAATCGCCGCCAGCGTTATAGACGCGACAGTTGAAATCGTATACATCTTCGCAGAGGAGAAATCATAGACCGTCACGGCGCAGACGCCGTCCTGAAAATGCACCGGGTAAAAATACCGGTCATAGGCCATTTGATCGTCATACCAGAGGTCCTCGTCCTCCAGGGGCTGCGAAACGCCCGTCGCATCCGCTTCCATCGTCAGCACACCGCTGCGGAAGATCAAGATATAGGCGTATTTCATATCCTCCGCCCAGGCGCCGATGGCTTCGGAATCCTCGGAGGTCAGGTTCCCTGCCTGCACATAATCGTCAAAGTTTTCCAGCAGCGCCTGTTCTCGCTGCAGCGTGGCGGTCTCATCCAGATAGTAGCGGTCAATCAGATACGTTCCCAGGCGGGACGCCCCAAAATAGATTGCCACCGCACAGGCCGCACCTAAAATAAAACAGAACACCATCTGCAGCCGCAGCGGGCAATAATGCTTCTTAGTCAATCTGATAGCCCTTTCCCCAAATCGTCCGGATTAGCTTCGGCGACGAAGGCGATGCCTCCAGCTTTTTCCGCAAATTTAAAACGTGCACCATCACGGTATTGGAAGAGGTCGGCATGTATTTTTCATGCCAGACATTTTCATAGATCTGCTGCACAGAAACTGTCCGCCCCCGGTTCTGCACCAGGAATTTCAGAATATGGTACTCCATATCCGTCAGATCGATATACGCGCCGCTTTTCTTGACGCTGTGGTTCTCATCACACAGCTCGATCATCCCCGGCAGCATCTGGGTCTGAAGCTTGCCCTTGTAGACCCGGTAGCGGCGGATGAGGGAATCGACCTTCATCAGCAGCTCCGCCTGAGAGAAGGGCTTGCCCAGGTAATCATCCCCGCCGCTGGCGTAGGCGTCGCGCATATCCGCCTCCTGGGTCCGGGCGGTCAAAAACAGGATCGGCACAGATGAGAGCTTGCGAATCTCGCTGCAAGCCTGCACCCCGTCGCACTTGGGCATCATAACGTCCAGAATGACAAGGTCCAAGCCGCTATGTACCTGTATCGCCGTGATCGCCTGCCGCCCGTTGGCCGCCTCTATAACCGCCATACCGTGGCGCTCCAGCAAGACCCGCAGCAGGCCGCGGATATCGGCCTCGTCATCCACCACCAGCACCTGTAATTTTTCTTCCACTGCTCCGGCCCCCTTCGCCGCGTTTTCTCGCGCCGCCGCCCTGCCTTCCCGGCATCGCGCAGCCGCTTCTTTTTGTTATCATAACACACCCGCAGCAAAATGTATCTGTTTTCCGGCGGATTTAAGAAAGTTTAAGGCGCGCCGCCCCGGGGCAGATTGCCCACGAAGCGGCGCGTTCTAAAATCAGTTCATCCTATTCCCGCTGCTTACAGCTGCCCCTGCGCGGCCTGCTCGATCAGCTCGACCAGCGCTGCCCGGCCGTCGCCCTTTTGCGCGGAAAACGGCAGCACGTGGCATACATCCGGCAGGCCCAGGTCGTCGGCGATGCGCTGCATATTCGGCGCGATCTCGCTCTTTTTCAGCTTATCCAGCTTATTGGCCACGACCAGGAACGGCGCGCCGGACTGCTTGAACCAATCGGCCATGACCTTGTCCAGCGCCGTCGGGGCATGGCGGGCATCGACGATCATAATGCCCAGGGTGATGAGGCCCTCTGCGGCAAAATAATCCTCCATAAGCCTGGACCAGCGGTCCTTCTCTGCCTTGGGGACCTTGGCATAGCCATAGCCCGGCAGGTCGACGAGATACGCTGCCCCATCGACGAGAAAATAGTTGATGTGGACGGTCTTGCCCGGCGATTCGCCGACTCTGGCGTAATTCTTCCGCTGCAGGACTCGGTTGATGACCGAGGACTTACCCACATTGGACTTCCCCGCAAAGACGATCTGCGGCAGCCCATCCCGGCGGAAATCCGCCGGAGAGGCCGCGGAGAGGACGAACGAAACGTTTTGAAAATTCATGCCCGCTCCTTATTGCCGCAGATCCGGCGTCCTGGTTTTATTCACCTGCTCCGGCACCGGCAGGGCAACCTGCTGCGGTGCACTCTTTGCAGGATCCTCCAAAACCGGTGCGGTGCAGGCGGAGAAATCCAGCGCCGCTTCCAGCACGCTGTCCACCTGCTCGGCAGTCATAAAGTTCAGGCCCTTGCGAACCAGCGGGTCGATCTCCTCCAGGTCCTTTTCATTGGCCTTGGGGATGATGACCAGGCGGATGCCGTGCCGCAGCGCCGCCATCGTCTTTTCCCGCAGGCCGCCGATGGGCAGCACCCGGCCGCGGATGGAGATCTCCCCCGTCATGGCGATATCCCGCCGCACCGGCGCGCCGGACAGAGCCGAGACCATCGCCGTGCAGACGGTGATGCCCGCAGACGGCCCGTCCTTGGGCACTGCGCCCTCCGGGAAGTGGACATGGATGTCCTTCGTCTTATAAAAATCCGGGGCAATGTGCCACTGGGCCGCATGGGCGCGGAGATAGCTCCAGGCCGCGTGGGCCGATTCCTTCATCACGTCGCCCAGATTGCCGGTCAACTCCAGCTTGCCGCTGCCGTCCATGACATTGACCTCGACCTCCAGCGTCTCGCCGCCGGCCGCCGTCCAGGCCAAGCCTGTGACCAGGCCGACCGGGTCGCAGGGGGGCAGCTTGTCCGGCAGGAAGCGGCGTACGCCCAGGAATTCCTCCAGATTCGCACCGTTAACCGTGATTCGCTTCGGCGCATCCGGCTGCACAAGCTTGGCCGCAGCCCGCCGCGCCAGCTTGCCTAACTGCCGCTCCAGGCTCCGCACGCCGGCCTCCCGGGTGTAGCAGCGGATAATCTCCCGCAGCGCGTCGTCCGTCACGCGGACCTGCTTGCCGTCCATCCCGTGCAGCGCCAGCTGCTTGCGCAGCAGATGCCGCTTTGCGATCATCAGCTTTTCCTCGTCGGTATAAGACCCCAGCTCGATGACCTCCATCCGGTCAAGCAAAGCGCGGGGGATCGTCTCCGTCGTGTTGGCCGTCGTGATAAACAGGCACTCGCTCAGGTCAAACGGGAGCTCAAGATAGTGATCCCGGTATGTCGCATTCTGTTCGCTGTCCAGGACCTCCAGCAGGGCCGACGACGGGTCGCCCCGGTAGTCGCTGCCCAGCTTGTCGATCTCGTCGAGCAGCAGCACGGCGTTCTTGCTCCCCGCCTGCTGGATGCCGGTGATGATCCGGCCCGGCATGGCGCCGATATAGGTCTTGCGGTGGCCGCGAATTTCGGCCTCATCGTGGACACCGCCCAGGGCGATGCGCGCCAGCTTCCGGTTCAGGCACCGGGCGATGCTGAAGGCGATGGATGTCTTGCCGACGCCGGGGGGGCCCACCAAGCAGAGGATCTCCGTCGGCGCATCCGGCGACAGCTGCCGCACTGCCAAGGATTCTAAAATCCGCTCCTTGACCTTTTCCAGGCCATAATGATCCGCATCCAGCCGCTTCCGGGCTGCTTCGACATTGACCTGTTCCTTCGTCCGGGTGTTCCACGGCAAGTCCAGGCAGATATCCAGATAGTTCCGGATGACCGCCGCCTCGGAAGAGCCCTGGGGCTGCTTGGCCAGCCGGGAGACCTCCTTCAGCAGCTTTTTCTCCGTATCCTCGGAAAGCTCCAGCGCCTGGATCTTCTGCCGGTACTCGTCCAGCTCGTCGTCCTCGTCCTCCTCGCCCAGCTCGGAGCGGATGACCTTGAGCTGCTCCCGGAGGTAGTAATCCTTCTGGCCCTTGTTGATGCTCTCTTGGGCGCGCTCGTTGAGCTCGCTCTCAATACCCAGGACCTCCAGCTCCTTCGCCAGCAGCCGGTTGGCCAGCTCCAGCCGCTTGACCGGGTGCAGCTGCTCAAGGATCTGCATTTTCTCCTCATAGCCAAACGTCGCGTACTGGCCCAGGGCATCTGCCACGATGCCCGGGTCCGTTGTCGAGACCAGGCGCAGCAAAATTTCCTGCTGGGGCTTTTGGGAGAGCTCCATCATCTGCTCAAAATAGTGGGCGCTCTGCCGCAGCAGCGCCACGATCTTCGGCGTCTGCTTCCGGTAGGACGGGATCTCCAGCGTCTCGACCCGGCCCTTGAGATAGGGGCCGTCCTGCTCCATGGAGCTGATCTTAGCCCGGTACAGGCCATTGACCAGAATCCGGATCGAATCATGGGGCAGCCGCAGCACCTGCTTGATGTGCGCCACGGTGCCGACCTCATAGAGGTCCTTCTGTTTAGGGTCGTCAACAAAGACATCCTTTTGCGTGACGAGGAAGATCGTCTGCTCCTCGTTCATGGCCGCTTCCATGGCCAGGATCGACTTTTCCCGCCCGATGTCGAAATGGACGACCATCTCGGGGAAAACCGTCAGCCCGCGCAGCGCCAGGATCGGCATCTGCTGGGAGATCAGGATATCCGACATGTTAACACACTCCTTTCTTCTGTAGATGGTCAAACGGACAGAGAGAACTGGCCCCTCTGTCCGCCCTTATGTGCTTCTTTATGCGCCGGCCGCGTGCTCGCCCGGCTCCAACGCCTTGGCACCCTTGCGGTAAATATCCGGCGCGCAGCCCTCCTCCACGCAGCGCTTTGTGATCACAACGCGCTCCACGTCCGGGTCGGAGGGGATCTCGTACATGATGGGGATCATCAGATCCTCCAGCACCGCCCGCAGGCCCCGGGCGCCGATCTTTCGATCAATGGCCTTCTGGGCCACCGCCTCCAGCGCCGCCGGCTCAAATTGCAGCTGCACCTGGTCAAAGTCCAGCAGCTGCTCATACTGGCGGCACAGTGCATTATGCGGCTCGGTCAGGATGCGGATCAGATCCTCCTTTTTCAGGTCCTGCAGCGTCGTGATGACGGGCAGGCGGCCGACCAGCTCCGGAATGATGCCGAATTTCAGCAGATCGTGAGGCTGCACCTGTTGAAACAGCTTGCCCAGATCCCGCTGGGACTTACTAGAGATTTCCGATCCGAAGCCAATGGCGGAGCGGTCCGTCCGGGCTTCGATGATCTTATCCAGCCCATCAAACGCACCGCCGCAGATAAAGAGGATATTCGAGGTATCGACCTGGATAAACTCCTGCTGCGGATGCTTCCGCCCGCCCTGGGGCGGCACATTGGCGACGGTGCCCTCGACGATCTTCAAAAGCGCCTGCTGCACGCCCTCGCCGGAGACGTCGCGGGTGATGGAGGTATTCTCGCTCTTGCGGGCGATCTTATCCATCTCGTCAATATAGATGATCCCCCGCTCTGCCAGCTCGACATCAAAATCCGCCGCCTGGAGCAGGCGCAGGAGGATGTTCTCCACATCCTCGCCGACATAGCCCGCCTCGGTCAGCGTCGTCGCGTCCGCGATGGCGAAGGGGACGTTTAGGATCTTCGCCAGAGTCTGGGCAAAGAGCGTCTTGCCGCAGCCGGTGGGGCCGATCAGCAGGATATTGCTCTTCTGCAGCTCCACCTTGGAGTCTCCGCCGAAGAAGATGCGCTTGTAGTGGTTATACACCGAGACGGAGAGGGTCCGCTTTGCATCCTCCTGGCCGATGATATAGCCGTCCATATACGCCTTGATCTCCTTCGGCGTGGGAAGCTTATCGCCGGGCTGGAAGGCCGGCTCCTGCGCCTCGTACATATCCTCATGCAGCAGGGAGCTGCACAGGTCTACGCACTCGTCGCAAATATAGACATTCGGACCAGAGAGGATCCGCTTTACCTGGTCCTGCCGCTTGCCGCAAAATGAGCAGCGGATCGATCTTTCATCAGTTTTTGCCAAATTCGTCAGCTCCTATTCCGGCTGATTTATCTCTTATAGATCACCTGGTCGATCAGGCCATAGGCCTTGGCCTCCTCCGCGGTCATAAAATGATCGCGCTCGCAGTCCGCCGCCACCGTCTCCACGTCTTTGCCGGTGTTATCGGCCAGGATCTTCGTCAGCTTCTTTTTCATCTGGGCGATGCGCTCGGCCTGGATCTGGATATCCGTCGCCTGGCCCTGGGCACCGCCGGAGGGCTGGTGGATCATGATCTCCGCGTTCGGCAGCGCGATCCGCTTGCCCTTCGTACCAGCCGAGAGCAAGAACGCGCCCATGGACGCAGCCATGCCGATGCAGATCGTCGAGACGTCGCACTTGAGGTACTGCATCGTGTCATAGATCGCCATCCCGGCTGTCACACTGCCGCCGGGGCTGTTGATATAAAACTGGATATCCTTATCCGGGTCCTGGGCCTCCAGATACAGCATCTGCGCCACGATCAGCGACGCCGATACATCTGTCACTTCCTCCGACAGGAAAATAATACGGTCATTCAGCAGCCGGGAAAAAATATCGTACGACCGCTCCCCGCGGCTGGTCTGCTCAACGACATAGGGGACAAAACTCATAGTGAAACTCCTTTCTTTGGATGTAACATTCTAACCGTCTGCCTGGGCTTTTATTCCCGCCCAAAGCATTGCGGGAAATTCAAAGAACTGGAACACGGCCTGCGCGTCCCAGTTGTGGCCGCCCTGCCTGCGGGTGGCCGCTTCCGGCGCGCCGCCCGGTATGCGGGACCGGAACGCGCTTTGGGCGCGTTCCGGTAGCCGTTCTCTTATTCTGCGTCCTTCGATTCGGCAGCTTCTTCTGCCTTCTCTTCCACCGGCGCCACAGCAACGGCCGCGTCAACGATCAGCTTCGCTGCTTTTCTGCTCTCCAGGTTGCCCTTGATATCGTCCTCGGACAGCATCTGCTTGACCTTCTCCTCGTCCATCTTATAGGACTCGGCCAGCTTCTTGTACTCTTCAGCGATATCGTCCGCCGTGACTTCGACCTTCTCGGCCTCGGCAACGGCATCGAGCAGGACCATCTGCTTGACCTTGGCTTCCGCCATGCCCTTCATGGAGTCCCGCAGCGCGTCCAGGTTGCCGCCCATCATTTCAGAATACTGCTTCAGGGACATGCCGTTCATCTGCAGCTGGTAGCCAAAGCGCTCCATCTGGCGGTCGACTTCCTCCGCGATCATGCAATCGGGGATATCCGCCGTCATATTGGCAGCAGCCTTTTCCAGCACGGCGTTTTCAAACGCGGACTGGATGGAATCTTCCTTTTCCTTCAGGAAGCGGCGCTTGATATCAGCCTTGAGCTCATCCAGCGTCTCAAATTCAGAGACATCCTTGACAAATTCATCGTCCTGCTCCGGGATGACCTTTTCCTTGACTTCCTTGACCTTCACATGGAACACGACAGGCTTGCCCGCCAGCTCCTTGTGATAATTCTCCGGGAAGGTGATGTCGAGGTCCTTCTCTTCGCCAGCGCTCATGCCGACGACCTGCTCCTCAAAGCCGGGCACGAAGGAGTGGGAGCCCAGCTCCAGCTCATAGTCCTCGCCCTTGCCGCCGTCAAACGCGATGCCATTGTCAAAGCCTTCGAAGTCGATGACCGCGATATCGCCATCCTTGGCGGCGCGCTCGACCGTCGTCACCCGGGCAACGTTCTCCGCCATCCGGTTCAGCTCTGCTGCGATCTCGTCATCCGAGACCGTGGCTTCCGCCTTGGGAGTTTCCAGGCCCTTATAATCGCCCAGCGTGACCTCGGGGTAAAGCTCCGTCTCGACCGTCAGCTCGACGCCGCCAGCCTCCGGGAACTGCATGTCAACCACCGTCGGCATGCCGACCGGCTTCAGGTTCTCTTCCTTCAGCACCGTACCGGCATAGACCTCCGGGAAAATCTCATTGATACCGTCTTCCGTGAAGACGTCCGCGCCATACATGGCCTCGATCATCTGACGGGGGCACTTGCCCTTCCGGAAGCCGGGAACCATAATGTTCTTCCGTGCCTTCAGATAAGCCTTCTGCTTGCCGGATTCCAGCAATTCCGCCTCGACCTCGACAACGACTTTTGCCTTGGAGCCTTCTTTCTCGATGCTCTTAACGTTCATGGTTTTTCCTCCTGCTATCTGGTGCGGCGCGTTGGCCGTCTTCCACCTTTAAAATCTGTATCATTTTAACAGAAACGCGCGCAAATATCTACTCTTTTTTTAAATTTCTTCTACGAACATACTTTTATTGGCGTAAAGTCAATAAAATCCGCAGAAACCAGGTGAAAATCTGTGCCATTTGCCATGCCCTCGATGGCCAGCTTGTGGCTGTCTCCATGCAGATGGCCGTAATAGCACCGGGTGACCTGGTATTTTTCCAGCAGCGCCAGGATCTCCGGGCAGGTATAGCCCCGGTAGCGAGGCGGATAGTGCAGGAAGCAGTATTTCTCCCGCTCCCCCGCCGCCTGCAGCGACGCCTCCAGTCGCATCAGCTCCCGGTTCAGGATCTTGGCATCGTGCTGCCCGCCGTGGCGCTCCTCTTCAAAAAACCAGCCTCGGGTACCGCACAGGGCGATCTCGCCGTAAAAATAGGCGTTGTTATTGAGCAGATGCAGATCGGCAAAGCCGTGCTCCTGGCAAAAGCGCTGAAATTTTGCCGCCGTGACCCACCAGTAATCGTGGTTGCCCTTGAGGATGATCTTCCGGCCTGGGATGCTGGCAAGATACGCAAAATCCGCCGCGGCCGCTTCCAGATTCATCGCCCAGCTGATATCGCCCAGCAGGACCGTCGTATCCGCCGGGCCGATGCAGGAAAGGCCGCGCTCCAGCTTTTGCAGATAATTCTTCCAGACGCCGCCAAAGACATCCATCGGCTTATCCGTCCCCAGGGACAGATGCAGGTCCCCGATCGCATACAGTGCCATACCCCAGCTCCCTTGCTTTTTTAATACTCGACAAAGCGCTTCCTGCCGCCCGCCTGCGCCGCCTGCAGCGCAGCCGCATCCGGCAGACCCAGCAGCGCGCAGACCCGGTCTGCCGCTTCCAGCGGGTCCTGCAGCGCCAGGATCACGCTGGGCGTGCTCTCGGCCCACATGACCCGATAGTCCTGCAGGCCGGTGTAAAGCCGCCCTGTTTCCGGGTGGAGGACGTATTCTGTCATCTCATAGATCTTGCGGACATAATTCTCCCCTCTGGCGTCGGTCACGGCATCCACGCCGATCATCTGCGTCAGCCGGGCCAGCTCCTCCGGCGCCAGGCAGAGCGTCTCGCCCTGCCGGGCCAGCGACGCCTGTTCCGGCGCGCCGACGATCTCCAAAATCACCCCCGCCGCTTCCCGGGTGCGGTCCGAAAGCCCGCCCGGCAGGCGGCCCGTGCGCAGAAACTTAGCGCAGGGGTCCTCCGATGCCCCGGCGCAGATGGCCAGGTGCAGCGGCATGCCGCCCTTCCAGGCAAGCAGCGCCGCCGCGGGCCAGACAAGCTCCGCCGCCGGCATCGCAAAATTCAGCGGCATCTCGGCTGCGTGAAGCTCCAGCCGGGCGACCTCCCGCTTGACTGCCGGGAAGATCTCCGCCAGCGCGGAGAGCGACATCTGCTCCCATGCGCCCGCCTGCCCATGCCACAGCTCGGCCACATGCGTCTTATGGTGCAGCGACTGCACCTTGATCTTTTCTACTTGATACATTGCCGGTAAACCCCCATTAAATTTTCAAAATAGAGCCGCCGCAGCGTCTCCTCTCCCAGGCCGCGGTCGGCAAGATACGCCGCCAGGGCCGGGTAGGACGCCACGCCGGTAAAGCCGTCCGGCAGGCTGTCGCAGCCGTCCAGGTCCGCACCCAGCGCCACATGGCGGTCGTCGCCTGCCTGCTGCAGGAAGTGGTCCAGATGCTGCCAGACCGTTTCAAAGTCCACCTGCCCCTGGCCTAAAAATTCCGTATAGAGATTGAGCCCCACGACGCCGCCTGTCTCACAGATGGCGGCGTACATGCCGTCCGTGACATTCCGGCTCTCCGGGCAGACGGCGCGGCTATTGGAGTGGCTGGCCAGGATCGGCCCCTGGGTCATCCGGCACACCTGCCAGAACGCCTCATCCGAGACATGGCTCACATCCACAAGCATCCCCAGCTGCTGCGCCGCGCGGACATAATCCGCGCCCCGGGCGCTCAACCCCTGGCCCGTCACATGGGAGCCTGCCAGGGCGTTTTCATAATTCCAGGTCAGTCCCGTCATAGCAAAGCCCTGCAGCCGCAGCGATTCCAAGCGACCCGGGTCGCACCCGATGCCCTCTGCGCCCTCCAGGCTCAGGAGCACCGCCCCGGTAGGCATTTGCCGCTCGACCTCCGCCGCATCCCGGCACACCGGCAATTGGCACGCATCCAGCTGCTGCAAAAATTGGGCGTAGGCCCGCGCCAACACCGCCTCGGCCCCCAGCGCCGCCGCAAAGGGCGAGCAGATGGGGCAAAAGGCGAAAAACTGCGCCCACCCCGGCAGCTGGGCCGCCCGGGCAAGGTCCCACTGGCCGCTGTTCTGCCGCAGCGACGCCTGGCGCTCCCAGAGCTCCAGCGCCGTATCGCAGTGGGCGTCAAAAACAGGAAAAGCTTTCATTCAAACGCATCCTCGATCTGCCTGATTTTCGGTTTTCTCGTCTGCACACCCTCCGGCGCGTAGACCTCGATCACATCAAAGCGGGAGAGCCACGGCCCGTCGTTCTGCGCAAGCCAGATGGCCGCCGTGTCCCGCAAACGCCGCTGCTTGCGCCGGTCCACAAATTCCAGCGCTTGGGCAAACGACGCATCCTTCCGCGTTTTTACCTCGCAGAAGACAACATAGTTTTTCTTCCGGGCGATCAAGTCGATCTCGCCAAAGCGGCTGCGAAAATTGCAGGCTAAGATCTCATAGCCCCGCCGCCGCAGATAGGCCGCCGCCGTCGCCTCACCCCAATGGCCCAGCAGGTTACTTTCCTTCATAGAATTTTTTTAAAAAGCTCTGCCGGTGCAGCGGGCACGGGCCGTAGGCAGTCAGGGCCGCATAATGGCGCTTTGTGCCATAGCCCTTGTGGGTCTCAAAGCCGTACTGGGGATAGAGCTCCGCCTGCTGCTCCATATACCGGTCCCGGGTGACCTTGGCCAGGATGGACGCCGCCGCGATATTGGCGCTCTTGCCGTCCCCGCCGATGACCGTCTCGACCGGCAGACCGAAGTCCCGCGCCCGGTTGCCGTCAATCAGCGCCAGCTCTGGCCGGACAGCAAGCTGGTCCAGCGCCCCCTGCATCGCCTCGAAGGTCGCCTGCAGGATATTGATCTCGTCAATGCGCTTTTCGTCCACCATGCAGATGCCATAGGCCACCGCCTGCTCCACGATCACGTCAAACAGCGCCCGGCGCTTGGCGTCGGACAGCTTTTTGGAGTCGTTCAGCCCCGGGATCTCCAAATCCGGGGGCAGGATCACCGCCGCGGCACACACCGGCCCGGCTAGCGGCCCGCGCCCAGCTTCATCCACGCCGCAGATCACCTTGCAGCCCTGGGCGTAATGCGCCCGCTCGATGCTCCATAAATCCAGTTCCATACGTCACTCCTGTGTATAAATCTCCGGCCCTTCAAATGTGAACCGGCCCAGCTTGCAGCTGCGGTATTCCTCCAGCAGCACATGGGCCATCCGCTCTGTGTTCAGTTCGCCCCGGGCAAGCAGGAAGCCCCGCTTCCGGGCCGCTGCCTCCAAAAGCTCCCACCCCTGGGCCTCCGGCGGCAGTTCAATTTTATACCGGCCCTGCACCGCGGCGGGGTAGCGATCCCACAGGCATTTGATCAAGTGGCAGGCCAGCTCCTCCACGTCAAAGACCTGGTCCTTGACCGCCCCGGTATAGGCCAGGCGAATGCCCACCTCCGGGTCCTCAAACTTGGGCCAGAGGATGCCCGGCGTATCGAGCAGCAGCAGATTGCCGTCCATATTGACCCACTGCTTGCCCCGGGTGACGCCGGGGCGGTTCTCCGCCTTGGCGCCCTTGCGCCCGGAGAGCTGGTTGATCAGGGTCGACTTGCCGACATTGGGGATGCCGACGATCATGATCTTCAACGGCCTGCCCGTCTGCCCCTTGGCAGCATAGCGCTCCAGCTTCTCTGAAAGCAGCCGCCGCACCGCCGGGACGAAGTTCGCCAGCCCCTTTTTGGACTTACAATCCGTCGCCACGACGGTCAGGCCCTGGCTGCGGAAATAGTCCGCCCACCGGCGGGTCATCTCCGGATCTGCCAGGTCTGTCCGGTTTAAAATGACCATCCGGGGCTTTTGGCCGCAGATGGCGGCGATATCCGGATTCCGGCTGGAATAGGGGATGCGCGCGTCGATCATCTCGCAGACGGCGTCCACCAGTTTCAGGTCGGCCTCCATCATCCGCCGGGTTTTTGTCATGTGGCCAGGGTACCACTGAATATTGATCCTCTGTTCCATTATGATACGGCTCCAAGTCTGGAAAAGTCCCGTTTCTGCCAGGTGTTCTCCCGGCCGGGCCAGACGACCAGCAGGACCTTTCCCAAAATATACTTCGTGTTAAAGACACCGATCTGGGTATAGCGGCTGTCGGCGGAGTGGTTCCGGTTATCGCCCATCACAAAGACGCAGCCCTCCGGGACCGTCAGCGGGAAGCTGACCGTGGCATAGCCCGGCTCCAGCATCGGTTCATTGATATACGGTTCCTCCAGCGCCTGCCCGTCGACGGTCACTGTGCCGACACCGGTGGCGTCGTAGGTGATGTCCACCGTCTGCCCCTGGGTCGCGATGACCCGCTTGACGATGGGCTCATCCTCGAACCCCGGGACCTTGGCCACGACGACATCTCCATTTTTCACATCCCGGTACAGCACATTGGAAAGCACGGCGACATAGTCCCGGTCTAGCAGCGTCGAGGTCATAGACGGGCCGGAGACTGTCACCAGCCGGATGAGCAGCGTAAAAAGGACCGTCACCGCCGCCAGGATGTAGACAAGATCGTGCAGCATCACGTAAATATCCTGCGCGAATTTATTCGGCGCCGCCTTCGGCGATTTTTGTGTTTCAAATTCGTTTGCCATAATAGGATCCCTCACAGCACGTGAAAATCATTTGCCATCTATTATACATGAAAAACCCAAATAAAAAAAGAGGGCAAAGGCCCTCTTTTTTTACGCATACAGCAATTACACTCTCTCCTTGACCTTGGCAGCCTTGCCAACACGGTCACGCAGATAGTACAGCTTCGCTCTGCGGACCTTACCGCGGCGAACCGTCTCGACCTTGACGATGGACGGGGAGTGTACCGGGAACACCTTTTCGCAGCCGACGCCATAGCTCAAACGGCGGACCGTGATGGTCTCCCCGATGCCGCCATGCTTGCGGGCGATGATGGTGCCTTCGAATACCTGGATTCTCTCGCGGCTGCCTTCTTTGATCTTTACATGCACGCGGACGGTATCGCCGACGTTCATTTCGGGCAGCTCTTCCTTCAGGTACTTGTCGGATACAGCTTTCAACAGATCCATTTGGGTTGTCCTCCTTCATAATTTAGCGTTCTTACTGCAAAAGTCATGCCGCTGCATGTTCCATGCCGGCCGCAGCAGAGGACCGCCAGATTCACAGACTATGGTATTTTATCACGTCCCACCCTATTTTTCAAGTGAAATTTTCATTTTTTGCGCCGTCTTTTTTTCGTCCTCTCGCCATAGGCTAGCAGTGGCCTTTATTTTTCAGAAAGGAAGCGCTGCCGATGGAAACAAGCCCCATGCCAAACCCCATACCAAATTCCGTACCAGCCCCTACCGCAGCCCCCGGCCTCCCCCCCACGCAGCCGGAAGATCCGGCCCTAGCCGCCACAAAAATTTATGACCGCCCCCTGCTTCCGCCGCAAGAACCGTTCCAGTTTAATGATGCATTCGATGGACTGGGCGCGCTGGACAGGCCGCCTGTTTCCCCGCCCCGCAGCCGACCTTGGATCGCGCAGCTTTTGGTCTGCGCCCTGCTGTGCTGCGGCGCGCTGGCCTGCCGTTTTTTCTACCCCGCCGGGTGCCAGACCCTGCGCAGCTGGATTGTCGGCACCGGGCAGGAGCCCCTACAGGTCGCCGTCAGCAGCTTTGACCAGGCCCTGCGCAGCGGCCGCCCGGTCGCGGAGGCCTTCGCCGTCTTTTACGATGAGATCACTGCGCCTTAGCGTCACGCCCGCCGCCATCGTCCTGGGCTGCTGCTGGCTGTGCCTGGAGCCGGGCGGGTTGTTTTGGCCGTTTTTGCTGGGCGTTGCCTGCCACGAGGCGGGGCATCTTGCAGCGCTGCGCCTGCTGGGTGTCCCCGTTACAGCGCTGCGCATCACGGCGCTGGGCTGCATCCTGGAGACAGGGGCTATGTCCTATCGCGCGGAGGCGTGCTGCGCGGCCGCCGGGCCTGCCGCCAGCCTGCTTGTCTGCCTGCTGCTGCCGCGGCTGCTCCCCCGGACGGCGCTAATCAGCCTGCTGCTGGCGGCGGGCAACCTGCTCCCTCTCTGGCCGCTGGACGGCGGACGCATTCTGCTTGCCGTCGCATCGCAGCAGCTCCCGCTGGCCCAGGCACAGCGGCTAAGCCGCATCTGTGCCGCCCTCACCCTCGCGCTTTGCTGGGCACTGGCGATTTTGGCTGCCTGCCGCCTGCATCTGGGGCTTTGGCCACCGCTTTTGGCCGCCAGCCTGCAGCTTCGGGCAGGCCGCGCCCTGCAAAGCGAAAAATTCCTTGCAAAAAAACCTGGCTGCCGCTACAATAAAAAGAACGACACAAGAACACACAAGAAATCCCGCCGCGGCCCTTCGCGGCGGCAGAAGGAGCAGCCATGACCGATCAACTGGCCCGCATTTTGCCGGGCGTGCAGAAACCCGCCCGGTATGTCGGCGGAGAATATAATGAGATCCTCAAAGACAAGCAGTCCGTCACGACCCGCGTCGCGTTCTGCTTCCCGGACACCTATGAGATCGGCATGTCCAACCTGGGCATGCGCATTTTATACGGCATCATGAACGAGATGCCCGGTGTCTGGTGTGAGCGCGTCTTCGCCCCCTGGGGCGATATGGACGCAGCCCTGCGGGCGCATCAGCTGCCGCTCTTTGCCCTGGAGAGCAAGGACCCGCTGACGGCGTTTGACATCATCGCCTTCACCATCGGCTACGAGATGAGCTATACCAATATCCTCAACATGCTGCAGCTAGCCGGTATCCCGCTGCGCTCTGCCGACCGGCCGGGGCTCGACCAGCTCGTCATCGCCGGGGGCACCTGCGCCTATAACCCGGAGCCCCTGGCCGATTTTATTGACCTGTTCAGCCTGGGCGAGGGTGAGGACCTGACCCAAGAGCTGCTTACGCTCTACCAAACCGCCCAGGCAAATCACTGGTCCAAGCAGCAGTACCTGGCCGAGGCCGCCAAGCTGGAGGGCGTCTATATCCCCGCGTTTTATACCCATACCTACGGGCCGGACGGCACCTTGACCGCCATCACCCCGGCGCCCGGCGCGCCGAAAACCGTCCGCAAGCGCATCGTGCAGGACCTGGACGCCGCGTATTACCCGACGAAAACCATCGTCCCCTCGACGGAGATCGTCCATGACCGCTCCAATCTGGAGGTCATGCGGGGCTGCATCCGGGGCTGCCGGTTCTGCCAGGCGGGCTTCTGCTATCGCCCTGTCCGGCCCCGCAGCGCCGCGACACTGCTGCGCCAGGCGAAAGAGATGCTGCTTGACTCCGGCAACCATGAGATCACCCTCTCCTCCCTCTCCACCTCCGACTATAAGCAGCTGGAGCCGCTTACCAGCGATTTGCTGGACTTCTGCACACCCCGGAAGATCAATATCTCCCTGCCCTCCCTGCGAGCGGACAACTTCTCGGATTCTCTGATGCAAAAGCTGCAGAAGGTCCGCAAAAGCGGCCTGACCTTCGCCCCGGAAGCCGGGACACAGCGCCTGCGGGACGTCATCAACAAAAACGTCACCGAGGAGGAGATCCTCACGACCTGCGCCACCGCCTTTGCCGGCGGCTGGAACAATGTCAAGCTCTATTTTATGCTGGGCCTCCCGACGGAGACGGACGAGGATGTGCTGGGCATCGCAGAGCTGGTCTACAAGGTCATCAAGACCTGGAAGGCCCACGCGTCCAACAAAAAACGGGGCCTGCGGGTCCATGTCTCGACGGCATTCTTCGTGCCAAAGCCCTTCACCCCATTCCAGTGGGAGCAGCAGGATACGATGGAGGAATACCGCCGCAAGACGCAGCTTTTGAAAAACGCCATGCCGTCCAAGAGCGTGGAGTACAACTGGCATGACGCGAAGCTGAGCCAGCTCGAAGCCGTGCTGGCCCGGGGCGACCGCCGCCTGTGCCGCGTCCTGGAAGCCGCCGTGGCCCGGGGCGTCAAGCTCGATGGCTGGGACGAATACTTTGACTACGACGCCTGGATGGCCGCCTTCGCTGCCTGCGGCATCGACCCGGCGTTCTACACGACCCGGGGCTACCAGGAGGCCGAAGTCCTCCCCTGGGACACCATCGACGTCGGCGTCAGCAAAGCGTTCCTGGCCAAGGAACGGGCCCAGGCCTATGCGGGCCAGGTCACGCCGGACTGCCGCGCCCAATGCAGCGGCTGCGGCGCAAATCTACTCCTGAAGGGAGGGTGCTGCGATGCATAAGCGGCTACTATTTGCCAAAGAGGGCGACGCGATCTGGATTTCCCATCTAGACCTGATGCGGGTCTTTCAGCGGGCCTTCCGCCGGGCCGGGATGCTCCTGCGCCACTCCCAGGGCTACACGCCCCACGCCTATGTCTCCATCCTGCTGCCGATGTCCGTCGGCGTCTCGAGCCAGTGTGAGGTCCTTGACTATGAGCTGGACCCCGGCGATACGACGCCGGAGTCCGAGATCCCTGCGAAGCTGAACGCCTGTCTGCCCGCCGGGATCCGCATTCTGGAAAGCTATGAAAGCGAGAAAAAAGCCGGGAAGCTGGGCTTCCTGCAGGCCCGGCTGGACCTGGAATATGACGGCGGCAACGCCCCGGCCTGCCGGGATGATATCGCCGCCCTGTTCCAGCGCCCCAGTCTGCTTTTGACGAGAAAGACAAAGCGCGGCGAAGCGGAGGTCGATCTGCTCCCCATGCTGCGCCGCTTCGACCTGACGGTTGCAGGCGATCACCTGCTGCAGGCCGACTGCCTCGTCTGCGCCCAGGACCCTGCCCTGAACCCGCAGCTCCTGCTGAACGCCATCGCGCACTATCTGCCGGACGCCGCACCCAGCTTTGCCAAGATCCACCGCGTCGAGATCTTCGACCGCGACGGCGCAGTGTTCCGCTAAGACCCGCCACATAGGACAAAGCCCCTCTGCCCACAAGTGAAGTGACCCCAAAAAGTTAGACAAATATAGAATATAAGAATTGTTCAAGCGACCGAAAGGGCTTGTTGTCTGTGAAGAGCGGGCGGCAAGCCTTTTAGTTTTGCCTTGATCCTGCGGTTGTTGCAGTAATCCAGTTATTCAATGATTTCCTGCTTGAAGTGTTCCATGGACCGAAACTCTTGAAGATACAAAAGTTCACTCTTGAGCAGTCCAAAGAAATTCTCTATACCATACCGTCTAACAAATGGGGTGCTGTTCATCTCCTGACAGAGGAAGTAAATATTAACGCAAAAAATACAGAGACACGCCCGCCGCGGCCAGAGCCGCTGCAGAAAAAGCGTCAGCACATCCTCCGGCGATAGTGCAGCTGCCTCCAGCTGCTCCCCAGGGCCGGTGCACCGCTGCACCTCGCGGCTGTTCTGGAGCACATAGATGTTCTTGACCTCCGTACTCATATTGGTGAGCTTATTGCTGGCCGCGCCGTCAACGCCGATCCCCCAGGAATCTGACGCCGCAAAAATTCCGGCAGCTGCCACCCATTCCGAAAATTTTTCCTGCAAAGGGTTTACAACGCGAAAAAATTTTGCTATAATACGCAAAGCGATGCGCCAGTGGCTCAATGGATAGAGCATCAGATTCCGGTTCTGAGGGTTGGGGGTTCGAGTCCCTTCTGGCGTACCATAGCAGGAGCTATAGCTCCGCGCGATCCGGCGATCCCAACGGGGGTCGCCGGATTTTCGTCTGCACTTTACCCCCGCTGGCGGCCAAAGCGCAGGCGTAAGCGCGATTTAACTGCCTGCAGGTAGCAAAATTTATGCGTCCTGCCAAAAAAATAGTTGAAATAGACAAAATTTGTGGTATGATATAGTCCGAAATGACACACGGAGGGGTAGCCAGTGATTCGGAACCTGAATAAGCTGACCTTTTCCGGCTACGGAAAAGTCCTGCAGGATCGGCTGCCCAACCGCGGCTTCCCCCAGGGGGACACCTGGCAGGAAACCTTCTGGACCATCACCGACCAGGAGCGCCAGCTGCGCCGCCTGCAAAGCGGCCCGCTGTATCTGGACTTCGAAACGGGGATGACCATCCTCGCTGTCTCCCACGACAGCCAGCAACTCGCGTTTTTTTACCTGGATAAACCGGTCTTGCTAAAAACCGGCATTTATTTTGCCCTGATCCCCTACCAGGCCCAGTGCACCGTCCGGGTCTGCACAGGGAGCGACAGCCAGCTTCCGGCCGTTCGCCAGCTCAATGCGCTGGAGAGCTTCAAGATCACGAATCACCTTTGCGTGAAGGACATCTACACCCTGTTTTACCAGGAGAAGGAGCCCGGCTTTTTCTTCAAGGGTGAGCAGCACAGCGCCGTGGAGCTGACGTATATCGACAAGGGCAGCATGCACTCCGTCGCCGGCGGCGCGGACCGCATCCTCAAGCAGGGCGAGCTGATGCTCTACAGCGAGAACCAGTGGCACATGCAGTATGCGGATATCGACAGCGCTACCAGCTTCATCACCATCACGATGGACCTGGACTGCAGCTATGCCGATCTGCTCTACAACCGCAAATTCCAGGCCAGCCAGCAGACAAAGCGCCTGCTGCTGCAGATCCTGGAGGAATACGAAAAGGACGACGTCTTCAGCAGCGACATGATCATCTGCAAGGTGCAGCAGGTCCTGCTGACCATGCTGCGCGACGATCAAAAGGCCGCCCGGCCCGCCGCTCTTAAGACCCCTGCCGCCGTGAACAACGAAAATGAGATCATCGCCCGGGCGCTGGATTATATCGGCAATCACGTCTACGAGCGCCTGTCCGTCGCGACGGTCGCCAGCGGGGCCAATGTCAGCGCCTCCTATCTCACCGCGCTGTTTCACAAATGTATGCAGATCTCCCCGGGGGAATATATCCGCCGCATCAAGCTGGAGGAGAGCAAAAAGCTCATCCGCGAGGGGAAAATGAATTTCACCCAGATCGCCGCCCAGCTGCAATATTCGACGGTGCATCATTTCTCCCGCCAGTTCAAAGAAAAATTCGGCCTCACGCCGACGGAATACGCCCGCGCGATCCGCTAGCGCGCCCCATGCGCACATCTTTTTGTTTTGCAAAGAGGTTCGTTTATGAAAAAGTATTTTGATAAGACCTTGCTTGTCTATATGGCGCTGGGCCTTGTGAATTTCCTTGTCTGCACCGGCGCGATGCTGCTGGTGTACAACTACGCGAACACATCGCAGGAAATCGCTTTTCTGGTCTATTACTCTCTGTCCAGTACCGTCTCGCTGATTTTGAACCGGTTCGTCACGTTCCGCGACCAGCATCCTGGCGTCTCCTGGCCCTGGAAATTCATCCTGTGCGTCATCGTCTGCTATATCCTCACGAAGGTCTTTTTTAAGGACGTGCTGGACCTGGTCCTGCTGTCGCCCTCGGTCCAATTCCGGCTGCAGCGCCTGCTGCCCAATGCGGATATTATCCATCTGGAGAACAATATCTCCCTCGTCTCCTCCTCCTTGGCCTATTGCATTCTGAATTACTTCGGCCAGCGCTATTTTGTCTTCCGCGCCCACCGGCTCAAGAAGCGCCGCGCCGCGGAGAAAGAGACCCGTTTGATGAAGAATTGAAGAATTAAGGAATTGAAAAAAGCGCGCCGCGCATCCCTTGGCTTTTGCAGGGAACGCGCGGCGTGCTTTTTAATTTTTCTATGCATCCTCTGGCCCGAACAGGATCACAGCGTACCAGAAAATCAGCCCCGGCTCCGGCGGGAACGGGATGCCGGAGCGCTCTGCCAGAGCGCTGACAACGACTCCATAGCCCTCCAGGCACGGCGTCTGCTGCGCCGGAAGGCGGCAGGGGGCCGGATAGGCGCAGGCGTCACAGCGGGCGCAGGCGTCGCCAGAGAGGCAGAGCGTCCGCTGGCTCGCCTCCTGCAGCAGCTGACGCACCGCCTGGACCTGGCGGTTGTGAAACGGCTTCGTCGCCAGCCCTGCGGCAAGATCGGCGGAGTCTGCGACCTCCTGGGCCGTCACCACCAGCAGCGCCTCGGGATAGGCCAGGCAGCGGGCGCGGCAAGCTTCCACCGTCCCCACCGCCGGGGGGCAAGACCAGGACTTGCCGTACATCGGGCAATTCTCCCGGCAGACTGTCTGGAGCCGCGGGGAAAACGGCAGCTCCTCTGGCTTCAAAAACGCATATTGGTAAAGCGGCAGCTGCGTCAGCTGCGCCTCCAGCTTGGCGCGATCCAGCATTCCGATTCCTCCCGTTGAGATCCATGAAAAAAGGAACAGGAGACTCCGGCTTTTGCAGCCAGAATCTCCCGATTCTCTTTTTTACAATCATCAGATGGCACGTTCAACCTTGTTGGAACGGAGACATCTTGTACAGACGTATACATGGCGCGGAGTACCGTCGACAATCGCCTTGACACGCTTGACATTCGGCTTCCAAGCTCTGTTGGAGCGTCTGTGAGAATGGGAGACCTTGATCCCAAAAGTAACGCCCTTGCCGCAAATATCGCACTTAGCCACTAGCTGCACCTCCTATCCATCGGTAAAATAAGCAGAAATTCAGCGCGCTCAAACGCGCCGGTAGTTATAATAGCAAAAAAATGCAAAAATTGCAAGGGGGTACAACAAAATATTTTACTTTTTTTATCCCAAGGTTGCCAACGCGGGAAAAATCCGTTATAATCCTCTTGTAGTACAAATGCGCGGACGCAGCTGGCCGCAGAGCGCGGCGGCAACGCCCGCCTTTTTCCACCATTCACCGTTCGGACGACACTGCGAGGGGGCAGCTATGGCAAATTTGTATAACGTAAAGCTCACAAAGCTGGTGGAGGTCTTCCACCTGAAGCCCGTCTTTCAAGCAACGGATTACGAAAAGATCTGCATCACGGTCGACGACGTCAGCCGCCCCGGTATGCAGCTGACCGGGTTTTTCGATTACTTTGAGCCGGTGCGCCTGCAGGTGCTGGGCGCGGTCGAGATGGGCTATCTTCGCAAGCTCTCCAGTCAGGAGCGGCTCATCATCTTTGAGCATTTTCTCTCCTATAAGATCCCCGCGCTCATCATTACCCGGAATATGGAGCCGCTGCCCGAGTGCCTGGAAATGGCCCGGAAGCATGATATCTCCGTCCTCTCCTGCGCGGAGACGACTTCCAACTTCACCTCCGCCCTCATCGCCTACCTCAACGGCTGCCTGGCCCCCCGGGTCACCCGGCACGGCGTTTTGATGGACGTCTACGGCGAAGGCATCTTCATCACCGGTGACAGCGGCATCGGCAAAAGCGAGACGGCAGTCGAGCTGCTCAAGCGCGGCCATCGCCTCATCGCGGACGACGCCGTCGAGATTCGCCGCATCTCCTCCGCCAAGCTGATGGGGTCAGCACCGGAGCTGATCCGCAATTATATCGAGCTGCGGGGCATTGGCATCATCAATGTCGCGAACCTCTTCGGTATGGCGGCGATCAAGGAAGAGACGGTCATCAACCTCGTCATCAATATCGTCCACTGGAACGATCACGAGGTCTACGACCGGCTGGGCCTGAAGGCGCAGTATGTGGATATTCTCGGCGTCAACGTGCCGTCTGTGACAGTCCCGGTGACGCCGGGGCGGAACCTGGCTGTGATCATGGAGGTTGCCGCGATGAACAACCGTCAGAAGCGGCTGGGCTATAACGCCGCCATCGAGTTTACCAACCAGCTGAACAAGCATTTTGAAGCCGCGATGCAGGGCTGATACGTCCTCCCCCTGCTTACGCGCGCTGCACCAGACACAAGCCCCCGGTATGACGCATAGCGTCATACCGGGGGCTTTGCTGTTTTATCGGTTTGCAAGCGATTTGTCCGCTACCGTTCCTCACGGAAGTACGGGATGCCCAGCGAGGCAGGCGGCTGGTCTTCCTTCTTTTTCCGGAGCGATACCGTAATCAGGACAAACAGCGTCACAAGATACGGGATCATCTTGAAGATCTCCTGGGAGCTTCTTGTCAGGCCAGGGATATAGAAATAGGCCCAATAGAGCGCGCCGAAGAGGTACGAGCCCCAGATGTTGCGCAGCGGCTTCCAGGTCGCGAAGATGACCAGCGCCACGGCCAGCCAGCCCAGGGCCTCGATCGTCCCCTGGTTTTCCCAGGTGCCGCGAATATAAACCATGACGTAATAGCAGCCGCCCAGACCCGAGATACCGCCGCCAATGCAGGTGGCCAGGTACTTGTACTTCGTGACATTGATGCCCGCCGCGTCCGCCGTGCCGGTATTTTCGCCCACGGCCCGCAGGCTCAGGCCCGTCCGGGTCTTGGAGAGGAAATACCACAGCAGGACGGCCATGATGATCGCCACGTACGTCAAAAAGCCGTAAGAGAATAGCAGCGTCCCGAGATTCAGGCTTCCGGTCACAGCGTCCAGCTTTTCGACCAGACCGTTAAAATAGGCGCGGAAGGCCTCAGAGGTCGTCGTAACAGTGACCTGGCCGACGCCGCCGGCCAGCTTGTTCAGGCTGCCGCCAAAGAAGTTGCCGATACCAGAGCCAAAGATCGTCAGCGTCAGGCCGGTGACATTCTGATTCGTCCGCAGGGTGATCGTCAAAAATGAGAAGATCAGGCCGCCCAACGCTGCCGCCGCGAAGGCACTCACCAGACCCAGGACGATACAGATCGCCACATTGGGCTCGATCCCGGCATTGACGCAATAGACGTTCTCATACATAAACGTCGAGATCAGGCCCGCGATGCCGCCCAGATACATGATGCCGGGCACGCCCAGGTTCAGGTTACCGGCCTTCTCCGCCAGGATCTCGCCCATGGCGCCGAACATGATGACCGTACCGAAAATCACCGCAGAGTGCAGCAATGTGGGGAACGAAGTGATAAAACCGAGAATTCCAGACATAATTCGTTACCTCCTTACTTCTGGCGGCGGAACTTCACCTTGTAGTTGACAAAGAATTCACTGCCAAGGATGAAGAACAGCGTGACGCCGGTGATGATCTGCGATGCGTATTCGTTGAGCCCATAGGTCGAAGCGATCTGGATGGCGCCTTTGTCCAGGAAGGTCAGCAGCGCCGAGATCAGGATCATAATAAACGGATTCATCTTCGCCAGCCAGGCGACAATGATCGCGGTAAAGCCGCGGCCGTTGGCCGTACTGGTCGAAATCGTATGTGAGACGGCCGCCACAGCCAGGAAGCCTGCAAAGCCGCAGATCGCGCCGGACAGGGCCATCGTACGGACATAGATCCGGTTGACGCGGATGCCCGCGTACCGGGCCGTGTTCTCCGAATCGCCCACGACGGAGATCTCGAAGCCGTGCTTCGTATATTTCAGATAGAGGTACATGGCCACCGCCAGCAGAACGACGACAATCACCGTCCACATAAAGTCGCCATTGTAGCCGTCAGAGAACATGTTGCCGATCCAGCCGATCTTGCTATTCTTATTGATAATGCCCACAACGTTGGAGCCGTACGGGTTTTCCCATTTGGCCACGCAGAAGGACGTCAGCTGAATAGCGATATAGTTCATCATCAGGGTGAACAGCGTCTCGTTCGTATTCCAGCGGGCTTTGAAGAAGCCCGGGATCAGGCCCCAAATGCCGCCGCACAGGACCGCGAAAACGATCATGCAGACAAACAGCAAAACCACCGGCATCTTGCCGGAGAAGTTGATCATAAAGAACGCCGTGGCAATGCCGCCGATGAGCATCTGGCCCTCCGCGCCGACGTTCCAGAATCGCATTTTAAACGCAGGCGCCAGGCCGATGGCGATACACGTCAGGATCATCGTATCGCGCAAGGTGAACCAGATGCGCTTGGAGGTCCCGAAGGCGCCGTCAAACAGGGAGGCATAGACCTTCAGCGGATTGAGCTTGACGATGGCGTAAATGATGACCGCGCAGACCAGCATGGCCAGCACAACGGAGATCAGGCGGATGCCCATCGCCTTGCCACCTGCGATATCGCTGCGCTTGGAGATGCGGACAAACGGCTCCGTCCCGTCGCCGTGCGCAAGGTCGCAGGCAAGTAGGATGAGCGCCGCCAGCAGCGCCAGGAAATACAAAGTCCCGCCTGCGCCCATGGTGCAGGCATGGCCGTAAGGCCCGACCTGGAGGCTATAGGCCACCCAGACCAAAATTGCGCCAAGGAGCGCGGCGATCGCGCCCCAGCCCTTTTTCTTTAAAAGCGGCAGAACAATCGCCGCCACCGGCGCCACCAGCGCCAGCACCATGACCAGCGCCTTCAGGAAGCCAGAGCCGCTCAGCAGGCCCAGGAAGCTAAAGGAGCGGACCCCCTGCATATTGACAAAGGGCAGCGCCAGCAGCAGAACAAGCCCCACCAGGCTCAGCACCATGGAGAGATAAGTCACAAATCTGTTTTTCTGCATCTTACTGGCCACCTCCCAACTGCGTCATCATCAGGCCGATCTCTTCCTTCGTTGTCGTGCGGGCGTCCACGATCCCGGAGATCTTGCCGCCGCACATAACCAGGATCCGGTCGCACAGCTCCAGCAGCACGTCCAGGTC
>CAKTTR010000025.1 GCA_934615645.1 uncultured Oscillospiraceae bacterium | reverse complement strand
TTCTTGGACAATGCGCTGAAATACACCACCCCTGGCGGCGAGATCACCCTGGCACTGCAGCCGATCCGCGGCGGCGCGCAGCTGCTCTTTGCAAACCCCTGCCAGCCCATGCCGCCGGAGCAGGTCGCCCAGCTCTTCCACCGCTTTTACCGCGCCGATGATGCCCGCGGCGGCGGGTTCGGCATCGGCCTGTCCATCGCCCGCAGCATCGCCCAAGCCCACCGGGGCGACGCCACCGCCGTCTGCCCCACCCCGGACACGATCCGTTTCACCGTCACGCTCCGCTCGATCTAAAGCGCTAAATCGCAAAATATCACACAAAGCCGCCTCAGCATTCTGCTGCGGCGGCTTTGCTGCGTGTGTCAAAAATATTTGACACACGCTCAAACGCGACAACGCTGTATAAGTTTGAGTAACAAAATCAAAGATTTTGACTCTCACTTACCGCTTCGCTGGGCTCGCGTTGGAAGAAACTGCACCCTGCTGCGCGCATAATTTCCACGCCGTTGGCGTGAAAATTCCACAGCGCTGCATGGGTTCGACTTGACCAAACACGCTGCGCAAAGCTTGCGTGTTTGGAGTCTCACCCAACTTGCAGGGCGAGAAGTATTTTTCCCGACGTATGCGCTGCATGGGTTCGACTTCGCCAATCGCGCTGCGCTGCGCTTGCGCTCTTGGAGTCTCACCCACTTGCCGCCGGAAAAAACGGATTAAACCTTATTTGCGCCGTGCGCGGCGCAAACTCTGCGAGGCTTTGGGGCCGATCCGTGCAAAGCCGCCTCAGCATTCTGCTGCAACGGCTTTGCTTTTTGAGGCGGGTTCGGGTATAATAAGAGTGAATCATAAAAATCGGGCGTGTATGCCCGTGGGAAGGAGTGGCTAGAACATGATCTGGTGTTGGATCGGCCTGGCGCTACTGGGCGTGGCAGGTCTGGTGCTGCTGGCGGCGTATATCTGCTGCCGCCTGGCGTTTTGGGTGCAGCGCACCGATGGTGACCCCTTTGCCTTCCCCCGGGGCAGCCAATATGCCCCCTACCGGGACGAAGCCCGGCAGCTGGTGGAGGACGCGCTGGCTGTGCCCTACCAGGACGTCTGGATCCAAAGCCCCGACGGGCTGCGGCTGCACGGGAAATTCTACGACGCCGCCCCGGATGCCCCGGTCATGCTGATGCTGCATGGGTACAAAAGCACCGCCGAGCGGGATTTCTGCGGCGGCCTGCGGGAGGCCCAAGCTGCCGGCTTCCGAGTCCTGCTGGCGGACCAGCGGGCCCACGGGCGCAGCGCGGGCAAATACCTGACCTTCGGCATCCGGGAGCGGGAGGACTGCCAAGCCTGGGTGCAGTATCTGCTGCAAGCATACGGCCCGGAGACGAAGATCCTGCTCTACGGCATCTCCATGGGCGCGGCGACGGTCCTGATGGCGGCGGGGCCATCCCTACCGCCACAGGTCGCAGGGATCGTGGCCGACTGCGGCTACACATCGCCCCGGGCGATCATTGAAAAGGTGCTGCGGCAGATGCACTACCCCGTCCGCCCCCTGTACTGGCTCATTCGCTTGGGCGGGCGGCTGTTCGGCGGCTTTGATTTGGAGGAAGACACCGCCCTGGCCGCAATGGACCGCTGCCAGACGCCAGTGCTGCTCCTCCATGGCAGCGGGGACAACTTCGTCCCCTGCCAGATGAGCCGCGACCTCTATGCCCGCTGCCGCGCGCCGGTCAAGCGTCTGTGTGTCATCCCCAAAGCGGGGCACGGCATCAGCTATCTGGTGGACAAATCCGCGTATCTGGCGGCGCTCTCTGAATTTCTCCAAGCCATCGGCCTGGGACCACTGCCGGGCAGCATGGATTGACTGCAATATGGCAGCGCCCCTATCCGCAATAGCGGACAGGGGCGCTGCCATGCTCTTTCCTGATTTATCTGGTTAGTACCAGGACGCCAGAGCAAAATGTCACTTTTTCAAAATGCAAATTGGGAAACGCGCTTCTTAATTCCTCCGCAACGCAGTAGCTCTCGTCGCCATCCCAGGCATCGCCGCAGTCTTTCTTGCATCGCGCCCATTCCTCCCGCGTTGCAAAGGCGACATCGCCGATCAAAATTTTCCCGCCCTCGTTTAACCAATCGAGCAACTCCTTCAAAAAATCGACCTTTTGCGGATCTGTTAAATGGTGGATGGCATAAGTCGCAACGATAAAATCATAGCGCGCCTGCCCGAGCGGTTCCACCAAGCCTTTTGTAAAATCCCCTTGATAAAGATGGGCCTCCGGCATCTTTTCAGAAGCCAGCTCGATCATCCTTGTCGAAAAATCCTGCCCATAAATATGGCAGCCGTGCTCATAAAGCTTTTTCGCCTGTCCCAAACCCGATGTCCAGAACGACGGGGGTTTCCTTTTCCAGGATCGTTTCATAAATCATGCCGAGGACCGTTTTGTACCCTGCAAACGGATAGGCATTCTCTTCCTCGGACAACCCAACCGACCGGTCATATCCATCCGCCCATAAATCAAATCCTTTGCGATCTAACATATTTCCCTCCGTCCCTTCCAATTCCTGTGTGCGATACGATTCTAATCGGACCTTCGGCCCATTCAATCCAAGGGGAGCAGCATCAAATCAAAGGCAAAGCGCTGGCCGCCGATGCGGAAAAAATCCGGATGGGTGCAGAGCTTTTGAAAGCCGAATTTCTCATAGAGCCGGATGGCCCGGGCGTTATCGCTGCGGACCTCCAGCTCCAGCTGGGCAAAGCCGTTTTCCCTGGCAAAGGCAATGAGCTGCGCCATCAGCGCGCTGCCGATGCCCCGGCCCCAGTGGGCTTTCAATACGGAGATGCCGATGCTGCCGCGGTGGCACATCCGCCGGGGCAGGCGCTCCACGCTGGCATCGCCGATGATCTGCCCGTTTCTCTTTACCAGGAGCATTTGGCAATCCCGCGACCCCTCCCGGGCCGCCAGATACGCTTCCTCCTCCGCAACGGTGAAGGGCAAGCCCTCCGCGCCGAAGCTCAGGTTGTCCGTCTCGCCGCCAAGCTGCCTTAAGTAATCCAAAATAGCCGCCGCGTCCGCCGGTGCAGCGGGGGTGATGGTATAAGCTTCCATGGTAACGTCCCCTTTCTGAAAATTCAGATTAGAAATTGGGTCTATTATAGCGCCCCGCCCGCGCACTTTGCAAGCAGAAAAACTGCCGCCCTGGGTCATCGCTTGACAAGCTCCGCAGATTTTTTTATACTAAACAAGCTGCGCCTTTTGCGCGGCAGCAATTTGCAATAGAATAAAGGAGAGAAAACGTGGAGAGAGAATCTTTTAAATCCCGGCTGGGCTTTCTGCTCGTCAGTGCAGGCTGCGCCGTGGGCATCGGCAATGTGTGGCGGTTCCCGTTTATCGTCGGGCAGAACGGCGGCGGGCTGTTCGTCCTGCTGTACCTGGTCATGCTGGTGGTCCTGGGGCTGCCGGTGCTGACGATGGAGCTGGCCGTCGGCCGCGCCAGCCGCAAGAGCGCCATTCTGGCTTACCGCGCGCTGGAAAAGCCCGGCGCCAAGTGGCATACCCACGGGTGGTTCGCCCTCCTGGGCTGCTATCTGCTGATGATGTACTATACCAATGTCTCCGGCTGGATGCTCAATTACTTTTTCAAATTTGCCACCGGCGTATTTCAGCCGGGGATGGACGCGGCAGCCAGCGGGCAGGTCTTTTCCGATATGCTGGCGGACCCCGGTCAGATGGGTCTCTGGATGGCGGTGACGGTCGTGGCTGGCGTACTGATCTGCAGCGTCGGTGTCCGCAAAGGCCTGGAGCGGGTGAGTAAAGTCATGATGAGCGCCCTGTTCGTGCTGATCCTGATCCTGGCGATCCACAGCTTCACCCTCTCCGGTGCGAAGGAAGGCGTCCGCTTCTACCTGGTGCCGAATCTTGAGACAGTCAAGTCCGTCGGCCTGGGGCAGGTCATCGCCGCGGCAATGAACCAGGCATTCTTCACCCTCAGCCTGGGCATCGCCGCCATGGAAATCTTCGGTAGCTATATGGGCAAAGAGCACACGCTGCTGGGCGAAGGCGCCCGTATCTGTGTGCTGGATACCTTCGTCGCCATCGCGGCGGGGCTGATCATCTTCCCCGCCTGCTTCAGCTACGGTGTCGAGGTCACGTCGGGCCCAAGCTTGATCTTTGTGACGCTGCCCAATGTCTTCGTCAATATGGCAGGCGGCCGCATCTGGGGCACGCTGTTCTTCCTGTTTATGACCTTTGCATCGTTCTCGACGGTCATCGCCGTCATTGAAAATATTATGTCCACCTGCATGGATACCTTTGGCTGGAGCCGGAAAAAGGCGGCGTTGATCAACGGCATCGTCATTCTGCTTGCCAGCATTCCCTGTGTGCTGGGGTATAATATTCTCAGCGACTTCCACCCCATCGGCGGGCGGGACGTGCTCGACAGTGAGGATTTCCTCGTCAGCAATATTCTGCTGCCCCTGGGTTCTCTGGTCTATCTGCTCTTCTGCGTCACCCGCTGGGGCTGGGGCTTCCGGAATTACCAGCTGGAGGCGAACACCGGCAAGGGCCTCAAGGTCTCATCCTGGATGCGCTGGGTGTTTTTGATCGTTCTACCGATCATGATCCTGGCGATCTTTATCATTGGATTGATTGGGTAAGGGCCAATCCCAACTGCACAGCGTCTTCCGGCCTGCCGCATCATACGCGGCAGGCCGGTTTTTATCCGCCAACGCCGCCTGTACAGCAAGCGCCAGACTGACTATAGGCATCGCACTGCAGCCGGTAGAAGTCCAAGCCATGTACCCCACAGCAGCGCTGTGCGCTGCTGTGCGCCGCCAATGGTCCCTGCCGCGCGGTAGACCCCCTGCTCTATCCGCAGCCGCCTGCACGACCACGAGAGAGCCGCAGCGCGCTCTGCTTTACTGTACCGCACAGCAAGCCACCCGCTGTGCGATAGTCCCCTCGTTAGACAAACGAACGCCCATGGCCACGGAGCCATGGGCGTTTGTATGTCGAGCAAACATAAAATACGGAGTATAACTTAATAGAAGCTTAAAGCAGTACGTCGAGTACGAAGTAAGCAGCGAACAGGACGATCAGGACCCAAGTGGTAGCCTTGATTTCCTTGGTGCGCTTGGAAGCGATGGTGACGATCGCATAGGACAGCAAGCCGAACAGAATGCCGTATGCGATGTTGTAAGAGAAGGGCTGCATCGCGACGCACAGGAAAGCGGGAAGTGCGACCGTCAGATCGCCAAGATCCATGTGCATCAGAGGCTCGATCATCAGGGTGCCGATGATGATCAGTGCCGGCGCAGTCGCGCAGGACGGGATCATCAGGAACAGCGGGCTGAGGAAGAGCACGACGATGAACAGCAAGCCAATAAACAGCGCGGTCAGACCGGTACGGCCGCCAACTGCGATACCAGTGGAGCTTTCAGCGCCATAGATGGTGACAGTGGAGGTGCCCAGCAGAGCGCCGACAGCAGCGCCAGCCGCAGAGACCGTCAGGGCCTTGCCTGCGCCGGGGACGTTGCCGTTTTCGTCAGCCATTTCAGCTGCGCTGGCAAGACCAAGCAGGACGCCGACAGAGCCGAAGAGGTCAACGAAGAAGAAGCTGATAATAACGAACACGACCTGCATAATTTCAGCAATGTTGCCATCGAACATGCCCTTGTAGGTCAGCTTCAGGAGAGAGGGTTCCATCGCCTTGATGGGGTTCTCAAACTTGATGAGCTGCTCGGGCAAGACCGTATATTTCAGGCCGGTTTCGGGGTTGGTGACAAAGAAGCCAAGGATCGTGACAACAACGATGCTGATCAGGATCGAGCCGGGGACCTTCTTGATCATCAGAATAGCGGTCAGCATAACGCCGAAGAGTGCCAGCAGCACACCGGGGTTACCCAGATCGCCGAGGGTTACAAGAGTCGAAGGATTGCCAACGATCAAGCCGGCATTTTCAAAACCGATGAGGGAGATGAAGAAGCCAACGCCAGCGCCGACGGAGTTTTTAACAACGTCAGGCAGATCGTCGCAAATTCTCTGCTGGACGCCGAAGAAGCCCAGAACGATGAACAGCATGCCGGAGGTGAATACGCAAGCCAACGCATTCTGCCAGGACAGGCCCATCGTACCGCAGACCGTGTACGCAAAGTATGCGTTCAGGCCCATACTCGGTGCCAGTGCAAACGGGAAGTTACCATAGAATGCAATTGCGATACAGGCGATAGCCGAGGAGATCGCAGTCGCATAGAACTGAGCATTCTTGTCCATGCCAGCGTCCCCCAAAATCGAGGGGTTAACGGCTACGATGTAAACCATCGTCAGGAAGGTAGTCAAACCTGCCAAGAATTCTCTCTTTACCGTGGTGTGTTTTTCGCTCAGACGGAAGGTTCTATCAAACCAGCCGCCCTTAGCGGTGCTTTGCGTGCTCATGATAAATTTCTCCTTTTTAAAAACATTCCCATAATCATTTGTGATTATTTTGCTTGCCGACGTAAATAATCTAACATATTTGTGCAAATTCGTCAATAAACCCCGCAGAGATTTTTGTACAGCGCCGCGGAATTTCGCGTCTTTCGTTGTCGTTCACATGTATTACATATTTTCAACCTGTTGAACAGCCGCTTCCTGCTTCGTCGCTTGTATGACGATTTTTCTCAAAAAAAGGCCGAAAAACCGGGATTTTATGCGGAAAACTGCTTTTTCAGAATCCATCCACTTGCGCTTGTCTACTGGTAGCCGCCCCAAAATATGTATTACATATTTTCGGTGTCAACTAGTCATATTTTCTATATTTATCGCATCTTTTCGCCCTGTTTTTTGTTAAAAAAACAGATTCTTCATTCCGCAATACCAATTGAACGTTTCACAAAGGCGAAACTTTCTCATATTTTCCGGCAAAATCCGTTGGAATCTTGCGATATTGCCCATCTTTTCCGAATAACCGTCCAGTTTTCGTTCAAAACTGTCGCTCTCTTTTTGGACGAACACAAAAATACGCTGGTCCCACCACCGCGCTATTTTTCTCATACTCTATTGCATCGAATCGCACGTTTTGTTCCGCGATCTCGAATCAGCGCCCTTGTATTCCACTTTTTCTGCTGCGCTTCCGCCAGATCTGCCCTGCAGCAATGGACGCCGCTGCCTTTCAGCGCCGCGCTGCGCAACGCTCCATCCCTGTAACAGCCGCCCAAGACGCCCCATTTTCGCCGCACATTCCGCTGGAACGACCACGCAGCCCGTGCTTGCCACCCTTTGTCTGGCAAGCACAGGCGCCCTTTCCCACCGTATTTTCGCGGTTTGTATTACTAAGTCAGAATGTAACCGGTTTCATATCCTATTTTTCCCGCAATGATGCAAAAATCAGGCATATTTCCCCTTGCTATCGTCCCTGCCTTTCACCGGGCCCCCGCGCCTGGCCGTCATCCTGCAAAAGAGAGCGCAGTAAACCCGCCATGCCGCTCCTGGCATGACGGGCCTGCTGCGCTGCCCGCATTGCGGGTAGTTCCGTATCAATAAATAATTCTCCGGGCTGTAATATACCGCGCGTTATAATTGGAAACCGGCGTGACGCATACGCCAGTAGCGCTGCTCTGGGCGTGTACCATCTTCCCATCGCCGATATAGATCGCGACGTGGCCCACGCGGGTAATATCCCCGTGGACGGACATAATGATAATATCCCCCGGCAGAAGCTGATCCCGTGCCACACCGATGCCGTCGTTGATCTGCCCGGCCGCCGTCCGGTTCAGGGTATAGCCAAATTGCTTATAGATATAGCTCGTGAAGCCAGAGCAGTCAAAGCCCGTCTCCGGGCTGGCGCCTGCCCAGGTATAGGGGTAGCCGACATACCGCAGCGCCAACTCGACAACGGCCTGGGCCGTGCTATTGGCCACCAGAGGCCCTGTGATCCGTGCCAGCGGATTTTCCGCGTACCAGGGGCTCACATACTGATACGCCCGCCAGAACATCGCCAGGCCCTCCTGCCGGGTGATGGCGGCCGTCGGCGCCATGGCCCCGCCAGTCGTCCCATAGACGACCTGCAGCCGGTAGAGCAGCCCCACCGCCGCCTGGGCCCAGCCGCCGATGGACGCAGCGTCCGTAAACGCCGTCTCCAGTGCCGCCGCGTCTGACGGCGCGGTCCAGCCGCAGGCAGTCAGGACGTTCTTGACGATCACAAAAAACTCCTCCCGGGTCATCTGCGCCGCAGGGCGGAAGGTCCCATCCGGATAGCCGGAGATCAGCGCCAGCTCATAGGCGACATTCACCGTCGCGTCGTCCGTATCGCTGAAATGGACGCCCGCCGGTTGTAGCTCCGCCTGCCCAGTCAGCTTTTGATAGACCAAAACCGCCGCCGCGCAGATCTGGCTGCGGGTGATGGGCTTTGTCAGGTCCGCTGCCTGCAGCTCCTGCGGAAGCAGGCCAAGCCCATAGAGCGTTGCCATCTCCTCCGCCGCCCAGGTAGAACAGGTATAATCCCCCGGCTGCGCAGACGCAGGCTGCTCCTCCGTCTTGCCCAGCAGCTTTTCCAGATAGCGATACGCCCGCAGCAGCATGGCCAGCGTCTGCTCGCAGCTGCTGTTCTGCTGCGGCGCGACGGTCCCGTCCGGGTTCCCGGCGACGATCTCCAGCTCTGCCGCCGTCGCCGCCGCATTGCGTGCCCAAGCGCTGATCTGGCCGCGATCTGTAAAACGGGCCAGGACTGGAGCCGCCGTATCCCAGCCGAGGGCGGCAAAGAAGCTGGCCGTCACCTGGCAGAATTCCTCGCGGGTGATCGTGGCATTGGGCCGGAAGGCGCCATCCGGATAGCCGCTGACGATGCCCAGCTCCTGGGCGATGCAGATATCCGCGTTGTCCGTATCCGTGAAATGGCGGGTGCTGGCGGGGTACAGCGTCTTGCCCACCAGTTTAGAAAAGGTATGTACCACCACCTGGCACATCTCCTGCCGGGTCAGCCGCTGGGTCAGGTCCGCGCTCTCCAGCGATACCGGGAGGATCCCCGCCTGACTGGCCTGCTCCAGCTCCGGCAGCGCCCAATCATCCGCCTGCAGAGCCATCGCGGGCAGCGCCAGGGCCGCCAACAGCGCCAGGCAGAGGGCCAGGGCGCAGATTCTGTGCAATCGTGCTTTCATACTTGCCATCCTTTCTCATCCAGGGTGATTTGTACCGGGCAGTGATCTGAGCCCATGATATCCTGCAAAATGTCCGCCCGCTGCAGCGCCGGGCGCAGCCGGTCGGAGATCAGGAAATAGTCGATGCGCCACCCGGCATTCTTCTCCCGGGCGTGGAAGCGATAGCTCCACCAGGAGTACGCGCCGGTCAGGCCCGGATTTTGATACCGAAAGGTATCGGTAAAGCCCGCTTCCAGCAGGCGGGTAAACTGGGCGCGCTCTTCGTCGGAAAATCCGGCGTTGCCACGGTTCGTACCCGGGTTCTTGAGGTCGATCTCCTCGTGGGCGACATTGAGATCCCCGCAGGCGACGACAGGCTTCTTTGCATCCAGCACGGAAAGATGTGCCCGGAAGGCGTCGTCCCACTGCATCCGGAAATCCAGCCGCCGCAGCCCATCCTGGGCGTTGGGCGTATAACAGGTCACGCAGTAAAACTGCGGAAACTCCAGCGTGATGATCCGCCCCTCCCCATCGAGGGCAGGGTCGCCCAGGCCATAGGTCACAGCCAGCGGCGCGCGCTTTGTGAAGATTGCCGTCCCTGCATAGCCCTTTTTCTCAGCATAGGACCAGTACTGCCGGTAGCCCGGGAGCGGCAGGTCGATCTGCCCCTGCTGGAGCTTTGTCTCCTGTAGGCAGAACACGTCGGCGTCCAGCGCCGCAAATTGATCGGCAAAGCCCTTTTTGACCACGGCCCGCAGGCCGTTGACATTCCAAGAAATGAGTTTCATCGCGTCACTCCTTACAGACTTGTTATGATTATTGTAACAAATTGTAACCGTCGATGCAAGTAATCTTAGAAAAAACCCGCCATTTTCTTGCGTTCCCGTCCATTTTGTGGTATATTGTTTGGTATGAAACTACGAGTAGCTACAGCCATCTGTGTCTGCAAGCTCTCCCGGTTCGCCATTCGGCTGCTGGGTCGGGGTGGGACGGATATGCCAGGCCGCCTGGCATTGAAAGTTTGCCCCGATCTGCTGGGTTATCTGGCCAAAGACGTGACGACGCTGATCGTCACGGGCACCAACGGAAAAACCACGACCTCTCGCATGATCGAGCAGGCGTGGATCGACGCTGGAATCTCTTACTTTGCCAATAAATCCGGCGCAAATCTGCTGAGCGGCGTCACCGCTGAGTTTGCCATGCATTCCACCCTCGGTGGCAAATGCAAATTCACCCACGCACTGATCGAGTCGGACGAGGCTGCGTTCAAGGCGATCAGCAACTATGTCGATGCAAAGGTCATCGTCGTCACCAACATCTTCCGCGATCAGCTTGACCGCTACGGCGAGGTCACGCACACGCGGAACAATATCAAGATCGGCATCGAGCATAGCCCCAACGCGCAGCTGTGCCTGAATGCGGACGACTCCCTGACGGCGTCCCTGGCCGAGGAAGTGCCCAACCCCGTCCTCTACTACGGCGTCAATACGCCGATCTACCGCGACCGGGTGCAGGAGCTGTCTGACGCGCCCTACTGCCTGCATTGCAAGCACGCCTATACCTACGATTACGTGACCTACGGCCACCTGGGCGGCTACCGCTGCCCAGCCTGCGGCTACTGCCGCCCGTCGCCCCGGGTCTATGTGCAGGATGTTCTCACCTCAGACGCGGAGCACTCCGAAGTCGACCTGGTCGCCGGGGGCGAGACGTACCGCACCAACATCAATCTACCGGGCGGCTACAATATTTATAACGCCTGCGCCTGTATGGCAGCCGGGCAAGCCATGGGGCTGGATGCGGCGGTCGTCTCCAAATCCCTCTCGGAATTTGCCTGCGGCTTCGGCCGGATGGAAAAATTTGAGATCGGCGGCACCAGCCTGCGGATGATCCTCATCAAAAACCCCGCCGGGTGTAACCAGGTCCTGAATTTCCTGACCCAGACGACAGATCCCTTCCTCTTCGTCTGCTGCCTGAACGACCGGGCACAGGACGGCAAGGACGTCAGCTGGATCTGGGATGTCGATTTTGAGCGCATCGCCGCCCTGGGCGACCGGCTCAGCGGCCTGCTCGTCTCCGGCGTGCGCGCGGAGGATATGGCGGTCCGCTTTAAATACGCCGGTGTCCCCGTGGAGAAGATCCAAGTCATCAAGGACTACCCAGCGCTGGTCCAGGCCTGCGTCCGGCAGGACAAGCCCGTCTTTATCATGCCGACGTATACCGCCATGCTGGAGTTGCGGACGGTCATCAGCAAAAACTACGGCTTCAAAGCCTTCTGGGAATAAGGAGGGGCAAGATGGAATTAAAAATTTGTCACCTCTACCCCGATATCTTAAACCTCTATGGCGACCGCGGGAATATCCTCTGCATGGAGCGCCGCCTGCGTTGGCGGGATATCGCCGTCACGACGACGAACATCTCCGTCGGTATGCCGCTGAAGGCCGCGGATTACGACCTGTTTTTCATCGGCGGCGGCCAGGATTTTGAGCAGGAAGTGCTTTTAGAAGACCTGCACGGCGCCAAGACCGCAGAGATCAAAGCCGCCGTGAACGACGGCAAGACCTTCCTCGCCATCTGCGGCGGCTATCAAATGCTGGGGAATTATTACAAAACCTGGGACGGCGAGCAATGCGACTTCACCGGCGCGCTGAACCTCTACACCATCGGCTGCACCAAGCGGCTGATCGGCAATTATATGTTCACCTGTGACGATCTACCCGGGCAAACGGTCGTCGGCTTTGAAAACCACGCTGGGAAGACCTATCTCGGCAGCGGCGTGCGCCCCATGGGCCGCGTCCTGGCGGGCTACGGTAACAACGGCGAGGACGGCGGCGAGGGCGCGCGGTTCAACAACGTCTTCGCGACCTATTCCCACGGCTGCCTGCTGCCGAAAAACCCCGCCCTCTGCGACCATATTCTGCAGACGGCCCTCGCCTATAAATACGGCGACGCTACGCTCCCCCCTCTGGATGACACGTTGGAAAACAGCGCGCACCTTTATATGAAGCAGCGGCTGGAGAAAAAATAACGGATTCACCGCAACGCGGCCCCTTCCTGCAAGCAGGAAGGGGCCGCATTTTCAGTTCCATTTTCCATTTAATTCTTGGGGGATATTTGACCGTCCAGGCCATAGACCAGCGTCTGCGATGCATCGCCATACGTCATGGTGACCGCCATGGTCTGCCCGTCCTCTGACGGGGCCAGGGTCCAGACCGCGTCAGAGGTCAGATAATGCAGATTGGCCTGCATCTTGGCAAAATAGGTAACGAACGCGGCATAATACTGGGGCCACTGGGTGACACTGCCGTCTGCCGCTGTGCTGTCCGCCAGCTGGAATTGCTGGATGGCCTCCTCCGAAGCACCATCCCAGCTTGCCTCGGCCAGCCGGCTGTGGACACGCTCCCATACGCCGTCGCCGGGGTAAGCATCCGTCTCACCCGCTGCCGTATCGACCGGCCAGCGGGAGGTCTTGCTGCCGTCTGTCAGGGTGACTGCGGTGATCGCCTTCCCCCGGCCGGGGAAGGCCTCCAGGTACGGCGCATCCGACGAAAGGGCCAATGCCTCCTGGCTGCCATCGGCAAAGGATACCGTCGCAGCATCGTAACCGCCTGCTGTGACGCCGTAGACCGCGCTGAACTCATCCGTCTTCATCGTGCAGGCCAGTGCGGCGTCTGCGCTGCTTTGCATTTCGCTCCAGGCATACAGCTGGTAGCCGCCGTCCTGCGCCGCCTGTAGCGCAAAGGCCTGGTAGCCGGTGTAGCCGCTTGCCCCCGTCTGCTTCGTGCCCGCGAGCAGGAGCAGATAGTCTGCACTCTCAAAAGAAACCGGCTGGCTTGCCAGCACCGCAAACGTGTCCGGCAGGTTGGCACTGACCCAGGCGGCAACGTCCGCCGGAAGTGCGATGGCATCTGATGCATCCGGTGTCTCAGGCGTCTGCAGCGTTCCCTGGCCCTGGCTGTTTGCCAGCAGCCTTGCCTGCTGCGGCGCATCCGCCGTCTTGCTCTCCCGCTGCGTCAGCTCCGAGATAGAGCAGCCGGTGGCAAAGGCAATGAGGGCCAGCGCCAGGATCACGCACAAGGCGCTGCTTCGCTGCTGCTTGGTCAAAAACAGGATCCGTGCCTTCACCGGCCGCCCGGCCAGGCTCAGGCCAGGATTTTTGCACGGCAGCTGCGCCAGGATCGTTCGAGCGTACGCCAGGCGGGCCGGGGGATCCAACTTCGCCGCGACAGCCTCGTCACAGGCCAGCTCCGCATCCCGCTTGGCGCAAACGGCGGCGATCCAGATCAGCGGATTCCACCAATAGGCGATGACCGCCAGAGTCCCACAGGCTGACCAGAAAAAATCCAAATGCCGCAGATGTGTCAGCTCATGCTGCACGATCAGCTCGATCTCTTTGGACCGGGCGGCATCCTCCGTCAGGTAGACCGCCGGGAGAAATCCCGCCAGGCACGGCGCTTTTACCGCGGTCGAAACATAAATGCTGACCCTGCCCCATTGGACCAGCTTCCGGCGTGTTCGCCGCAGCCGCCGATTGAAGCTGACCCAGGTCAGCGCCATCCAGATCGCCAGCGCGCCGCTGCCGACAGCCCAGACGGTCTGAAAAACCAGCGTAGGGTTCCACGCGGCGGCATTCGCGCGGGCTGCTGCCGCAAGCTGCGGCAATGGCTGCTGCGGTGTCGGCTGCTGCGGCTCCATCTGCTGCGTTGCCGGTGTCTCCTGCTGCGCTGCCGTTGGCGTTTGTACCGGCGCGGCCTGGGACTGGGCCGGCAAAACCGGCAGCGAGAGCAGCGTCCCCGGCAAAAGCAGTTTGAACAGGACGACCAGCCACAAGGCGTAGAGCATTCGCTTCGGCACCCGGTTCCGGAATACCGCCCGCACCAGCAGAACGACCACGATCAGCAGCGAGACTGCAATCATTTGTCTCAGCACGGCGGCGCCTCCTTTCCCTCTGCTGCATCGAGGATCGCCCGCAGCTCCCGGATCTCCGCGTCCGACAACGCGCCCCGGCCAACCAAATTGGAGACCAACATCCCGACGCTGCCGTCATAGACCTTTTCTAAGAACGATTCCGTCTCCTCCGGCGCCACATCCTCGTAGGCAATGGCGGCGCGGTACATTTGATACTTCCCACTGTCGTCCATCGCCACCGCACCTTTGGCGATCAGCCGCTTGAGCATCATAAAAACCGTCGATTTGCTCCAGCCCGTCTCGTCATGCAGGCCCGCGACCAATTCTGCCAGCGTCTGCGGCTGCTGCCGCCAGAGGGCCTTAACCAGTTTCCATTCCCCATCGGATAGTTTTATCGCATCCATAACGCTTCCTCCTCGCGTAGTTAACAGCTGTTATACTTGCAGTTTAGCACAGGAGTTAACGTTTGTCAACTAAATTCCGAAAAAATTTCCCCCTGCTCCTATCTGTTTTTCCTGCGCCTGCGCCCCTTATCAGAGCATAAAAACCCCCTGCAGCGATCGCTGCAGGGGGTTTCAGATGGATCACACCAATTCGATAACTGCAACTTCCGCTGCATCACCGCGGCGGGGCCCGATGCGAGTCACGCGGGTGTAGCCGCCGTTGCGCTCTGCATACTTGGGCGCAACTTCGTCAAACAGCTTCTTTGCAACATCCTCTTTGGTCAGATAGGACAGCGCTCTGCGGTAGTTCGCCAGGCCCTGCTTCTTGCCCAGAGTGATCATCTTCTCAACGACAGGCTGCACTTCCTTCGCTCTGTAGAAGGTTGTCTCGATCTTGCCATAGGCGAGCAGATCGGTCGTCAGCTGGCGGAGCATCGCTTTACGCTGGTCACTCTTCTTGCCGAGTTTACGAGTTCCGAACATTTCGGATTCCTCCTTCTGAAAGGTTAAATCTTAGTTATTGTTGTTGGTCGAATCATCGCTGGCCAGGGACAGGCCCATCATTGCCAGCTTGTTCTGCACCTCTTCAAGGGACTTTCTGCCCATATTACGAACCTTCATCATGTCATCACCGCTCTTGGAGATCAGATCCTCAACATTGTTGATGTTCGCACGCTTCAAGCAGTTGAAGCTTCTGACAGACAGATCAAGCTCCTCAATGGTCAGCTCCAGGACCTTATTCTTGTTGGGAACGTCCTTTTCGACCACGGTCGACTTCTGGGCGACAGTCTCGCTCAGGTCAGTGAACAGCGTCAGATGGTCGGCAAGGATCTTTGCGCCCAGCGAGACGGCATCCCGCGCGGAGATGGTCGAGTCCGTCCAGACCTCAAGCGTCAGCTTGTCGTAGTCCGTCATGTTGCCTACACGGGTGTTTTCCACCGTATAATTCACCTTGTAGACGGGGGTATAAATCGAATCTACTGCAATTGTGCCGATGGGCATGTTCGGGGTCTTGTTGCGGTCCGCCGGAACATAGCCACGGCCATGGCTCATGGTAATTTCCATATTGAGGGTCGCATCCGGGCCAAGGGTGCAGATGTGAAGATCCGGATTCAGGATTTCGATCTCGCCATCCGACTTGATATCACCGGCCGTGACCTCACATTCTCCCGCCGCATCAATGTATACGGTCTTTACCCCATCGCAGTGCATCCGGGCGATGATCCGTTTGATGTTCAGGACGATTTCCGTCACATCTTCCTTCACACCGGGGATCGTGGAAAATTCGTGCTGCACACCGGCGATCCGGATGGACGTCGCGGCAGTGCCAGGCAGGGAGGACAGCAGGATCCGCCGCAGGGAGTTGCCCAGGGTGGTGCCGTAGCCTCTTTCCAAAGGCTCCACAATATATCTTCCGTAGGAGGCATCCTCAGGAGAATCAATGCATTCAATGCGCGGCTTTTCAATTTCTACCATTTAAATAAATACCCTCCTTATCAAATGCGAAACAAAAGCTTCGGTGGTGTTCTTCAGCTTACCAATAAACGAGGGTGACGCATTACTTGGAGTACAATTCGACGATCAGGTGTTCTGCGATCTCAAAGTCGATATCGTCTCTAGCAGGCAGAGCGATGACCTTACCCTGCAGGTTGTTGGTATCGCGGTCCAGCCACTTGGGGGCAGCGACAAACGCATTATCCTCTTTCATCTTCTTGAAGCGATTGTTGGAGCTGCTCTTTTCGCACACGGCGATCACGTCACCGACCTTGACCATGTAAGACGGGATGTTGACCCGCTTGCCATTGACGGTGTAGTGGCCATGGTTGACCAGCTGGCGCGCTTCACGACGGGTGGAAGCAAAGCCCAGACGATAAACGACATTGTCCAGACGACGCTCGATCAGGCTCAGCAGGATCTCGCCGGTGTTGCCCTCGGCGCGGGCTGCCTTTTCGTAATAGCCCCGGAATTGCTTTTCCAGGATGCCATAGACGAATTTGACCTTCTGCTTCTCGGTCATCTGCATTGCATATTCGGATTTCTTAGCCCGTCTCTGGCCGCCGGGGTTCTTGTTAGAAGACTTGCTGTAACCCATCGCAGCGGGAGACACGCCCAAAGTTCTGCAGCGTTTCAGAACAGGCTGAGTATTTTTTGCCATTGTTCAATTTCCTCCTTGTCGAATTATACGCGGCGGCGCTTGGGAGGACGGCAGCCATTGTGGGGAATGGGCGTAACGTCCTTGATCATAACGACTTCCAGGCCAGCGGACTGCAGTGCACGGATCGCAGCTTCACGTCCCTGGCCGGGGCCCTTGACGTAAACTTCGACCGTCTTCAGGCCGCAGATATCGACAGCTGCCTTGGCCGCCGTCTCAGCGCACATCTGCGCCGCGTACGGGGTGGACTTTCTGCTTCCGCGGAAGCCCAGGCCACCGGAGGAGGCCCAAGAGATCGCATTACCGTTCAGATCGGTAATGGTCACCATGGTGTTGTTGAACGAAGAGCGGATATGAGCGGCGCCCTTTTCAATGTTCTTGCGCTCACGACGGCGCTTGATGGTCTTCTTTACAGCTTTTGCCATTTCATATCCCTCCCTTACTTCTTCTTATTCGCAATGGTCTTCTTCGGGCCCTTGCGGGTTCTGGCATTCGTCTTCGTGCGCTGCCCTCTGACCGGCAGGCCACGGCGATGCCGCACACCACGATAGCAGCCGATCTCCGTCAGCCGCTTGATGTTCATCGCGACTTCACGGCGCAGGTCACCTTCGATGGTGTAGTGCTTATCAATGACTTCACGCAGCGCAGATTCCTGGTCTGCGGTCAGGTCCTTAACGCGGATATCGGGATCAACGTTTGCCATCTTCAGGATGTCAGACGCGCTCTTTCTGCCGATACCAAAAATATAGGTCAAACCAATTTCAATTCTCTTATCACGGGGCAGGTCAATACCAGCAATACGTGCCATACTACTTCAGCACCTCCTATTAGCCTTGTCTCTGCTTATGCTTCGGGTTTTCGCAAATTACCATAACGCGTCCATGGCGCTTAATGATCTTGCATTTTTCGCACATGGGCTTTACGGACGGTCTTACCTTCATACTGTTAACCTCCAAATGAGCACGATGTCTCTAATTACTTACTTCTCCAGGTGATCCGGCCAACGGTCAGATCATACGGAGACATCTGAACTGTAACCTTGTCACCGGGCAAGATCTTGATATAATTCATTCTGAGCTTGCCGGAAATGTGCGCCAGAATGGTATGCCCGTTGCCGATATCGACCTTGAACATAGCATTCGGCAGTGCATCGGTAACGATGCCCTCAATATCGATTACGCCGTCTTTTGCCAAGTTAATTAACCTCCTTGGTTATGACTGTTGATTTTCTGGCTCAAACAGGCCAAATCCTTTCGTAATTCGCTGTTGAGTACCCGCTGACCGCTGCGGATCTTCTCCGCAACGCGGGTTTCACTCCGAGCGACTTTACGGACATGCTTCAGCTTCTTCCACTTGGGGTGCTCGAGCTTTCTTTCTTTACCATTTACGATACAGACCAGATCGTCCTTTGTCGCAAGGACATAGAACATCAGGCCGCTGTCTCGTCCGGCTGTCGAAATGACAATGTCCGATTTGGATACTTCCATACTAAAGCCCCTCGGCGACGGTGAGTATTTCCGGTTCGCCGTCTGTAATGAGCACAGTATTTTCATAGTGGGCCGCCAGCTTGCCGTCGCAGGTCACCGTTGTCCAACGGTCCTTGAGCACCCGCACTTCGTAGGTGCCTTCCGTTACCATTGGCTCAATGGCGATGGTCATGCCGCGGATGAGCCGGGGACCTCTGCCGGGTTTCCCGAAATTCGGGACTTCCGGTTCTTCATGCAACTGCGCACCTACACCGTGACCTATGAAGCTGCGTACTACAGAAAAACCGTTCGCTTCCACATACGTTTGCACCGCATGCCCGATGTCGGAGATCCGACACCCTTGCTTTGCGAATTTCAAACCCTCAAAAAAACTCTGTTTGGTGACGTCAATGAGCTTCCTGGCTTGCGGAGAAATTTCTCCGCAAGCATAGGTCGCGGCGCAGTCACCATGAAACCCCTTAAAATAAGCGCCAACATCTACAGAGACAATGTCGCCCTCCCGCAGCACGCGATGATCCGGAATGCCGTGGATCACGGTCTCATTCACGGAGATACACGCACTGGCCGGGAAACCGCCGTAATGCAAAAAGGAAGGTTTCGCGCCATGCGACACGATAAAATCGTGGACAGCCTTGTCAATTTGACGGGTTGTTACCCCAGGCCTTACCATTCTCCCGGCCAAAGCACGGGCTGCCGCGGTAAGTTTACAGGCCTGACGCATTGCGTCAATTTCGCGTTCATTTTTTATCGGAATCATGAGTTACTCACCCAGGACTTCCATGATCGCGCTGGTCGCCTTTTCGATCGGCTGATTGCCGTCGACCAGCTGCAGCTTGCCAAGCTTCTGGTAGAATTCCTTCAGCGGCTCCGTTTCCTTATGGAAGACGGAGAGGCGGTTGCGGACCGTCTCCGGTGCGTCATCCTTGCGGATTGCCAGGGCGCCGCCGCAGCTATCGCAGACGCCTTCCGCCTTGGGCGGGTTGGCGACGACGTGATAGCTGGCGCCGCAGCAGGAGCAGACCCGGCGGCCCGTCATCCGCTTTTCGATCACCTCATCGGCGATCTCAATGGAGATGACATGGTCAAAATGAATGCCGCGGTCTTCCAGTGCCTGCGCCTGCGGGATCGTCCGGGGCATGCCGTCGAGGATGTAGCCGCCTGCGCAGTCAGGCTGTGCAACACGGTCCGCCACGATGCCGATGATGACATCATCGGGTACCAGCTTGCCTTCGTCCATATAACGCTTGGCTTCCAGGCCCGTCTTCGTCCCGTTCCGGATGGCTTCCCGCAGGATGTTGCCGGTCGAGATGGTGGGGATGGAAAGTTTGGATGCAATGATTTCTGCCTGCGTGCCTTTGCCTGCACCAGGTGCGCCCAAAAGGATCAATTTCATGAAAATTCCTCCTTACTCCAGGAAACCCTTGTAGTGCCGCATCAGCATCTGCGCTTCCATAGCAGCCACAGTTTCCAGTGCGACGCCAACGACGATGATAACCGATGTACCGCCGATGGACAGGTTCGAGATTTTCAGAATATCACCCACAATAATGGGCAGCAGTGCGACAACACCCAGATAGAGCGCGCCAAAGAACGTGATCTTGTTGATCACCTTGCTGATGAAGTTTGCCGTCGGCTTGCCGGGCCGGAAGCCAGGGATAAAGCCGCCGTTCTTCTGCAGGTTGTTGGAGATCTCCACCGGGTTGTACTGGATCGTCGCATAGAAATAGGAGAATGCGATAATCAGCAGGAAATAGCAGATAGCGTAGATCACGCTGCTCGGGCTGAACAGGTACTTGTACCAGCCGTTGCTGCTGGACATGCCGCAGAACATGGCGATCGTCGCGGGCAGGGATGCGATGGACTGGGCGAAGATAATGGGCAGAACGCCGGACATATTAACCTTGATGGGCAAATGGGTGTTCTGGCCGCCGTACATCTTGCGGCCAACCATACGCTTTGCGTACTGTACCGGGATCCGGCGTTCGGAATTCGTCACAAAAATGATCAGGACGATCAGCGCCAGGATGCCGACCAGGAGCAGCAGAGCAACATACCAAGCCAGGCCGCCATTGGCGACGTTGGTCACCATCGTGCTGATGCCAGACGGGATGCGGGAGATGATGTTGGCAAACAGGATAATGGAGATGCCATTGCCGATACCAAATTCTGTGATCTGTTCGCCCAACCACATGACAAAAGCGGAACCAGCCGTGAAGGACAGGATGATGACCGCAGCGCTGATGAAATCAGACTGGCCAAGGATCGCATAGCCCTGGTTGGTGTAATTTCTGAGCATGACCCAGTAGGCAAAGCCCATGACCAGGCCCAGACCGATCGTCGTGTAGCGGGTGATCTTTTCCAGCTTTTTGCGGCCTTCCTCGCCGCCCTCCTTCTGGAGACGCTCCAGAGAAGGAATGGCGATGGTCAGCAGCTGGATGATAATGGATGCGTTGATATACGGCTGGATCGACAGCGCAAAGACCGTTGCATTTGAGAACGCAGAACCGGACATGGCGTTGAACAGGCCAAGAACGGTGTTGCTCAGGTAATTATCAAAAGTCTCTGCCAGGAGCTTAACGTCCACAAACGGGACGGTAATGCAGTTGCCCAGCCGGTAGATGACGAGGATGAGGAGTGTAAACAGCAGTTTCTTGCGGAGTTCCGGAATTTTCCAAGCGTTGCGCAATGTTGAGAACACTTACACCACCTCTGCCTTTCCACCTACCTCTTCAATTTTAGCCTTGGCGCCTTCGGAGAACGCCGCAGCCTTTACAGTGACCTTCTTGGTCAGAGTGCCGTTTGCCAGGACCTTCAGACCGTACTTGCAGTCATGCAGGATGCCTTTTTCGATCAGTGCAGCCGCGTCGACAACAGCGCCGTCCTCAAATGCATTGAGGCATGCAACGTTGACTGCCGTCAGGGGCTTTGCAAAGATGTTGTTGAAGCCGCGCTTCGGGATGCGGCGTGCCAGAGGCATCTGGCCGCCTTCGAAGCCAACACGGACCTTACCGCCGGAACGGGCTTTCTGGCCCTTATGCCCACGGCCTGCGGTCTTGCCGTTGCCAGTGCCGCAGCCGCGGCCCTTGCGTTTGCCTACCTGGGTAGAACCCGCAACGGGAGCAAGTTCATGCAGTTCCATCTTGTCTCCTCCTTATTCTACTTCGGTGACCTTCAGCAGATAGCCGATCTTGGCGATCTTACCGCGGGTCTGGGTGTTATCCGGCTGAACCGTGACCTGGCCGATCCGGCGCAGGCCCAGGGACTCAGCAGTCGCAATGTGCTTCTTCAGTCTGCCATTCAGGCTCTTAACAAGTTCAATTCTCAGCATCATGTTAATGCCCTCCTTAACCGACGATCTCTTCGACGCTCTTGCCGCGGATCCGAGCAATTTCTTCCGGGCCGCGCAGAGACATCAGGCCCTGCATCGTTGCCTTGACAACGTTCTGCGGGTTGTTGGAGCGCAGGCACTTGGTGCGGATGTTGGTGATGCCAGCCGCTTCCATGACAGCACGGACAGCGCCGCCGGCGATAACGCCAGTACCGACAGCAGCGGGCTTCATCAGAACGGATCCAGCGCCATAGATGCCGATCACTTCGTGGGGAATGGTCGTCCCGGAGAGGGTGACCTTGACCATGTTCTTCTTCGCGTCAGCAATGCCCTTCAGGATTGCTTCAGAAACTTCTGCAGCTTTGCCCAGGCCATAGCCCACCGTGCCCTTGCCGTCGCCGACAACGACCAGTGCGGAGAATTTCATGACACGGCCGCCTTTGACCGTCTTAGAAACGCGGTTCAGGTAAACAACCTTTTCAATCAATTCGGGAGCGTCGTTCGCTCTTTCCTTATTGTAAGCCATCTTTTCTTCCTCCTGCCTTAAAATTCGAGTCCGCCTTCACGCGCACCGTCGGCAAGAGCTGCGACACGGCCATGGTAGACATAGCCGCCGCGGTCGAAGATGACCGCCTTGATGCCCTTTGCAACTGCACGTTCGGCCAGCAGCTTACCAACCTTGGATGCGGCTTCGCAGTTGCCCGTGGCACCTTCGAAGGCCTTGTCCAGAGTGGATGCGGAAGCCAAAGTGACTCCATTTACATCGTCAATGATCTGTGCGTAGATATTCGCATTGCTGCGATAAACGTCCAGGCGAGGTCTTTCGGGCGTGCCGGAGATCTTGCCGCGAACTCTGGTATGACGCTTCAGACGCTGCGCATTTTTATCAATCTTCTTAACCATTTGGCACACCTCCTAATTATTTCTTACCGCCGGTCTTGCCTTCCTTCAGGCGAACAACCTCGTTGGCGTAGCGGATACCCTTGCCCTTATAGGGTTCGGGGGGTCTCTTCGCTCTGACATTTGCGGCGAACTGACCCACGGCCTGCTTATCAATGCCCTTGATGGTGATCTTGTCAGGAGCCGGGACTTCGATCTCGATGCCGTCGATCTCTTCGACGATGACCTGATGGGAATAGCCCAGGTTCATAACGAGCTTCTTGCCGTCCTTCTGTGCACGGTAGCCAACGCCCTTGATCTCCAGGTTCTTCGCAAAGCCCTGGTCGACGCCGACGACCATGTTGTGCAGCAGCGTACGGACCAGGCCGTGCATGCTGCGGAACGCACGCTCATCATTGGGGCGAGCGACGGTCAGGACATTGCCGTCCTGCTTGATGATCATCTCAGGATGGAACGCTTGTGTTAACGTACCCTTGGGGCCCTTTACTGTAACGACATTGCCGTCCGCAATGGTCACTTCCACGTTTGCCGGAACAGTAATGGGCATTTTGCCAATTCTAGACATAATGTAACCTCCTTACCAGACAAACGCAAGGACTTCGCCGCCGACATGCAGCTTGCGCGCCTGCTTGTCGGTCATAACGCCCTTGGACGTGGAAATGATGGCGATGCCGAGGCCACGCAGGACCTGGGGCAGCTCATCAGCGCCTGCATAAACGCGCAGGCCGGGCTTGGAAACGCGGCGCAGGCCGGTGATGACCTTTTCCTTGTTGCCAAGATACTTCAGGGTGATGTGGATGACGCCCTGGTTGCCGTTATCTTTTACCGTGTAGGACTTGATATAGCCTTCGTCCTGCAGGATCTGTGCCATCGCCTTCTTCAGGTTCGAAGCGGGCACATCGACAGTGTCGTGCTTTGCAGAGTTCGCGTTCCGGATACGGGTCAGCATATCTGCTACGGGATCGGTGATTTGCATTGGATATCCTCCTTCATGAAGTTACGGACTGCCGTCCGTTAAGACGTCAGAGTATCAGAAGAATGTGAACCGAAGGCTGCCGCCCCGGCTCCATCTTCTTCTGACTTCTGAAGCCTGCTTATATTGCCAGCTGATTACCAGCTTGCCTTTCTAACGCCGGGGATCTGGCCCTTGTAAGCCAGCTCTCTGAAGCAGATACGGCAAACGCCGTAGTCCCGCAGATAAGCATGGGGTCTGCCGCAGATCTTGCAGCGGTTGTAGCGGCGGGAAGAGTACTTGGCCTCTTTCTGCTGCTTCAAAATCATAGACTTTCTTGCCATTGATAATTCCTCCTGATTAAGCGTAGAACGGAGCGCCGATGAGCTTGAGCAGCTCCTTGGCTTCCTCATCGGTACGGGCCGTCGTGCAGATGCAGATGTCCATACCGCGGATCTTGTCAACCTTGTCATACTCAATTTCAGGGAAGATCAGCTGTTCCTTCAGGCCGAAGGCGTAGTTGCCGCGGCCGTCAAAGGCGTTGGGGTTGATGCCGCGGAAGTCGCGGACACGGGGCAGCGCCACGTTGAACAGTCTGTCCAGGAATTCCCACATCTTATCGCCGCGCAGGGTGACCTTGACGCCGACATGCTCGCCTTCACGGACTTTGAAGTTCGCGACGGACTTGCGGGCCTTCGTCACGACCGGCTTCTGACCGGTGATGGTGGCGATGTCCTTGCAGATCGCTTCGATCTCCTTGGCATTGTTCTTGGATTCGCCGCAGCCGACATTGACAACGATCTTGTCCATCTTCGGGATCTGCATGACGCTCTTGTACTGGAATTTGGACATCAGCGCGGGAGCGATTTCTTCATTGTACTTTACTTTCAGTCTAGCCATCTGTCAAAATCCTCCTACTTACTTCGCCGGGTCGATGATCTCGCCGCAGTCGGGATTCTTGCAGCAGCGAACATAGACGTCCTTGTTCTTGCGGTCGCTGTGGACCAGCTTCTTGCCGACACGGGTCGCCTTGCCGCACTTGGGGCAAACCAGCATGACCTTGTCCGCACGCATGGGGATCTCCTTATGGATGATGCCGCCCTGCTCGCCCTGCTTCCGGGGCTTGGTGTGGCAAGTTGCAACATTGACGCCTTCGACAATGACCTTGTTCTCTGCCGGCATGGCAACCAGGACCTTACCCTTGTGGCCCTTGTTCTTGCCGCTCAGCACGACTACGGTATCGTTAGCTTTAATTTTCATATTTGGTCCCCTCCATTAAACGGTCTCGGGTGCCAGGGAGCAGATCTTCATGTAATCCTTATCACGAAGCTCTCTCGCCACCGGCCCAAAGATACGGGTACCGCGCGGGCTGCGGTCGTCCTTGATGATGACCGCTGCGTTCTCGTCGAAACGGACGTAGGTGCCGTCGGCGCGGCGAACGCCCTTCTTGGTGCGGACGATGACCGCTCTGACGACTTCGCCCTTCTTGACCTGACCGCCAGGAGCAGCCTTACGGACAGAAGCGACGATGACGTCCCCGATGTTGGCATACTTGCGGCGGGTACCACCCAGCACGCAGATGCATTTGATCTCTTTTGCGCCGGTATTGTCGGCAACCTTCAAATAGCTTTCACTCTGAATCATGTTGTCGACCTCCTTACTTGGCTTTCTCGATTACTTCGACGAGTCTCCATCTCTTGTCCTTGGACAGGGGACGGCACTCCATCACTTTAACAGTATCGCCGACGCCGCACTCGTTGTTTTCGTCGTGGGCCTTCAGCTTGTAGGTTCTCTTCATCGTCTTCTTGTACAGGGGATGCTGTACGCTGTCCGCAACGGCAACCACGATGGTCTTGTCCATCTTATCGGAGACAACCTGACCAATTCTGGTTTTGCGGAAAGCTCTTGTATTTTCACTCATAGGTGCTTACCTCCTCAGACCTCGGTCTCTTTCTCACGAATAATAGTTTTGATGCGGGCAATATCCTTTTTGACAACAGCGATCTTGCCGGGGTTGTCCAACTGGTTGGTCGCATGCTGCATACGCAGGAAGAAGAGATCCTTCTTGAGCTCTACGAGCTTGCCTTCCAGTTCGGAGGTGGTCATATTTCTAATTTCATTTGCCTTCATCATTATTCACCACCATTCTCAGAAACTGCATCTTCACGCTTGATGATCTTCGTCTTGATGGGCAGCTTGTGCTGTGCCAGGCGAAGCGCTTCGCGGGCCATTTCATCCGAAATGCCGCCGATCTCAAACATGACCTTCTGGGCCTTTACGACTGCGACCCAGTACTCCGGGGCGCCTTTACCGGAACCCATACGAACGCCGAGCGCCTTCTTGGAAACGGGCTTATCCGGGAAGATCTTGATCCAGACCTGACCGCCACGCTTGGTGGCTCTGGTCATAGCGACACGGGCTGCTTCGATCTGATTGCCGGTGATCCAGCCGGGTTCCAGAGCCTGGATGCCCCACTGGCCGTAGCAGACTTTATTGCCGCGGGTGGCAACGCCCTTCATGCGGCCGCGCTGTACCTTGCGGTATTTGGTTCTCTTCGGCATTAACATTAGCGGTTGCCTCCTTCCCGACGATCATAGGATCTGCGTTCGCCATTGCGATCGCCGTTGTAGGGTCTGCGCTCACGACGCTCGCCGTTGCCGCGGCGGTCGCGGCGATCACGACGATCGCGCTTGGCCGGTGCTTCCGGTGCGCTCTGACGCAGGGTGGTGTTCAGGACTTCGCCCTTGTAGATCCAGACCTTGCAGCCGATGCGGCCGTAGGTCGTGGCAGCTTCCGCGAAGCCATACTCGATGTCCGCACGCAGGGTCTGCAGCGGAATGGTGCCTTCGTGGTAAGTCTCGCTCCGGGCGATTTCAGCGCCGCCCAGACGGCCGCCACAGGTGCACTTGATGCCCTTGGCACCCAGACGAGTCGCCTGCTGCATGGCCTTCTTCATTGCACGGCGGAAGGAGATACGCTTCTCCAGCTGCGCGGCAATGTTCTCAGCGACGAGCTGTGCATTCAGGTCGGGGCTGCGGATCTCGATGATGTTCAGCGCAACTGCCTTGCCGAGGCGCTTTTCCATCTCTTTACGCAGGTTCTCAATGTCCGCGCCGCCCTTGCCGATGACGACACCGGGACGGGAGCAATGGATATTGATCTTGACCTTGTCATTGTTTCTTTCGATTTCGATCTTGGCGATGCCAGCGGAATACAGCTTGTTCTTCAGGTACTTTCTGATGTTGTAATCTTCAACGATCAGATCGCCGACCTTATCTTCGCGGGCATACCAACGAGAGTCCCAGTCTTTGATTACGCCAACGCGCAACCCATGGGGATTAACTTTCTGACCCATAGTAACCTCCTGCTTAAGCCTTCTCGCTCACACCGATGGTGATGTGAGTGGTTCTCTTCAGAATGCGATTG
>CAKTTR010000024.1 GCA_934615645.1 uncultured Oscillospiraceae bacterium | reverse complement strand
GCCTCCATCTCTGTTAAACCGGAGAGGAAGACCAGGCTGTCACTGTCGTACCAGCGGGGCTCGTCGTGGGTATTGTATGTCGAGTTGCACCCGGAGGCGTCGTGCATGACGGTCATCCCCCCCAGCTCAAACAGAGCTGAGCAGACGCCGGAGACGTCGGCAGTATAAGTCGAAATGATTTTCTGCGTCTGTTTTTGAATTTTCTCTTGTATCTTTCTCATAAGCAGCACCCGCAGCCAAAGCCTTTTTGTTCGATCAAGCGCTGCGTCTCCTTCGGCTGCGCGAAGGCCTCCCGCATCTGCGCCGCCAGATGGGCGATCCCAGCAAAACCGGACAGGCCCCCGCCCTCCACCAGGTTCACAAAATACGCGCTGCCAGTGAAATACGCCGCCTTCTGGCCGATGGCCAAGGTCTTTTCCTGGCTTTGCCTGGGCTCCACCCGCATCCGGGGCGCAGTCGTCGGCAGTAGGGTGATCTCCGGTGCGTGGCGCTGGAGCCAGGCAAAGTCTGCCGCTTCCAGCGGGGCAAAGCTGTCACAATAGAGCTTCTCGACATGGAAGCCCGCCTCCACCAGCAGCCGGGCCAGGGCCAAGGGGCGCATCGTCGCCGTGTGATCCAGGGCGATCGGCGCGCTGCCGATGCACGCCCGGGCTTCGGCCAGCGCCTGCATGGCCTGCGCCTCGGCCGCATCCAGCTGCGGCATGTCCACCGGGAGCTCCAGCGCCTGCGCAAGCTGCGCCTGCTGCTGGCGGATCTCCTCCGCCCGGTAGGCCACCGGGAGGTATAAATACCGCTGGCCCAGCTTCTCCTGCAAATACGGCCCCACCGGCTCTGCCGCGGGATGGGTGATCAAATTCAGGCTGCCGCGGGCCATTTGCAAATAGTCCGCATAGGTCTTGCAGGCGGTGATCTCCCGCAGCGGCCGCCCGGACGCGGCAATGAGGCGCACCAGGTCGCTGTCTCGGTTCAAAGCATAAAAGCTGCCGACGAAATTCACCCCGCCATCCTGCTCCAGCGGCGCAAGCAGGCTGTAGAGCTGCCGCCGCATCAGCTGGTCCGGCGTCAGGCCGCTTTTGCGCATAATCGGATTCATGTAGCAATCGGTAAACGCGACGCCAGGAAAGCGTGCCCGGAGCTCCCGGTAGCATAGGGCCAGGTCTGTCGCCATAAAGTGATGCACGCAGCTGCTGTAGACCAGCACGGCTGGCGGCAGCATTGGCAGCCGCTGCAGAATATCCGTCACGCCCTCGATCAGCAGCGACTCCAGATCGCCGTCGTAAAGATCGTGTTCTTCAATGGTCACCGTGGAAAACCGCGCCGACGCGCCCATCTCCGCCGCTGTCAGGACGACGCCCCGCAGGCAGCCCTGGGCGCAGACATAGATCTCATGTGCCTCGGGCACCAGCATCCCGGCATGGACGATATTCCAGACGCCCCGCGCCGGGGCACTGTACTCCAGCCCACCGGGAAACGGCGCCGGAAAGGCAGCCTTGCCGAGGGCAATCCCCACAGGCGGCGCAGCGCCCCCCACTTGCCGCATCATGGCGCCACCTCGCAGCGCTGCAGGACCGCTTTGGCAAGGCGGCGGTAGCACGCCGCCATCTCGCTATCCGGAAAAGCCTCCAGAACGGTCTTGCCAAGCACTTCCGCGTCCTGCACGGTCTGGCTTCGGGGCAAAATACCCGTGAGGTCCGTGCCGATGTCCTGGGCCAGCTCCTGGGCCTTTTCCAGCTCCCGGGGCACCTGGCGGCAGTTGAGAATCAGCCCGCCCAACGTCGCATACCCCCGGCCGCGGAATTGTTCGACGGCCATGGCGATATTGGCCGCCGCATGCAGCGCCATATTCTCCCCGGACGTCAGGATAAACACCCGGTCGGCATAGCCGCTGCGCATGGGCATGGCAAAGCCCCCGCAGACGACATCCCCCAGGACATCGTAGAATACCACGTCCGGCTTATAGACCTCATAAGCCCTTTGCTGGGCCAGCTTTTCCAGCGCGGCAATGATTCCCCGCCCGGCGCAGCCCATCCCGGGCGTCGGGCCGCCCGCTTCGACGCAGGCGACGCCGCCGTAGCCGATGCGGACCATCTCCTCCAGCTGCGGGCCGCCGGGCTTGGTGCGGATCAGGTCCAGTACCGTCTCCATCGGCTGGCCCTGGCGCAGGCTCAGGGTTGAGTCCGCTTTGGGGTCGCAGCCGATCTGCATGACTCGCAGCCCCGTCTCGGCCAGCGCGACCGACAGATTGGAGACCGTGGTAGATTTTCCGATGCCACCCTTTCCGTATACTGCAATTTTGATCATTTCATTTCCTCCTGCCCCGGCGCAAAGTCGCCGCGTCCTGTGACGACGGTATAGCCGATCTCCGCCATCTGCGCCCGCAGCAGCTGGACACCCGCGGCAGCGGAGAGGTCCGTCCCTGCTTTGTTGTCATAGAGCATATATTTTTTCCGCACCGCCTGCGGCGATAGATTCGGCATCACGACATTGCACCCAGCCAGGACGCCCTGCTTTCTGCCGTCGGCCTCTGCCGTACCCAAGGCCGTCGTCGCTGGAAGCAATGCGTCTGGCAGGAGCAGCCGTGTCAAGGCCAGCAAATAGCAGGTCAGGCGCGGGTCGCCGGGGGGTGCATCCCGCAGCGGCGTGTCCCGATGGGGCAGAAACGGGCCGATACCCACCATCTGGGGCCGCAGCTGCTGCAGCAGCTGCATATCCTGCACCAGGGTCTGCACCGTCTGCCCCGGCGTACCGACCATCATGCCGCAGCCGGTCTGGTAGCCGATTTCCAGAAGGTCACGCAGACAGCGCAGCCGGTTTTCCCAGCGCATCTCCGGCGGATGGATCCTGCGGTAATGGGCCGGGCACGCCGTCTCGTGGCGCAGCAGATACCGGTCCGCGCCGGCGTCGAACAGCCGCTGGTAGGACGCCCGGCTCCGTTCTCCGATGGAGAGCGTAATGGCGCAGTCCGGAAAGTGCCGCCGGATGGCCGCGACCAGGGCGACCAACCGGTCATCCGTCCAGTATCCATCCTCGCCGCCCTGCAGGACGAAGGTCCGGAAATCCAGCGCGTAGCCTGCCTCGCAGCAGGCCAATATCTCCTCCTGCGTCAGGCGATAGCGGTCCGCCGCCTGGTTAGACCGGCGCAGGCCGCAATAGAGGCAGTCGTTGCGGCAATAGCTTGTAAATTCAACAATGCCCCGGAAAAAGATCTTCGTTCCGAACCGAGCGACGGCAGCCTGCCTGGCAAGCGCCATCGCCGTATCGGTGCAGTCTTGCCAATGCACCAGCAAAAACGTCCACTCCTCCGGGGCCAGACGATGCGCCCGCTGCAGCGTTTGCAGCAGCTTTTCGCACTTCATGTCTCCCACTCCTTTGCATAGGCCGCCTTCACGCTGACACCGGGGATGCGGCCAAGCTGATCCGTCAATGCCTGGATCTCGCCCCGGGTCGCGTCCAGGCTGACGCTGATGAGATGCAGGCCCAGGTCCTGCCGGGGCATTCCCATGCGCCCCGTGACGGCGTGGCGATAGCGGTGCAGCACTGTGTTGATCGCTCCGGCGCAGTCCCGGTCCGGGAATACCAGCGCCAGCACGGCGATGGCCCGCGTCGAAGCATCCGCCGCTGGCTTTGCAGGCTCCGCCAGGCGGACCGGAAAAATATCCCGGAAGACCGCCTCCGGCGTCTCCCACTCGCCGAGCAGCGTCTGGACACCAAAGGCCGCCTCGATTCTCTCCTGGGTAATGACCTCCGCTGCGGGCCCATATTGATAGCACCCCGTCTGCTCCAGCAGCAGCGCATGATCCGCCCAGCGCAGTGCGTGGGCCGGATAATGGGTGTTGAATAGGCACAGGACCCCTTGGCGGGCCAGATCAGCAATGGTCTCCAGCATCAAAAGCTGATTGCGAAAATCCAGATTGGACTCCGGCTCATCCAGGATCAGGACCTGCGGGTCATTGACCAGCGCCCGGGCCAGCAGCACCAGCTGCATCTGCCCGCCGGAAAGGGCGCTGCATTTTTGCTGCCTAAGCGGCAGCAGGCCCAGCCGGTCCATTGCCGCCTCGGCCGCCTGCACATCCGCCTGCCCCGGCAGGGCAAACGGCCCGATGCGGGCGCTGCGCCCCAGCAGGACGGTCTCCTCGACGGTATACGCCGCCGACGCCGCTCGCATCTGGGGCACGTAGGAGATCGTGCGCCACAGCTGCCCCGGCGCCAGCTCCCGCAGCGCCGTGCCGTCCAGATATGTCATGCCGGACTGCCAGCGGAGCAGGCCCATGATGCAGCGCAGCAGCGTCGTTTTCCCCGCGCCGTTTGGCCCGAGGATCGCCACCGTCTGGCCGGACGCGGCGCAGAAGGAGATCTCTTGCAAGATCGGGCGGTCGCTCTTCGGATAGGCGAAGCAGCCGCCCCGTACTTCCAGTTTCATAGCTGCCACCCCCCGGACCGGCGCATCAGCACGATAAAGAACGGTGCGCCAAAAATCGCCGTCAAAACCGAGAGCGGGATGACCCCCGCCGACAGCGACCGCGCCGCCGTATCGACCAGCATCATAAAGACTGCCCCCAGGCTGATGCACGCTGGCAGCAGCGACAGATGATTATTGCCGAATTTCATGCGGCACACGTGGGGCGCCAGCAGGCCGACCCAGCCCACCTGGCCGCTCATAGAAACGCAGGCCGCCGTAATGGCTGTGGCGCAGAGAATGCACACCGCCCGCAGCGCGCCGATGCGCACGCCAGAGGTCCTGGCCTCTTCGTCGGAAAGCGGCAGCAGGTTCAGCCGCCAGCGCAGCGCCAGCAGGATCCCACTCCCCAGCGCGATGGGGATCGCCCCCAGCGCCAGCGTCCCATACGATGCAGAATCAAAGCTGCCCATGAGCCAATAGGTAATGGCCGGGAGCTGAGACTCCGGGTCAGCGACGTATTTTAAAAGCGAGATTAGCGCCGAAAACAGCGAACCGATCATAATACCCGCCAGGACAATGCGGCTGCGCCCGCCGCTTTTCCCGCTGGCTGCCAGCCAGGTCAGGCCGACGGCGCCGATGCCGAACACCGTCGCCGTCAGCTGCAGGCCCGTCAGGCCGAAGCCCAGCAGCAGTGCCAGGGCCGCGCCGCAGCTGGCGCCGGAGGCCACGCCCAGCGTGTCCGGTGTCGCCAAAGGATTAGCAAACAGGCTCTGGAACACGCAGCCCGCGACAGACAAGCCCGCGCCGACCAGGATCGCCAGCAGCAGCCGCGGCAGGCGCATGGACCAAAAGATCTGGGCATATTGGCCGCCGGGCGCTGCGCAAAGGCCGAGTTTTGCGCCGATGCAGCGCAGCAGCGCGCCAGGCGGCGCCGGGATCCGGCCCAGGCACAGGCAAACCAGCAGCGTCAGCGGCGGCAGCAGCCATAAAACAAGCCGTGCCCGCCCGCTGAGCCTGCCCGGCACAAGCGATTTTGATTTTTTCATATTGCACCTGCAACCTTTCTCGCCGCGTCATAAACATAGCAAAAGCGCCGCATCCGAAAGGATACGGCGCACTTGGGCAAAACAATACAGTCGCTGCGCGTATCCTTTCGCCTCAAATCGCATTTTCAGCGTCAGGATGCTTATTTTATTCCTGTAATGCGGGAAATGTCAGATTGGAATATGCTGTCTTGGCGCTGATTCCCTCGATCTTGCCAAGCTTGCCCGCCAGGGTGTTGATCGCATCCTGGGGCGCGTCCATGGCAACGCTGATGATATGGATCCCGCGCTGCCGGTACGGGATCCCCATCCGGCCAATAATATACGGCGCGTATTCATGCAGCAGCGCATTGAGCTGCTCCACGCCCTCCGTCTCCTGGGCGATAATGCTGATCATTGCCACACGGTGTTCCATCTGACCCACTCCAAACTTTGTTTTTCTTATCTTAGCATATTCCCCGCTCTGTGTCAATTGATTCACGCTACTCTCGGCCGGCGCAGATGCTGCAATGCTTTTTTCACAATATAGATAGCCAAGTACAAAAAGGACGCTGATAAAAATCAGCGCCCTTTAGGTCATCCATATGGATTTTGAGTCGCCGCCGCAGCGGTGACAGGTGCGATCTTTGGAAAGACCGGCAATTACTTCATTTCTGCAGTTGCGCCAGCTTCCTTCAGGTCGTTGATCATCTTCTCGGCGTCGTCCTTGGAGACAGCTTCCTTCAGGGTCTTCGGGACATTGTCGACGATCTCCTTGGCTTCCTTCAGGCCCAGGCCGGTCAGAGCACGGACGACCTTGATGACAGCGATCTTGTTGGCGCCGATGTCCTTCAAGACAACGTCAAACTCGGTCTTCTCTTCAGCAGCTTCGCCAGCAGCAGCGGGAGCAGCGACAGCAGCGGCAGCGGCGGAAACGCCGAAGGTGTCTTCCAGAGCATGGACCAGCTCAGCCAGTTCGACAACAGTCAGGCCCTTAACTTCTTCGATCAAAGCAGCGATTTTTTCAGACATGGTAAAATCCTCCTGTTAATTGTTCCTTGAAAATACGTGAATTAAGCCTCTTCTGCAGGAGCTTCTTCTGCAGGAGCAGCGCCGCCGGCCTTCTGTTCCCGGATCTGGTCCAGGACAAATGCCAGGCTGGAGATGGGTGCGAGCATGGTGCCGAGAACCTGGGCAACCAGTGCATCCTTCGAGGGCAGTTCGCCGAAGCCGTTGAGCTGTTCAACGCTCATCACAGAGCCTTCAACAAAGCCGCCCTTGATCTTCAGATTCTTGAGCTTGTTCTTCTTTGCAAATTCGCATACGATACGAGCCGGGGCAATGGGGTCGCCCGTGGTGCTGGCCATGGAAGTCGTGCCGTTGAGGACTTCGTCAAACGCGGTGTAGCCAGCCTTGTTGGCGGCGAAGCGCGTCAGCGTGTTCTTCACAACGGTGTATTCCACACCGGCCTCACGGAACTTATTGCGGAGCTCCGTATCCTGTGCGACAGTGATGCCCTTATAGTCGACAAATACAGCTGCGCTTGCGGCCTGCATTTTTTCAGCCAATGCATCGACAATTGCTTTTTTGCTTTCCAGTACCTTTGCGTTGGGCATGGTGTCACCTCCGATAAAAATAATGTCCTCATGCCAAAAGACATGAGGACAGAAAATTTGCTTTCAAACCGGCACACCGGAATCAAACGATTTTCAGCCTCGGCAGGCGGAGAAACTCTCCTTACGACGCAGCACCTGCTGTCTCTGGCAACTTGTTTAGTATAGCAGATATTGCCCGACAAGTCAAGCAATATCTGCATTTTTTATCAATACTTGCTGGTGTTGACCTTGACGCCGGGGCCCATGGTGGAGGCCAGGACGCAGGACTTGATATACTGGCCCTTGGCAGCGGCGGGCTTCGCCTTCACGATGGCGCCGACCAGTGCATCCATGTTCTCCTGCAGCTTTTCGGGGCCGAAGGAAACCTTGCCGATGGGGCAATGGATGATGTTGGTCTTGTCCAGACGGTACTCGATCTTACCAGCCTTAACTTCCTTGACTGCCTGCGCGACGTTCGGCGTGACCGTGCCAGCCTTCGGGGAGGGCATCAGGCCCTTGGGGCCCAGGACCTTACCAAGACGACCGACCAGACCCATCATGTCCGGAGAAGCGACGACGACGTCGAAGTCAAACCAGTTTTCCTTGGTGATCTTCTCGACCATATCCATGCCGCCGACATAGTCAGCGCCAGCTTCCTTTGCCGCATCTGCCTTTTCGTCCTTGGCAAAGACGAGGACCTTGCGGGTCTTGCCAGTGCCGTTGGGCAGGACGATAGCGCCGCGGACCTGCTGGTCAGCATGACGGGAGTCAACGCCCAGCTTGACGTGGATCTCAACGGTCTCATCGAATTTTGCGGTAGCAGTCTTGCAAACCAGTGCCAGGGCGTCTGCTACTTCATATTGCACAGCGCGGTCGATCTGCTTCGCGCTATCCTGATATTTTTTACCTCTAAACAATGTTATATCCTCCTTGAAGTGGTGATGCGGAATAATCCTCCCACATTTGTGAGGTAAGACTGCGCAGTCTAATTACCTCGGCAGATGATCCATCAGTCTACGACCGTGATACCCATGGAGCGGGCGGTGCCGGCGATCTGGCTCATAGCGGCCTCGATCGTAGCAGCCGTCAGGTCGGGCATTTTGCGCTCTGCGATCTCGCGGACCTGGGCGCTGGTGATGCTGGCGACCTTTTCCTTGTTGGGAACGCCGGAGCCCTTTTCCACGCCGGCTGCCTTGAGAATCAGCAGGGGGGCCGGGGGCGTCTTCGTGATGAAGGAGAAGCTGCGGTCTGCATATACCGTGATAACGACCGGGATCTTGAAGCCGACCTGGTCCTTGGTACGTTCGTTGAATTCTTTGATAAACTGCGCGATATTGACACCGTGCTGGCCCAGAGCCGGGCCTACCGGGGGCGCTGCCGTTGCCTTTGCCGCCGGGATCTGGAGTTTAATATAACCAGTAACTTTCTGTGCCATGAAAAAGCACCTCCTGAATGAAATGTGGTAATACGCCGCAGCGTATTTCTGGCGGGGAATCGCTCCCCTCCCACGTTCTGATCGAAAGCGATCTTACTGAGAAACAACCTCGACCTGATCGAGCTCCAGCTCGACAGGCGTCTCGCGGCCGAACATGGAAACGACCACGCGAACCTTATTTTTGTCGATATCCAGTGCATCGACAACACCGACAAAGGAAGTCAGCGGGCCGTCTGTAATTGTGACGGAATCGCCGACATCGTAGGCAACGACAACCTCGTGCTTGTCCACGCCCAGGCCCTCGACCTCTTCCGCCGTCAGCGGGGTCGGTTTTGTGCCGGAGCCGACAAAGCCAGTCACGCCGCGGACGTTCTTGATGATATACCAGCTCTCGTCAGTCATCACCATTTTCACCAGCACATAGCCGGGGAAGACCTTGCGATCGTACGTCTTCGGGCCGTTATCCGTGATCTCCGTGACAGTCTCCATCGGGATAGAGACGACGTGGATCAGGTCCTGCAGCTGCCGTGTCTCAATTGTCTTTTCAATTGTGGCCTTTACTGTGTTCTCATACCCGGAATAGGTGTGGACCACATACCACTTTGCACTTTCGGCCATAGGGCGTTACCCCTGCACCAGCGATACGATCCCCTTGACAGCCAAGCCGCCAACGGCATCGAGCACCCAAACACAGACGCCAACGACAAGCACGCACAGCAGGACTACCAGCGTGTTATTGACCATCTGCTTCGGCGTGGGGTACACGACCTTCTTCAGCTCGCTCTTGGTGTCTCGGAAAAACTTCCCGATCGCGCCAAACTTGCGAACCCAAAAATTACCTTTTTTTGCGCCCTTTGCCGGAACCTTCTTTTCTTCTGCCATTGCATTCATCCTTTCCGAGTCAGACGCAACTCATCACTTCGTCTCAGTATGAACCGTGTGCTTTCTGCAGAATCTGCAGTACTTTTTCATTTCCAGACGATCCGGGTCGTTCTTCTTGTTCTTCATGGTGTTGTAGTTTCTCTGCTTGCACTCGGAACATCTCAACGTGATCTTTACTCGCATTTCGGCACCTCCTTAAAAATTTGCCTCCCTGTATTGCGCCGGCTATCAAAAATTTAGCGGCCCCAGCCTGGGCCGGGCCCTTCCGGCGCTGAAAAAGCGCGCAAAAAAACAGCCTTTTTCACAGGTAGAATTATTCTATCACAAACGAAAGAGCGGGTCAACAAAAATTTTCAGTTTTCTGCAGTTTTTCTTACGCTCATTTCTCTGCGCAAAAGGCTGGATGCAGCACCGGTGTCTGCGGCGCGGCGCAGCAGACGGAGATCGTCAGCGCCCCCGCCGTCAAGGTCCGGAACCAGAGGTCCGACCCGGCCAGGTACGCAGCGGAGCCGTCCAGCGTGAAGCGCCACTGGTTGGGAAAGCCGATGACACCGCGGCCTGTATATTTGCCATACGCCTCTTTCAAGGTCCAAAACCGCAGAAAAACCGCCGCAGGGTCCGGCGCGGCGCGGCACACGGCCAGCTCCTCCGGGGCCAGGCAGCGCTCCATCAGCCGGGGCCGGACCGGCCGGGGCGCTTCGGCATCCAGCCCCACCGGCACATCGGCAATGGCGCACAGCGCAGCGCTGCCGGTATGGGTGATCGACAGCGCATAACAAGACCCGTCAAAATACGGCTGGCCCGACGCCTTCCGGCAGACTGGCGGGGCCTCCTCGCCGAATAAATACGCATAGGCCCGCCGGGCCAGCGCCCGGGCGTCGGCCGATTGGCGCTGCGGCGTGGTCTCTCTCTCAAAAATATGCAGCATCGGCTGCGCCCCCTTCCGGTTCCGGCCTATCCCATCGCGCCGCCTGGTGCGGCAGCTGCAAAAGAAAAAAGGCTGCCGCAGAGCACGGCAGCCTTTTTAAATTCATGAATTAGCCCTGTGCCTTCATCTTTGCAAAGCATTCGCTGCAGTAGACAGCACGGTCCGTCTTCGGCTCGAAGGGGACGCGCGCTTCGCCGCCGCACGCTGCGCAGGTAGCCGTAAAGTATTCCCGGGGGCCGCGCGCTGCATTCTTGCGGGCGCCGCGGCAAGCCTTGCAGCGCTGGGGCTCATTCTGGAAGCCGCGCTCTGCGTAGAATTCCTGCTCGCCTGCGGAGAAAACAAATTCCGCGCCGCATTCTTTGCATACTAAAGTCTTGTCTTCGTACATGATGTTACCTCTCTTTTGGTAAATTGAATTGACCCCGGCGAAATGCCCCGACAAATACTTTGTTGGTTTGTAACACAGGGAGATCTATTGCGAACGGGCATTTCCCGTATACGCCAAGCAGGCCGACAGCAGGCATATGCCGTCCGCCGGAAGGGATGAAAGTAGCAGGTCGTCAGGTCGTATGCTATTTCATTCGAGTGTAGTATAGCAGTTTGTGGTTAATTTGTCAATATTAAATAATTCCGTTTTTCCGCTTTTGTGCTTTTTCGACAATTTACAAAGATTCTTTTACGGCAGTTTGCTGAGAAAGCTTCGTTCAAAAGCGCATTTGTTCGCCCCGCGGGTCCGGAATGCCTAGATGTTCATAGGCAAGCTGCGTCACACAGCGGCCCCGGGGCGTGCGGGTCAGGAAGCCGATCTGCAGCAGATACGGCTCGTAGACGTCCTCCAGAGTCACCGCTTCCTCGCCGATGGTCGCCGCCAGGGTCTCCAGCCCCACCGGGCCGCCGTTGTAATTGCGGATGATCGCCGTGAGCATCCGCCGGTCCGTGGCGTCCAGGCCCAGGGCGTCGACCTCCAGCCGGGAGAGGGCATGGTCCGCCGCTTCGCGAGTGATGACATTGTCATAATAGATCTGGGCAAAATCCCGCACCCGGCGCAGCATTCGGTTGGCAATCCGAGGCGTCCCCCTGCTCCGGGCCGCGATCTCCCGGGCGCCGTCGGGGTCGATCTCCATCCCCAGCAGCGTGGCGGAGCGGGTCACGATGCGGCCAAGCTCCTCCGGCGTATACAGCTCCAGCCGCAGCGAGACGCCAAACCGGTCCCGCAGGGGGCTGGAGAGCTGGCCCGCCCGGGTCGTCGCGCCGATCAGCGTGAACCGGGGCAGCTCCAGGCGGATCGAATTGGCCGAGGGGCCCTTGCCGACGATGATATCAATGGCAAAATCCTCCATGGCCGGGTACAGGATCTCCTCCACGGAGCGGTCAAGCCGGTGGATCTCGTCGATAAACAGGATGTCCCCGGGCTGCAAATTCGTCAGCAGCGCCGCCAGATCGCCGGTCTTGGCGATGGCCGGGCCGGAGGTGATGCGGATATTGACACCCATCTCGTTGGCGATGACGCCTGCCAGCGTCGTCTTGCCCAGGCCCGGCGGGCCGTAGAGCAGGACATGGTCCAGCGGCTCGCTGCGGCGCTTGGCCGCTTCGATATAGACCCGCAGGTTCTCTTTCGCCTTCTCCTGGCCGGTATAATCGTCCAGCCGCTTGGGGCGCAGGGAGACCTCCCCCTCATCCAGCGCGGTCAGGCTCGTCGTCACCAGCGGCTCTTCATAGGCTTGTGTAAAATCTATGCTCATTCGTCTGTCTCCTTCGTGTCTGCCGTTATGCCTGGCTCACCATGGCGCGCAGGCAGCGGCGCACGGTCTCTTCCACCGGCAGCTCCTGGGCCGGGATGCCCTTCATGGCGGCAGAGATCTCGCTGGCGGTGTAGCCCAGCTCCGCCAGCGCCGCGCTGGCCAGGGCGACCTTATTGCCCGCCTCCGGCGCCGGGGCAGCGGCCGCACCAGCGGAGATCACACCGTCTTCCGTCAGCCCGCCCAGCTTGTCCTTCAGCTCCAGAATCACCCGCTGCGCCATCTTCTTGCCGACGCCCGGCGCCTGCTGGAGCGTCTTGTCATCCCCGGTCATGACGGCCAGGGTGAAGCCCTCCGGCGATGTGACAGACAATACCGCCAGCGCCGCCTTGGGCCCGACACCGCCGACAGACAGCAGCAGCTCAAAGCAGCGCTTTTCCTCCCGGGTGGAAAAGCCGTAAAGATCAAAGGCGTCCTCCCGGATATTGCAATGGGTATACAGCTTGGCCGTCTGGCCGATCTTCAGCTGCGATATGGTATACGATGTCGTGTAGCAGGCGTACCCGACGCCGCCGCAGTCGACGACAGCCAGGTTCTGCTCCAGCATCGCGATCTTTCCGTTCAAATAATAAAACATGCCCGCTCCCCTTTTATTGCTGCGGCAGCCGCGAGGTACTGCTCCTCGCGTGGCACAGCGCAATGGCAATGGCGTCCGCCGCATCGTCCGGCCGGGCGACTTGCTGCATATGCAAAAGCCGCCGCGTCATATCCATCACCTGGCGTTTTTCCGCCTTGCCGTAGCCGACGACGGCCTGCTTGACCTGCATCGGCGTGTACTCAAACAGCGGGATCCCCGACTGGGCGATGGCAAGCAAAATCACCCCGCGGCCATGGCTGACGCCGATGCCCGTTGTGATATTATGCCCCCAGAACAGCTCCTCGACCGCGACAGCGTCCGGCGCGGTGACCTCCAGCAGCCGGACCATATCCTGGTACAGGACATCCAGCCGCTGGGCAAACGGCAGATCTTTATCCGTCGTGATGGCGCCGTACTGCTGCAGCCCGTATTGGCCCCGCTCCGCACGGAGGAGGCCGAAGCCCGTGGTCGCGTACCCCGGGTCGATCCCTAAAACTTTCATGCGCCCCCCATGTTCCATATGATCCCGGCGATTGCCCCAAAGGCCAGCAGCACCACCGGCGGCAGCTTCTTCAGGCAGAGATTTGCCGCCAACAGCACGACAAACAGCGCCGCCGCCAGCCAACTGACCGCCCACAGGCCCCCGGGAAACAGCGCCGCCTGGACGACTGCCCAACCGGCCGCAGTCACAAGCCCAACTGATACCGGCCGCAGCACCTGCAGCGCGCCGCGCACCGCGCGGCTCTTCTGATACCGTGCCAGCAGCGACGCCAGCAGCAGCATACAGAGGATCGACGGCAGGACGAGGCCAAACGTCGCAACGCACGCCCCGGGCACACCGGCCGTCTTCATGCCACAATATGTCGCCATATTGACACCGATGGGCCCCGGCGTCGCTTCCGAGACCGCCAGCATATTCGTCAGCTCCGCCTGGGTGAACCAGCCATAGCGCGCCGCCATATTAGATAGGAACGGCAGCGTCGCCAGGCCGCCGCCAAAGGCGAACAGGCCGGTCTGAAAGAATTCACAAAATAAAGATAGATAGATCATACGTGCCTCCGGATCCGCGGCAGCAGCAGCCCCAGGCACAACGCGCCCAAGGTCACGATGACCGGCGAGACGCCCAGCAGCGCCAGCGCCAGCGCGCCAACACACAGTCCATTGGCCCCCGCGCCGCGGACACCCTGACGATACAGCTGCCAGATGGCTGCCACGACCAGCGCCGCCACCGCCACCCGCACACCGGCAAAGGCATTCACGACCAGCGGCAGCGTGTCGATCCGCAGCAGAATTCCGGCGAGGAGACTGATGATCCCCAGTGACGGCAGGACGACGCCCAGTGTCGCCACGCAGCCGCCCCAGACGCCCTTGCGCTGGTAGCCGACATACGTCGCTGCATTAACCGCGATGGCCCCGGGCGTACACTGGCTCAGGGCGAAGCAGTCCAGCAGCGCCTCCTGCGTGATCCAGCCGCGCTTTTCCACGACTTCTCGCTGCAGCAGCGGCAGCATCACATAGCCGCCGCCGAACATCAGAAAACCGATCCGAAAAAAGACCCAAAACAGCTCCGCCATGACAGTCCCCTCAGCCGCGCATGATCCAGTAGTAATAGCCGATCACGCCGATGATCACCAGCGCAGCCAGCACCCCGGCAAACACGCGGTGCCAGACCGGGCGCTCCACCATCGGCGCTTGCTCCAGCTCCTGCTCTAACGCCTGCGGCGCCTCCGCTTCCTGCGGCTGGGCTGCGTCTTCCAATTTCATTTCTTTTTCATCCATAGATCACACCTCGGCTTTCATGATACCATATTTTTTCCGCCTTGAACAGTCTCCGGGCGAAAATTTCCCGGCGGCCCGGGCGGGATACCGGATAATTCCGCCTGCCGCGCGCATACTAGGGGCGAGGTGATTCCATGCTAATCTCGTACATCCGCACGGTGATTCTATATCTTTTGCTGATCCTCGTCGTCCGGGTCATGGGCAAGCGGCAGATTGGGCAGATGGAGCCGACGGAATTTGTCGTCACAATGCTGCTGGCCAATCTGGCCGCCGTGCCAATGCAGGACAACGGCATCCCCCTGGCCTCCGGTCTCGTCCCGATGCTGACGGTGCTGGGCATTTCGCTGATTCTCTCCGTACTGGCCTATCAGAGCATCCGCATGCGGCGTCTGCTCTGCGGCAAGCCGGTCATCCTCGTCGAAAACGGGACGATCTGCCAGCGAAATCTGGCCCGGACGCGGATTCATCTGGACGAACTGACCGAGCACCTGCGGGAGCAGGGCATTCTGGACCTGACGACCGTCAAATACGCGATTCTGGAGACCAACGGTCTGATCTCCACCTTCTTGTACCCCAAGGACGCCCCCGCCACGGCAAAGGACGCCGGGATCACCGTCAAGGACGCATTTTTGCCCTATACGCTGATCTCCGACGGGCATCTGCTGCCGCAGAACCTGCACCTGGCGGGCTATAACCGCCACTGGCTGCGCCGCCAGCTGGAAAAGCGCAATCTGCAGCCCCGCCAGGTCCTGCTGATGACCGTCGACGGTGCGGGAAAGATCTTTCTTGCCCGAAAGGAGGAGAAGACATCCTCATGAAGCACCTTGTGATTGGTCTTGTCATCCTCGCCCTGCTGCTGGCCGCCTCCATCGGCGCAGTCAGCCTACTGGAAAACCGGGCCGGGCAAATCGTCCAGGAGCTGCGGCTTGCCGAACAGGCGCTGGACCAGGACGCGCCGGAGTTGGCCTCGGACTACGCCCGGAAGGCCATGGACCTCTGGCAGCGCTACAGTGGCTTCCTCGGCTCTATTTTATACCATGCGGAGATGGACGACATCAATGTCCACTTTGCCCAGCTCGGCGGAAACGCCGCTGCCCAGGACCTAGGGGAGCTGCGCTCGACCTGCGCGGAGCTTATCGCCCTGGTTGAGCATCTGCCCCAGATGGAAAAGGCCTACTATTTCAACATCTTCGCCCACTGCCGCTAGCAGGGCGCAGCAAAAGCGCGGAAAAAGCCAAACAAGCTGGCTTTTTCCGCGCTCTGTTTTTTCCGGCCCCGTTATGGGCACAGGAGCAGGATCCCCGTCTGACCGGTCACCTCGCCGTACCAGGTGCCGCCCTCGGCCTCATGCAGCTGCTGCAGCTGCGTCAGCGGGGCTTTGGCCTCCCAGACGCCGTCGGCGATCTCGTCCCAGGCTGTGATCTGCGTAAATTCCGCCGTCTGGCGGCCGTACAGGACCAGGACCGGCAGCTCCTGCCAGGCCAGGAAGGTCGTTAAGTCAAAGGCGTCGTCACCGCCGCCCATCTCTGTCGCAGCATTCTCGCCCGCTTGCTCAAATGGGGACGCCGCGTCTGTCGTATCGCCCGAAGCGCCATCCGAACCAGACGGCTCCGGCAGGACGCTTCCCTGTTTGAGGTCTGTCGACGCCTGGTCCGGCGCGGCGGTCGCGCTTTGCAGCGCTTCTCCCCCGGCGTCCTGCTGGGTGGCCTCGTCCGCTGCGGCGCTGTCTTGCACGCCAGCGGCGACGGCGGTCTCATTTCCGGCGGGCAGCATCAGCTTGCCGCTGCCGAGGAGCAGCAGCAAAACTGCTGCAGCTGCCGCAACTGCGGTGCCCGGCCCCCAGAGAAAGCGGCGCGACTGCCGCGGGGCCCGCTGGGGCTGGCTGGCGGCGATCTCCGCCATAATATTTTGCTGCAGCGCTGCAGGCGGCGTTTGCTCCAGGTCGGCAAGCGCGGCATCCAGCTGCATCTAGTCGGTCAGCCGCCGGCGGCAGGCGGGGCACTGGTCCAGATGCTTGGCAAGCGCCGCGTTTTCCCGCGGCGAGAGCATCCCGTCCAGCTTTTCGCTCAGCAGCCGGTTCGCTTTTTTGCATCGCATCTGCATTACCCCCTTTCTGCTTTCTTAGACGGCGCTGCCGGCATTTTGTTCCCGGTTTCCTCCAGCGCGCGGCGCAGCTGTTCCCGGGCTCTGGCCAGGCGGGATTTTACTGTCCCCGCCCGCAGGCCCAGGCTCTGGCCGATCTCTTCATACGAAAGCCCTTGCATAGAGCGCAGCGTCAAAATCTGGCGCTGCTCTGGGCGCAGCTGCTCCAGCGCGCGGCGCAGCTGCGCCGCCTGCTCCCGCTGCAGGACCGCCGCCTCCGGCCCGGGGGCCGGGTCCGGCAGCTCCCAGGCCTGGGCTGTTTCCTCCGGGCCGGAGAGAGAGACCGTCTTCCGGTTCTTCTGCGCCCGGAGAAAATCAATGCTGACATTGCTGGCCAGCCGGTAGAGCCAGGTGGAAAATTTTGCCTCCGCCCGGAAGCCCGGCAGGCCCCGCCAGGCCCGGACAAACGTCTCCTGCGTCAGGTCCAGCGCGTCCTGCTCGTTGCCGACGGTCCGCAGGACCAGATTGTAGACCGGCTTTTGATACCGGGCCACCAGCTGGGCAAAGGCATGCTGATCGCCTGCCGCCGCGGCCCGGATCCATTCACTCTCCCGCATCATGCAGATCCCTCCGGATCCCGGCGGCAATGCGCCGGACCTCCTCCGCGGAACTGATCTTTGAGATCTGTTCCTTGTAGTAATTACTATGCGGCACACCCCGCAGATACCAGGAGAAATACTTCCTGGCCTCCAGGCAGGCGATATGCTCACCCTTGTCCGCCATGGCCAGGGCAAACTGCTCCTCCGCCACGCCAATGCGCGACGCCAGGGGCGGCCGTTCTGGGATCTCCTCCCCGGCCAGCGCCGCCCGCAGCTGGGTGAATAACCACGGATCGCCGAAGCAGCCGCGACCGACCATCAGCCCATCCGCGCCGGTGCGCGCCAGGCAGCGCGACGCCGCCTGGGAGGAGATAATATCGCCATTGGCGATGACCGGGATGGTCAGCGCCTCTTTTACGCAGCGGATGATATCCCAATCCGCCGTCCCGGAATAGAGCATCGTACGGGTCCTGCCATGGACGGCGACGGCAGCCGCGCCGTTCTCCTGGCAAATTTTTGCCAGTTCCACGCAGTTGATACTGCCTTTATCCCACCCGGTGCGCATTTTGACCGTCACCGGGACAGGCACGGCATCGGCGACCGCCCGGACGATGCGGCCAGCCAGCTCCGGCGTGCGCATCAGGCCGGAGCCGTCGCCGGTCCCTGCGACCTTCGGCATGGGGCAGCCCATATTGATGTCAATAAAATCGCAGCCGCTGGCCTCCAGCGCCAGCCCGGCCGCCTCGGCCATAATGGTCGGGTCATTGCCGAAGATCTGCACGCCGCAGGCGCTGCCCGCATTTTTGCGCAGCAGCGTCCGGCTTTTTTTATCCTGATAGACCAGGGCGCGGGATGAGACCATCTCCGTCACCGTGACCTCCGCGCCGAGCCCGGCGCAGATGGTGCGGTAAGCATAATCCGTCACGCCCGCCATCGGTGCGAGCCAAAGCCGCCCCGGCAGGCCGTCTGCAAATCTCATAGATCGTTTCCCTTTCGCGCAATGTCCAGCGGAAGCGGCTGGCCGTTTTTCCAAGCGCCGGTGAGCTGGTCGCCGGTGTAGCACAGCTTCATGGTGAAAAAGGCATCATTCTGGCGCAGCTGCTGCAAAAACAGCCGGTCGCCCTCCCACTGGGGCAGCTGGGGCACCTTTGCCAGGGGCACCCAGGCCAGGTCCCCCTCCGGGCAATCGCGGAGGGTCCCCGCCGCCCCTGTGGCGGAAAACAGGTGCATATACTCCCCTTCCCACTGGTCGGAGACAAAGGTGATGATGCCCCGGTAACGGTAGTCTGTCAGCGTCAGGCCCGTCTCTTCCAGGAATTCCCGGCAGCAGCATTCCTCGGGGCTCTCGTTCTCCTCCAGCTTGCCGCCGATGCCGATCCATTTCCCGGCGTTCTCATCCTGCTTCTTTTTCACGCGGTGCAGCATCAGATAGCAGCCGTTTTGCTCCAGGTAACAAAGCGTTGTATTTTTCATTTACTTTCCTCGCGGCGCAGCATCTTCGTTGCAGACGATGGCAATGGCGTTGTGCAGATTCTCGACCTCGATCGTCTCGCTGCCCTCGGCCATTTCGCCGTCCAGCGTCCAGTCGACGGAGGCGGGGGCGGTGATCTTCACCTTTTTTGTGTTGCAGAACGTGATGGCGCCGGAATTATAATTCTGCGTACTCAGCGCCACGATGCACTCGTTGAGCTCAATAAGGTTCGACGGCGAGCGGATCAGCAACACTTCAAAGACGCCGTCGCTCATATTGACCAGGTGCGGATCCAGCGTCAAAACGCCGCCGACGGAGGTCGAATTGCTGACCGCGCCGAAGATATAGTCATCCTCCAGCACCTGGTCGTCCGTCTCCACCCGGAGGTGGATCTTGCGGATATTGGCAATATCCTTGATCCCGGCCAGCAGATACGCCACATGGCCCAGGGCATTTTTGACGCTCTGGGGCGTCGCGTAGGACGTCCGGGTAAATGCGCCGCAGGAGGCGACGTAGGAGAAATAGCGGTCGTTGAACCGGCCGATATCCAGCCGGTGGGGCGTTCCCTCGACGATGCAGCGGGCCGCCTCCATGATCTGCTTTGGCAGGCCCAGGGAGCTGGCAAAGTCGTTGGTCGAGCCCGCCGGGATATAGCCGATGGGCTTATCCGCGCCGCTCAGCAGCATCCCTGCCACGACCTCGTTAAACGTGCCGTCGCCGCCCGCGCAGACGACAAGATCGACCTCCGCCGCCTTGCGCTGGACGATCTGCGTCGCATCCGCCCGGCCAGCAGTCATATAGACGATATTTTCATACCCGTGGGCGGTGAACAGCCCGATAATATCCGCGAGATACCGCTGGATCCGTTTCATCCCCGCACAGGGGTTGACCACCAAAAGTAACTTTTTCAAGCCATACCTTCTTTCTGCATCCGGCCCGCTCCAGGCACAAAGGAGTGGGAAAATACCAAAGGAAAACCGGGGCCGCGCCCTTTACGCCGCCGCGGTTTTCTGCTAAAATAGCAAAAAACACAGCCCCGCGGCAGACAGCGCACCACCGTACGCCCCATTATACCGAATGCGGGCTGATTTTGCAACCGTTGTGCAAAGGAGCAATTTTATGACGACGATCGGACGATTTGCACCCACCCCCAGCGGGCGGATGCACCTGGGCAACGCGTTTACCGCCCTGCTGGCCTGGCTCTCGGCCCGCAGCCAGGGCGGCAGGATCGTCCTGCGCATCGAGGACCTGGACCCGGCCCGCTGCCGCCCGGCCTATGCCCGCCAGCTGCGGGAGGACCTCACCTGGCTCGGCCTGGACTGGGACCAAGAGATGCCGCCCCAGAGCGCCCGCGCCGCCGTCTATGCCGAATACTTTGACCAGCTAAACCAGCGCGGTCTGCTCTATCCCTGCTACTGCTCCCGGGGCCAGCTGCACGCTGCGTCCGCCCCCCATGCGTCCGACGGCCGTGTCATCTACTCCGGCGCCTGCAGGGACCTGAACCCGGCCCAGCGGGCCGAGATGCACAAAGCCCCGGCCTGGCGCATCCGTGTGCCGGACGAGACAATTTCCTTTTCCGACCGGGTCTTTGGCCCCACGGCGCAGAACCTGCAGAAAGAGTGCGGTGATTTTATTCTCCGCAGGGCCGACGGAGTCTATGCCTATCAGTTGGCCGTCGTCTGCGATGACGCGCTGGCCGGGGTGACAGAGGTCGTCCGGGGCTGCGATCTGCTGCCCGCGACGCCGCCGCAGCTCTATTTAATGCGCCTGCTCGGCTTTCCCGCGCCCCGCTATGCCCACGTGCCGCTGCTGACAGACGAGACCGGCCGCCGTCTCTCCAAGCGGGATGGCGACCTGGATTTTGCCGCGCTGCGCCAGCGTTGGCGCGCGCCGCAGCTGACCGGTTATCTCGCCTGTGCCGCCGGGCTCCTCCCAGCGCCAGAGCCGGTCACACCAGCGGAGCTCATCGCAGAATTTGACTGGCAGCGCATCCCCCGCCGCCCAGCCATCGCCATCCGCGCCCTGCTGCAAAACGACTAAGGCGCGGGGCAAAAAAGCACCATCTAAACATCACACAGCGCCCCGGGTTGTCTTTTGACGTCCGGGGCGCTGTGTGCGATAGCAAATTACTGTCCGCTTTCCGTTTCCTCCCGAAACGGCAGATACGCGAGAAATGTCTTCACCGCAAGCGTCAGGTGGCTCTGGCGCTTCATCGCCAGGCCGATCTGATGGATGCCAGATCGGCCTGGACGCCATCGCAGGCAGCACGATCGCCATGCAGTTTGAATCCTTCACGTATTACATCATCACCACCTTTGGGCAAACGGCGACGACGTTCACCAGCCAGAATCATGCCGCCGGGGTGCGGATTTTGTGCATTCTCCTTTTTGAGCCGCTCTGCAATCTCTACGAGATCCCAGCAGGCGTCCTGCGGGGCAGCGGCCATGCCCTGTACCCGGCGCTCAGCACGATGCTCGGCACCTGCGCCTTTCGCATCGGCTGGATCTGCACGGTATTTCGGGCCAACTGCACCCTCCCAACGCTGTACCATGCCTTCCCCCTCTCCTGGCTCCTGACGATCCTGCTGTGGACGGCAGCTTCCTGGTACTGCATCGCTTGGACCAGCAGCGTAGCCCGGCATTGCTGCAAGAATAAATACGCAATACGGCCGATCTGACTGATGCCAGATCGGCCGTATTGCGGTTTTGTATTTCCCCGTTATGCGATCTTATCCAGATAACGTACAAAGATTGAAGCTGCCTGGGCGCGGGACGCGTACTTCTGCGGGCTGAGGGTCGTCGCGGAATCGCCGCTGATGATTCCATGGCTCACAGCCCAGCACATGGCCTGGATGGCGTAACCGGAGATCTTATCAAAATCCGTGTAGCCCACCGGCGCCTGGTAGGACGTGTTGCCCTTGGCGTAAACGGTATAGCCGTAGAGCATCTTCGCCAGCTGCTCCCGGGTGATCGTCGCATCGGGGGAGAAGGTCGTATCCGAGGTGCCGGAGACAATCCCGTTCTTCCTGGCCCAGCCAACGGCGTTTGCGTACCATTCCGTTGCCGCGACATCGGTAAAGACGCGGGCGGACGCGGTATAGTCCCCACTCTGGCCGCTGATGCGATAGAGCAGCGACACGGCCATAGCCCGGGTCAAGGTCTCATCCGGGCGGAAGGTCCCGTCGGGATAGCCGCTGAAAATATTCTGGCGGCTGGCCTCAACAACAGCATCGGCAAACCAGTCCGTCTCCGCGACGTCTGTGTAGCCGGTCTTGCTGCCGCTGGCGCTGCCGATCTCCGGGTCGACCGGTGTCGTGCTCCAATGGGCGTAGACGGTGATCCCGGCGTAAGAGCTTGAAGCTGTATTTGCTTTGGCGATGGTATCGGCAGTGATCTTTGTGCCGCCGTCCTTGGCGGTGTACCACCCGGCGAAGTAATAGCCGCTGCGCTGGGCGTTCATCAGCGCGCCGTAAGGCGTCCCGGTGAAGTAGAACCGGTTGCCCAGGGCCCAGTCGCCGGTGCCTTCCATATTGACGCAGCTGCCGCCGTTGGCATCGAAGAACAGATAGGTGTAGTGGACCTCTGCCTTGCGCAGCGCCGCCCAGTTATCGTAATACTTGCCGCCGACAAACATCTCCAGATCCTGGATCCGGCGGGTCGCGATGGCGTGATGGGGCTGCCCGCTGACATTGCACCAGGTCCCCATGGCGTTGATAAAGTACCAGCCCTTGTTCTGCAGGCTGTTGACCATCGTCCAGCTCTTGTTGTGGTAGCCGTAGATCAGGCCGGAGCGCAGACGGCTGCCACTGGTCCAGCCGGCGCCGAGGTTGTAGCTGAATTCTACCAGCGCGTCAAACTGATTCTGGCTCAGCGCAACATTGTACTGCTTGGCAACATTATTGACAGCAGGCTCAAAGGAGTTAATCAAAAAGTCCTGCAGCAGTGACGTTGCCTCCTGCTGGGTGATGCCGTTTTTGACATAGCCCAAGAAGCTCTCGTACTCCTCCTGGGAGGCAAAGCTTTCCTCGGTGTAGTTTTTGACCTTCGGCGAATTCGGGCAGCGGCTGCCGTAGCCGATGGACCACTGGCCGACGTCCCACATCGGGTACTGCACAAAGCCCTCATGGGATTTGATAAACGCGACGCCCGCGCTGCTGGTCGTCCGCCGGACGAAGCCGGATTTGACATTCTCGCCTGCCAGCGTCTGCGCGCCGTCGAAGAAGCCTTCCAGGATGGATTCGGCTTCCTGCTGCAGATCCTCATATGTATCGGTCAGGTCCGGCAGCGTTTCCTCCGGCTCTTTGGATTCTTCTTGAGGCTCCTCCGATGCGCCAGGCAGCGCGCTGGCCGCCGTCTCATCCGGGGTGCGCCCGGGCTCGTCCGATGCGGCGTAAGCCGCCGGTAATACAGCCAGCACAATTGTGACAACCAGAAGGAGGCTTAGTAATTTTCTCATCATCGGTGACACTCCTGTAACTAAATTCGTAACAATGTTGTAACTATTATAGCAATTTCCCTACCGTCTGTCAATACTACAACAGGCCGGAAACGCCAAATATGAATAAAAAATCCTATAATTTTGCATAAATCCAGTCGATCACCGCCTGATAGACTGCATCTTTGTTGATTTCATTGTGCATTTCGTGGCGACCGCCTGGATAAAGCTGCATATCCACCTGCTGCATTCCGCTCCGGCGGAAGGCCGCGCAGGCCGTTTCCACGCCCTTGCCGTAATGGCCGACCGGGTCCCGGTCTCCCGCAAGGAAGAGAATAGGCAGCGCCCGATTCATCTTTGCAAGATTGCGCTTGTCTTGGATCATCTGCAATCCCCCGAGCATATCCCGGGCCAGGCCGACGGTAGCGTCAAAGCCGCAAAGCGGGTCCGCCTCATAGGCGGCCACGGCGGCGTCATCCCGGCTGAGCCAGGCAAACGTGCTCTTGGGGGCGGGAATTCCCTTGTTGTAGCTGCCAAACATCAGCCGGTTCACCAAGGGGCTGACTGCCTTTTCCCCCAGCCGCCGCGCCTCCCGGCGGCAGATGGCCAGGCCCAGACGCAGGGCCACAGGGCTCTGCCAGCCTGTCCCGGCGATGATCGCGCCCTGCAGGGGGCAGTCCGGATGCTCGATCAGGAACGTTCTCGTCAAAAACGAGCCCATGCTGTGCCCGTAGAGAAAATACGGCACGCCGGGGTGCGCCTGGCTTGTCGCCTGCTGCAGTGCGTAAATATCCTGCACCGCTGCCAGCCAGCCGCCGGAAAAATACCCCGCCGTCTCGCCCATGGAGCCGCCGTGGCCCATATGGTCCTCCGCCACGACCCAAATTCCCTCGGCGCAAAGGGTCTGGGCAAAATCGTCGTACCGGGCGGCGTGCTCCGCGATTCCATGCACGAATTGGACAATGGCCCGGGGCTCGCCCTGGCCCTGCCAGCCATACGCCTGGATCTCTCCGCCGCTGCTGGCGGGATAACGCCACTGTTTCATGGAGATTCGCTCCTTCCTGGCCGCTGCCTGCGGCTTGCATTTTTTTCGTTCTTTTGTTATGATAGCTTCGCTTCCACCGGCCACGGCCAGGACGCGACTTATTTGTATTTTAAAGGAGTATACCTATGGATATCGGGCAGGTATGCCTGCGGCGGGGAGAGGAATTGGGCTTGGCCGCCGGCAGCAGCTGGATCTATGACAACGAGATCGCCTGGTGCGACGACCGCTGCCGGGATGGCGACGTCGTCGCGGTCCTGGATAGCCGCCATCGCTTTGTGGGCCGCGGCTTTTTCAACGCACAGTCAAAAATCGCTGTCCGTATGCTGACAAGGTCCCAGGATACACCCATTGACAGGGCCTTTTTCCAGCAGCGGATCGCCGCCGCCTGGGCTTACCGGCAACAGCTTGGTTTTTCCAACGCCTGCCGCGTCGTCTTCGGCGAGAGTGACGGCCTGCCGGGGCTGACGGTCGATAAATTCGGCGATTATCTCAGCTTCCAGATCGTCTGCCTGGGGATGGAACAGCGCAAGGAGGAACTCATCTCTATCCTGGCGGAGCTGTTCCAGCCTGCCGGGATCTACGAGCGGGATGACCTTGCCGTACGGGAAAAGGAAGGCATGGCGCAGGACAGCCGGTGCGTCTACGGCAGTGTCCCCCCAGAAATTCAGATCCGGGAGCACGATGCGGCCATGTTTGTCAATATCCCCACTGGGCAAAAGACCGGCCACTTCCTCGACCAGCAGGAAAACCGGGGGCATCTGCGGCCCTATGTCCCGGGGCAGGATGTGCTGGACCTTTGCTGCTGCACCGGCGGCTTTGCGATCCACGCAGCCCTGTATGGCGCGGCCCATGTCGAAGCGGTGGATGTCTCCGCCAGCGCCCTGGCGCTGGTGCGGCGCAATGCCGCGGCAAACGGCGTCGCCGAGAAAATTCAGACGACCCAAGCCAATGTCTTTGACCTGGCCCGGCAATACGCGGACGAAGGCCGGCGCTTCGGCGTCGTCATCTGTGACCCGCCGGCGTTTGCCAAAAGCAAGCAGGCGCTGGACGGCGCGACCCGGGGGTACAAAGAGCTGAATCTGCGCTGCATGCAGATGGTGAAGCCCGGCGGCTTCCTGCTGACCTGCTCCTGCAGCCACTTTATGACGCCGCCCCTCTTTTTCCAGATGCTGCAGCAGGCCGCGGCGGACAGCGGACGGCAAGTCCGGCTGGTGGAAAATCTGCTGCAGAGCCGGGACCACCCTGCTTCGCTGCAAGCGGGCCAGAACCTCTATCTCAAGGGGCATATTCTGCAAGTCCTGTGACGCGCTACCCGGAATATCTACGATTTTCGGCGGTAACCCCAGTATAGCACACATTTCCCGCAAAACAAGTCGGAAGCTGCCATTTTCAGCCGCACCGCCGGATCTCTTTCAACATAATACGGCGCGGGGAAAAATGCAAGCATTTTTTCTCGCGCCGCACCGGATTCTCCGCCATGCCGGATAAAAAATCGCCCCAGGTCTTGATTTTTTTGAAAGATATGGTATAATAACGCTACGTTGTAAGCAACGCGCCGGTTTTGCGCCGCAAATCCGGAGGTTTAGCTCAGCTGGTTAGAGCGCCTGCTTCACACGCAGGAGGTCGCTGGTTCGAGTCCAGTAGTCTCCACCACATATGAAAAATCCGAACTTCTTCCCCATTGGGAATGCGTTCGGATTTTTCATTTTTATCAGAGATATTTCCTACTGATGTTTATGCCCGGAGGATTTTTTATCCTCCGGGCATTTTTTATTCGCATATTCGATTTCTGCCGCTCTGCCTGCTACAATGAGTGCAGAAATTCATTAGGAGGACGAGACGGTGAGAAAATTCATCACAGACGAAAGGACGGGCTTGCGTTATGAGCTTGTCGGGGACTATTACCTGATCGCCGGGGAGGACGAGCCGGAGAGCAGACCCATAGGCGTTTGGGGGCGGCGGCACCTGCGGTACATCCGCAAGCACAAGGTCAGTTTGTACGCCGAACTGCTGACCACCGGCCAGCTGAACGACTACCTTGCGGATCTCAATGAGCGGGCGGAAGCGATGTTTTTTCAGCTTGCAAAGCTACTTTCCGAAGAAGAAGGCATAACGGAAGCTCTCAAAGCGGAAAACCAAATGCTTTGGGTGCGGAAAATGAACAATCTTTGGAACGCCGCTATGGAAATCGTTTCAAACGAGCTTATCTACCGTTAGAAATGACGACCATCAAAAAAGAGGATAAGTGTGTTTACAGGAAAGCCGGTGGATGCCGGCTTTCTTTTTATCTGCGGTGAGCCGAAAAAAGTCCACAGGCTGTTCTATCCTAATAGCCGGAGGTGATGGAGTGGTGACTGCGAAACGCGGGCTGTTCTGGTATATGGACGGGGAATTGCTGTGCTTTCCCGTTTCCGGTGATGTGATCGATGCGGTCAGCAACAATCATCGGCGGTTCTGGGAAACGCTTCCGCACTCCCTTACCGGCGGGATGTCCTACAACTACTTTCCCCGTGGGCGGGTAGAGCTGCGGCACGGGAAAGCCGTCATCTACCTACATCCCACGCTTTGCACGCCGGAAATGGATACCCGGATTCGCCATGCCTTTTTGCTGCCGGATGAGATGCAGGTGTCGTTCAAAGCCGACGGGAGTCGGCATTACCGGAGTATTCAGGAGGAACAGGAGGGATAAGCATTGGACATACAGCGGCCGAAAACCTGCTGCTTTACGGGGCAAATTTTTCCCCTGGGGCAGCAACACCGGCGACCCCGCCGCCGCAAAAATGCTTCATGCGCTGGAAAGTGAAATTTTGCAGGCCATTGCCGACGGCTATACGACATTTCTCTACGGCGGTGCACTGGGAGTGGACACTTGGGCAACTCGAGACCGGTATATGGT
>CAKTTR010000023.1 GCA_934615645.1 uncultured Oscillospiraceae bacterium | reverse complement strand
TTTGAGGGGACTTGCACCCTGCTGCGCGCATAATTTCTGCGCTTTTAGCGCAGAAATTCCACACTTGCAGGGCGAGAAGTTTTTTCTCCGACGTATGCGGTGCATGGGTTCGACTTAGCCAATCGCGCAATGCTTGCGCTCTTGGAGTCTCACCCACTTGCCGCCGGAGAAAATGATTCTGACTTTATTTGCGCCGTGCACGGCGCAAACTCTGCGAGGCTTTTTGACAGACTGAGCAAAAGGCCCGCCAATCGGCGGGCCTTTTGTTCTATATACGCTTGGTGTGCAGCATCACCAGATCTTTTTGTAAAGCTCGATGACGTCGACCTCTGTGGGGATGCGGGGGTTGGTGGCGGTACAGCCGTCCTGCAGGGCGTTTTTCGCCATCAGAGAGATCTGCGCCTCATATTCCTCCCTCGTCAGCTTCGGCAGCGCTTCGGAGACGCTGGTTGGCATATGCATCTCCGTCGCCATAAAGCGGACCTGGTTGATGAGGGCGTGGACCGTCACGACCTCATTGAGGTTATTGACGCCCAGAATGCGGGCCATATTGCAGTATTTCTGCACGCAGGGCGCATAGCTGGACTTGCTGCGGCTGTAGAGATTGATCTCGCTGTTATACTCGATGATATGCGGCAGCAGGATGGAGTTTGCCCGGCCGTGGGGGATATGGAACACCGCGCCCAGCTGATGGGCCATGCCGTGGTTCAGGCCCAGGGAAGAAGCGTTGAACGCCAGGCCCGCCAGGCAGGAGGCAACATGCATCTTCCGCCGGGCATGGGTGTCGTTATTATCCGCCTGGGAGCGCAGCAGGAATTGGCCGCAGATCTCGACGGCTTTCTCGGCGAAGGCGCCGGAAAATTCATTGTTCTGGATGCTGACATAGGCCTCCAGCGCGTGGGTCATGACGTCCATCCCCGTATCCGCCGTGACAGAGGCGGGGACGCTCTTGACCAGGACCTCGTCCAAGATCGCCTCATCGGGGACCAGATCATCCGACGTCAGGGGGTATTTGACGTTCTTCTCCGGGTCGGTGATGACGGCAAAGCAGGTGACCTCGCTGCCGGTGCCGCTGGTCGTCGGGACGGCAATCAGGCGGGCGGAGAAGGTCGGATCCACATTCCGGGCAAATTTCCGCACAGACTTGGATAGGTCAATGGCGCTGCCGCCGCCGATGGCGACAATGACCTCCGGCCGGAACTGCAGCGCAGCACCGATCCCGGCGACGACCTTCTCGATCGGAGGGTCGGGCACGACGTCACTGTAGATCGAATAGGTCTTCCCGGCGGCCTGCAGGCGGCGCACCGCGTGCTGCACCATCCCGGAGGAGACGACAAAGGGGTCGGCAATGATCATCACTCGCTGATAGGGCATCGCCTTCAGGCGGTCCAGCGAATCCTGGCCGAAATAGATTTTTGTTTTGATGTCAAATTCTTTCATGGGGAAAACTCCTTTCTGGAGTACTTGTACCGGCTCTTTCGATACGAAAGGTATGATTTCCTATACTTTAACACATTTCTATGCCCCCGGCAATCCCCATTTGCACGAAAATCAGCGAAAAATTTCCGGGATTTTTGCCGCGCGGCAGAATTTCCCCCGGCAAGGTAAATTTTTTCCAGCCCGGCGCATATTCCGCCAGCGGCGGCAGATACTACCAGCGATGACTTTCATTAGGAGGTAGTCTCTGATGCAACAAAAATTGACGCAACGAATGACCCGGCTGCTGGCCGCCGCCGGGGCGGCCCTGCTGCTGACCCAGGCAGCCTGGGCCGCAGCCTATGAGATTCCCTGGGACGAGACGTGCCAGCTGCACAGTGAGGATTTTACCGCCGGGCAGGCCGTCGACGGGATCCTGATCCGCTCTGTGCCAACGGCGGCAGACGGCAGCTTCTGCTACGGCAGCCGAGCGCTGCGGGCCGGTGACGTGCTCCCGGCCAGCGCGCTGGATGCCGTTACGCTCCGCCCCGCCGCCCAACGCGACGGTGAGCTCGCCCTGACCTACTGCCCCATTGAAGAAGGCACGCTGGGCAGCCAGACGCAGCTGACCGTCTCCGTCTCTGACGGCAAGACGGAGCCACCGGTGGCGAAGGACGGCAAGCTCGAGACCTACCGGAACATTGCCAATAACGGCACGCTCCAGGTCGAGGGCGGCGCAGAGGGAGCCATGACCTACCAGCTCGTCCGGGCGCCGAAGCGCGGCGAGGTCTCCATCTCGGAAGATGGCACCTTCCTCTATACGCCGAAGGAAAACAAGGTCGGCACCGATCGCTTCACCTATACGGCGACGGACGCGGCAGGCAATGTCTCCAATGAGGCGACGGTCACCGTCCGCATTCAAAAAGCCGCCGACGCGGCAGCCTACGCCGATCTTGATGGCGACTATGACCAGTTCGAAGCCATGTGGCTCCGGACCAGCGGCCTGTTCTCCGGCCGGGAGCTGGGCGGCCAGGCCTGCTTTGAACCGAACGCCAGCCTTTCTCGTGGAGAATTTCTCGTCATGGCCATGCAGGTGGCCGGTCTTGCGCCGGATGCGGTCGAGACTGACGCCGGATTCTCCGACGAGGACGACGCGCCCGCCTGGATGCGCCCCTATCTGAGCGCCGCCCTGCGCTGCGGCATCGTCTCCGGTATTCCCGCGTCGGACGGGCTGCTGTTTGCCCCCAATGAACCCGTCACCTGTGCCCAGGCGGCGGTGATGCTGCAAAATATCCTGCAGCTGCCCCAGCCGGAGACGGCGACGGTCTTCGCCCCGGAGACCATCCTCCCCGCCTGGGCCGAATCGGCCGTCAGCACACTGGCCGCGGCAGACCTGCAGCTCGACTGCGCCGACTATGACCGCAGCCTGACCCGCCGGGAAGCCGCCTGCCTGCTCTACCAAGCGCACCTGCTCCACGAGGCTTAAAAGCGCAAAAACCGCACAGAAAAAGCAGCGACTGGCATCAGTCACTGCTTTTCTGTATATGGGCCTCAGTACAACCCGTCCGTCAGTCTTCAGCAGCCAAAAAGCTCTGCTGTCTTCTTCATGCGCGCCGCAATGGGCACGCCAAAGGGACAGCGGGATTCGCAGGCCTGGCAGCCGATGCATTCGGACGCGGTATGCGCCAAAGATTCATAGTGGGCCCGTACCGTGGCCGGTACCTCCGGCTGCATGGCCGCAAGATCATAAAATTTATTGATCATGGCAATGTCGAGCTCCGCCACACAGGGCTTGCAGTGCCCGCAGTAGGTACATTCCCCGCGGTAGGATTGAAACGGCGCATTGGAGAGGACCGATGCATAGTCCTTTTCCGCTTCGGACGCATGTTCATAGGCCACTGCCTGATCCACCTGTTCCTTCGTATCGTAACCGCACATGATCGCGCTGACGGCCGGGCGGGTCAGGGCATAATGAATGCACTGCACCGGGGTCAGGCTGACCCTGAACGGAGAGCGCTTCGCATCGAACAATCTGCCCCCGGCAAAGCCCTTCATCACGGTGATGCCAATATCATTCTGCTCACAGGCGCGGTAGAGCCGTGCGCGGTCGGCGTCGGTCCCCTTCAGCCCTGCGTCAAACTCTTCCACAAACATCGTGTCAAGATCCTCGCTGGCGGGCAGCAGATCAAATGCCGGATTGATGCTGAAGAGGATCATCTCCACATACCCGGATTTCGCCGCCTTGATCGCGATCTTTGGATTATGTGAGCTGAGACCAATATGACGGATCACGCCGCGGTTTTTCAAATCCATTACATAGTCCAGAAATTCGGAGTGCTGCAGCTGCTCCCACTCCTTCTCAGAATCCACATAATGGATCATCCCCAGGTCGATGTAATCTGTCTGCAGGCGTTTTAAAAGGTCTTCAAAGGCAGGGCGGACATAGGTCATGTCCCTCGTCCGGAAGTATTGCCCGTCCTTCCATGTCGAGCCGATATGCCCCTGGATGTACCACTGGCTACGGTTTTCCTTAATCCCTGCGCCGATGATATCTCTGGACTTCGGGTCCGGCATCCAGCAATCCAGGATATTGATCCCCTGCGCCGACGCATAGCGGATCAGTTCAATACCGTCCGCCTCCGGATGGCGCTCCAGCCACTCTCCACCGAAGCCGATCTCGCTGACTTGCAGCTCTGTCTTTCCCAGTCTTCGTAATTTCATGTTATCCTCCTTCGTGGCGTTCCGTTGTGCGTCTGGACGGGCCTGTGGGGCAAGCCGGCAGCGCCGCAGGCCCCGATTTCTTCTATCCTATCATATGGAAACGCCCGCGGCAAGGTGCTACTTTTTAAAAAGAGGCAAAAAAAATATCGCTTCCTCTTGCCGGGGTGCTGCCAGAAATGGTATGATGGAAATACTAAGCCGACCCCACGCGTGCCAGAGACGGCACCGCCGCCTTGGCCGAAAGGAGGACACCTTATGTGGAAGAAACATATCTTGCCCCTGCTCTGCGCGCTGGCGCTGCTGGCAGGGCTCTTGCCGGGCCGGGTGCAGGCAGCGCAGACGAAGCCGGTGCGCTATCTGACCGTCACCGGCGCGCCGGTGCAGCTGGAGACCGGGCGGCGTCTGCCGCAAGCTGCGCCGGAATTGGCCTCCGACGCCGGGGGCGCTATTCATCTAACCCAGTGGCGCTGGTATAACTCCATCACCGCCCTGCAGCAGGGCGACCCCCTGCCGGACGGCGCATCCGTCTTCGGTACCGGGACCTATTATCTCGGCCTGGAGCTCGAAGCTGACGACGGCTGGGCGCTGACAGACGAGACCCGCCTTTGCGTGAACCAAGCAGCCGACGCCGCGCTGTACACCCGGCAGGGCGCGCCCCTGCTGGCCATCTGCTACCGCAGCCAGGGCGACCCAGAGACGCTGCCCCTGTCTGGCAGCGCCCACCCGTTTTCTGATCTTGCGCCGACGGATTGGTATGATTCCGCCGCCGTCTATACCTATCGGCTGGGCCTGCTGCAGGGCACGTCGGCCACAGCCTTCTCCCCCCAGCTGACAACGACCCGGGCCATGCTCGTGACGATCCTCCACCGGCTGGCCGGAACGCCTCAGCCCCGCGCCCGCGCCGCATTCCAGGATGTCCCCGCAGGCACCTGGTACACGGACGCCGTCGCCTGGGCGGCAGAGGAGGGGATCGTCTACGGCTACAGCGCCGCCCGCTTCGGCCCGGACGACCCGGTCACCCGCCAGCAAGCGGTGGCCTTCCTCTATCGCTATGCGGCATTGCAGGGCTGCAGCACTGTAGGCGCAGAGAGTCTGCGCGGCTTTGCCGATGCCGCTGCCGTGGCCGATTGGGGCCGGGACGCCTTTGCCTGGGCCGTCTGCCAGGGTATCCTCAGCGGCATTCCGCAGGGGGGTTCGCTGTATCTTTCGCCAGACGGCAATGCCCTGCGGGCGCAGATGGCTGTGATCCTGCAGGAATTTTTTGACCTTGCCATCTGTCAAAGCGCCCGGCAGCCGGGGCTGACCGTCGGCTATATCCCGCTGGATAACCGGCCAGTAAATGACCTGCGGCCTGTGCTGCAGGCTCAGAGCGCCGGGCTGCGTGTCCGGATGCCCCGCGAGGCGCTGTACGCCACCCGGCTTGACAATCAAAGCCCGACCGCCAACGGCACGACCTACGGCGCGCGCCAGGCGCTGCTGGATTGGCTGCGCCGGAATGCCGATGCCTGCGATATCCTGGTCGTCAGCCTGGACCAGCTGCTCTCCGGCGGGCTGGTCAGCAGCCGCGTGCTGCAGAGCGATGACCTGCAATTTGAATACGAGGTGATCGACTATTTAGCGGACCTTGCCCGGCAGAAGCCGGTCTATGTCTTTGATACCGTCATGCGGCTGGCGTCCACCGTCGGCTATCAGGGGCTGACGGGCGCGGATTACGTCGCCTACCGCAATTATGGGATGCAGCCCCGCCAAAGCCTGACCGGCGACGCACTGACGCCGGAAGCCATCGCCGCCGGTTATCGCTTCGATGCCAGCGGCACACCCATCGCCACCCGCCTTACGGACCAGGCGCTGGACGCCTATCACGCCGCGCGGCTGCGGAAGCTGCGGCTGGGCCTGCGGCTTTTGGAGCGCAGCGCGCCCTTCGCCGGTGTCCTCATCGGCGTGGACGATTCTCACCCGGGCAGCTCTATCCAGACAAATGAGATTGCCTTGCTGCAGCAGCACCTGGGCAAAAACGGCGCGCTGTTCTGCGGCGCGGATGAATTGGGCATGATGGCCATCTGCCAGGCCTATTGCACCGCCCAGGGCGGCGCGCCGCGCCTGGCGGCGACCTACTTCGGCCCCGGCGCCGACGAACCTGCCGACGACTTTGACACCGCGACACTGCGCCAGGCGGTGCAGCAGCATATGGACGCCCTGGGCGCCGCCGCGTCGGGCTCCACCGTCGCCCAGGTCCTGCTCCTGACAAAGGGCAGCAGCCAGCAGGACGCGGACGCTCTGCTTTCCGCCTGGCAGGCCAATGACCGTGCCAACGTCCCGACCATTGTCATCGACGTCTCCGGCGGTGACCGGCTGACCGCCGGGCTCCTGCAAGCGCTGCCGGTCCGCTCACTGATGGGCTACAGCAGTTGGGGCACGACCGACAATGCCGTGGGCATCGCCCTCTCCATGGGCCTGACGCGCCTGTGCTATCTACGCCATACCGCACAGAGCCAGGACGCCTGCACGGCGGCATTCTGCCAGAGCCTGACCTTTGCCCTGGTCAAGGACATTGCCTATTGCAAAGGCTGCCGCAGCGCCGTGCAGGACCTGACGCCCGCCGGACTGCAGGCCCTTGTCTGCGGCGACGACGTGACAAAACGTCTGCTCTCGGCCCTGCCCGGCAAAGCCGTCTGCACCGCCCAAGCGGGCGATCCGGCCTTTGCTGTGATCCCATCGCTTACTCTGACAAACTTCTCCGCCCCCTTCGCCCGGCGCTACGAGATCCGCTTTCAAGTCGTACTGGGCTGAGCCCCAAGCACCGCAAAGATGACAAACCCGCGGCAGGGACTTACCTGCCGCGGGTTGGTTTTTACTATTTTAAACTTCCTCCGGGTGATTGCGGAGGTAGCCCAGGTACCCCTCCAGGATCAGGCTGGCGGCCACGGCGTCGACGGTGTTCTTCCGCTTTTTGCCGTGGTAATTCTGGCATGAGAGGATCTGATGCGCCTCGACCGTCGTCCGGCGCTCATCCCAAAGGCGGACAGGCATCCCTGCCGCTTTCTCTAAACTGGCGGCAAATTCCCGGTAAAGCGCCGCCCGGGGGCCCTCCGTGCCGTCCATATTCCGGGGAAAGCCCATGACCAGCCGGTCCGCGCCCCGCTCCTTGCACAGTGCCGCCAGCTGCGCCAGCACCGTCTCCCGCTTCCGGCTGTGGATGACCGTCGTAAAGCCGGTCAGAAGCCCACTGGGGTCAGAGATGGCAACGCCGGTACGGGCATCGCCGTAATCAATAGCCATAACCCGCATCTCAGCGCCGCCTCCTGCGGTAGAATTTGGCCAGGCCGCCCTCGGATGTCTCCCGGTATTCATGGTTCAGGTGCCGCCCGGTCTCGTACATCGTGCGTACGACCATATCAAAGCTGATATTCCGCGTACCCGTCAGCAGCTGGGCCAGGTTGAAGGCCGTCATCGCCCGCTTGGCCGCCACGGCGTTGCGCTCGATGCAGGGGATCTGCACTAGGCCGCAGATGGGGTCGCACGTCAGGCCGAGGTGATGCTCCAGGGCATTCTCCGCCGCGTACTCCACCTGGGGGATTTCCAGGCCTTTGAGGGTACACAGCGCTGCCGCCGCCATAGAACAGGCCGAGCCGATCTCCGCCTGGCAGCCGCACTCCGCGCCGGAAATGGACGCGTTGCGCTTGATCAGATTGCCGATTAGCCCGGCGACCGCCAGGGCGCGGACGATCTCGTCGTCCGAGTAGTTATATTTGCCCTGCATATACCGCAGCGCCGAGGGCAGGACACCGCAGCTGCCACAGGTGGGCGCGGTGACGATGGTGCCATTGTCGGCATTCTGCTCGGAGATAGCAAAGGCATAGGAACAGATGAGCCGCAGCTCCTGCATCTGGGGGATCTCGTCGGCCAAGACGTTCTCGTAAAGCATCTTCGCCTTGCGCTCCAGGCGCAACGGGCCGGGCAGGACGCCGGTGGCCTGTAGGCCGTCTTCAATAGACTTGCACATCGTCTCCCAGACCATATGCAAAAAGTCCCAGATCTCCGGCCCCTCGTTGAGCTCGACGTATTCGCTCAGGCTGACATTGCGCCAGCGACAGAACTCTGCGATCTCGGCAAAGGAGTTTTCCGGATAGACATTTTCCATCTCCAAGCTGGGGCGGCCCTCGATGACGATATCGCCGCCGCCGATGGACTCGACGCGGATAAAGCCGATCTGCTCATTGTTCTTCCACGCGGTAAAATCCAGCGTGTTGGGATGCTGGGCATCCGCCGGCAGATTGTCGCGGAAAATGATCTTCGTTTTAACAGGGCTGAGCACCTCCCGCAGGACACGGTCCGTCCCGTGGCCGACGCCGGTTTTGCTCAAGGAGCCATACAGACGGACCTCGAAGAGATCTGCCGTGGGGTTCTCGTCTTTAAACAGCTGCGCCGCCCGCGCAGGGCCCATGGTATGCGAGGAAGACGGGCCTTTTCCGATCTTATAGACGTCTCGGATCGATTTCATTGGTATACCTCCCGACTGACGGTTGCGTTCTCTTTCCAAAAACATGGGTATTATACCAAATTCAACTTATAAAAACAATCACCTGGCGCAAAGATTTCCCAAAATCAGCGCCGGGCCTGCAGCGCCTCCAGGGACAGCTCCCCGGCCAGCTTAAACAGCGCATCCGCCAGGACCCGCTCCGGCGTCAGCCCGGCGCTCTGGGCGACCCGGGCGTAAAACGCCGCCGTGGCGGCGTCCAGCTCAATGGTAAAGGTTCTCATGCGGCAGTCTCCTTCCCGCTCCGTCCTGGCCGCCGGGTCTTTCGGCGGCCATACGCCAAACTAGTTTATCTTATGCCCCGGCGGCGGTTTTGTGCCGGGATTTCTTGCGGCTTTGGAGTTGACCCGCCCGGGCGGGTATGGTATGATTACCACAACGCGAGGCGCCTGCCGCCCCGCTCCCATGCCGCACCCGGCGGCAGAATCGCAAGGTGAGAAGACCATGATCCAGGATATCGCGCCCCACCGGTATGACAATACCTTTGCCCCGGCAGCGCCGGCGCAAAGCAGCCCAGTCCTCTGCTTCCGGGAAGGGCAGGTGTTGCTGCGGCACACAGCAAGCGGCGCGCTGGCCCTGCCATGCCTGGGGGACCTTCCGGCCCTCGCCGCCCCGCCGCGCTTCGCCTTCCGGCTGGACGGCGCAGCGTACTTTCTGGCCCTGGCACCGGTGGAAGCGCCGGCAGAAGATTTCTATTTTGCACCCCAGGTCAGCCTGCGGCAGGCAGAGCCCCAGCATCTGGCGTTTGCCTGCGCCGTGGCAGGCAGCCTGCTGCGCTGGTATACGGGCAACCGCTTCTGCGGCGCCTGCGGCGCGGAAAATCGCCACAGTGAGAAAGAGCGCGCACTGGTCTGCCCCCGCTGCGGCAGGGTCCTCTATCCCAAGATCTGCCCCGCCGTCATCGTCGCAATCACAGACGGCGACCGCCTGCTGCTGACAAAATACGCCGGGCGGGCGTACAAGCGCTACGCCTTGGTCGCAGGCTTTAACGAGATCGGCGAGAGCATCGAAGCGACAGTCCACCGGGAGGTCCTGGAGGAGACGGGGCTGCGGGTCAAAAACCTGCGGTTTTACCGCTCCCAGCCCTGGGTCTTTACCGATAGCCTGCTCCTGGGCTTTTTCGTCGACCTGGACGGGCCGGACCGCATCACCCTGCAGGAGGACGAGCTCTCCGAGGGCGCGTGGTTTGACCGGGCGCACCTGCCCGACGTGCCGCCGGGCGGCAGCCTGACCGGCGAGATGATCGAATTATTCCGCCAGGGCCGCGAGCCATGACGGTGCAAGAGGGGGAAACACATCATGAAGCATCACGAAGACAAGCCCGCCATGACGCCCCAGGAGGCGGAAAAGCGCAAGCAGGAAAAACGGGAGACCCGCTCCCAGACGATGTTCGCCCTGCGGTGCGTGCTCTCGGCCTACCTGGTCTACCTGGGCTATGACCTCATCAGCAAAACGATCAAGGACGAAGAAGGCGGCTCCTTCTGGTATATCATCGTCGGCGTCGTCTTCGCCGTCGTGGGCGTCTATGTCCTCATCGACTGCTGGAAGCGCAAGCGCCAGCATGACGCCGAAGAGCGCGAGGCCCAGCGGCAAGAGCTGCAGGCCAAGGGCCTGCTGGATTTTGACGAGCCCGCAGACGAGGCAGAGGCCGACTCTGCAGACGACGATTTCTGGTCCGAAGACAGTGACACAGATGCCGCCCCCGAAGGCGACGCGCCCAGCGACGAAACAGACGCATAACGCGGCAAAACGCCCTGCCCGCGTCATGCGCAGGCAGAGCGTTCGTTCGCTTTGCAAAAATCTCGATCCGTGCATTTTCCTCAGGGGTTGACGACATGGATCGGGCTGCCGCTGCAATAGGCCGCCAGGTTCTCCTTCGCGATGGCCAGCAGCCGCTGCCGTGCCTCCAGCGGCGCCCAGGCGACGTGCGGCGTCATGAAGCAATTCGGGGCCGCCAGAAGCGGATTTTCCGGCCGGATCGGCTCCTGAGAGACGACATCCACCGCCGCGCCCCGCAGCTTGCCGCTGCGCAGCGCGTCCGCCAGATCCTGCTCGACGATGAGGCCGCCCCGGCTGGTATTGAGGAGGATCGCGCCGTCCTTCATCTGCGCGATCCGCGCGCGGTCGATCAGGCCCGTCGTCTCCGGTGTCTGCGGGCAGTGGAGCGTGACGACATCCGACTGGGCGATCAGCTCGTCCAACGATGCATAGCGGCACGTGGGGGATTCCAGCGCCGGGTCCGGATGGCGGGCATTGACCAGCAGCCGCATCCCCAGCGCCTGGGCGATGGCCCCGACAGCCCGGCCGATCGTGCCATAGCCGATGATGCCCATCGTCTTGCCGCTCAGCTCCATCAACGGCGCATCCCAGAAGCAGAAATCCGGGCAAGCGGCCCAGCGCCCACTGTGGCAGGCGTCCGAGAGCGCGCCCACATGGCTGCACAGCTCCAGCAAATGCGCAATGGTCAGCTGAGCGACGGACGCCGTGGAATAGCTGGGGCTGTTGCAGACCAAGATCCCCAGCTCCTTCGCCGCGGCGGTATCGACCACGTTATACCCCGTAGCCAGGACGCTGACCAGCTTCAGATTTTTGCACTGGCGCAGCGTCTGCCCGTCCAGCCGGACCTTATTGACATAGACGACCTCTGCGTCGCCAATGCGCGCCAGGACATCCTCCGGCGCCGTCCGGTCATAGACAGTGACCTCGCCAAACTCCCGCAGCCCGTCCCAGGACAGGTCGCCAGGGTTGGCTGCATACGCATCTAAAAGTACGATCTTCATAAAAACGCCTCTTTCTCCGCTGCCTTACCAGAAAATTTTCGACGCCCGGTTGTGCACAACGGAGATATAGACAAACACCGCCAGCACAATGACCGTCTGCACCGTCGTCGCGATAATGCCGACTTTCAGCAGAGACATCACCAGCACGGCAATGCCGAACACCACACATACCGCGCCGAACAGGCTCATCCGCGGCACGATATAGGCGATATAGCCTTCCGGGTCCAGGCAGTTTTCCGGCGTGCACTGGGAAGGGTAGAGGATTTTATTTTCAAACAGCGCCTGCTCCCGCTTCAGACGAATGCAGGCCGCCAACGCGTAGCCCCCTGCGCCCACCAGCAGAATCGTCACCAAAACATCTAAAATGAACATGCTTTCTCCCATTGATAAAACCCCTTTTCGCGGAGCGCCGCCGGGGCCTCCGCCGCAATTTTCGCCGATACCGGGCTTGCCCCGGGCGGCGATTTGGAGTTATTATACCAGCCGCACTGCGGTTTTGCAAGAAGCACCCGGGCATTTCCCGACCCCGGAGTTATATTTTTCGCCGGCGGTGGCATAATTTTGCTATGCAAACGCATCGCAAAATTCAAAAATGCGCCCGTTTCCCGCCCTATACGGGGCGACTGGAACCGCAGCGCCTGCCTTCTCTGCGCAGCAGCGTTTTTGGCCCGTTTTCGTGGTGCAGCATCAGCGCAGGAAGGCGCCCATCGCCCGGCAGCGAGGAAGGAGCGACCATGCAACAAGAATCCAGCAAAAAAATCTTTACCATCCCCAATCTGCTCAGCTTCTTTCGCATTTTGCTGATCCCACTCATGTGGTACCTCTATGTCATCGCCCACGAGCCGGGGTGGACGGTCGCCGTCCTGGCCCTGTCCGGGCTGTCCGATCTGGCAGACGGCAAGATTGCCCGCAAATACCATATGACCTCGGACCTGGGCAAGGTCCTGGACCCCATCGCCGATAAGCTGACCCAGGTGACTCTGGTCGTCTGCCTCATCAGCCGCCACCGGCAGCTGTGCTATGTACTGGCGCTGCAGGTCATCAAGGAGCTGACCATGGCGGGCGCGGGGCTGCTGGTCCTCAAGCGGACCAAGCAGGTCTGCAGCGCGATCCTCCCGGGCAAGATCTGCACCGTCTGCCTGGATGTTTCCCTCCTGCTGCTGTTTCTCTTTCCCCAGATGCCGGAGCCTGCGGTCTGGCTGCTGACGCTGCTGTGCTGCTGCGCCATCATCGTCTCCCTGGGGCTGTACCTGGCGTATTACCACGCCCTGCTGGGCCGCCACACCGCCGGGCAGCCTGTTCTGCAGCAGGCACCGAAAAAGCGCCAAAGCTAACAGCAAAATTGCGAAAAAGAGCATCGCACCGGGCGATCCCCGCTGCGATGCTCTTTTGGATTCTCTATTTAATTTCAGCTTTCCAGGCTGTCAGCCAGCGCTCTGGCTGGATGCTGCCTCCCGCGGCGTCTCCACGCGGCGGATCTCCGCGCCGATGCCCCGGAGCTTTTCAATGATATTCTCATAGCCCCGCTCGATATAATGGGCGTCCTCCACCGTCGTGACCTGGTCGGCCGCCAGCCCGGCGATGACCATCGCCGCGCCTGCCCGCAGGTCGCACGCCCGGACCGGGCAGCCGTGCAGCGCCTCGACGCCGTCGATCACAGCGACTTTGGTATCCACCTGGATGGACGCGCCCATCCGGTTCAGCTCCGCGCAGTAGCGGAAGCGGGTATCGTAAATGCCCTCGGTGATGATGCTCGTCCCCTTGGCCAGGGCCATGCAGACGGCGATCTGGGGCTGCATATCCGTCGGGAAACCGGGGTACGGCATCGTCTTGACATTGGCCCGGCGCAGGCGGCCCGTGTGGGCAACGCGGATGGCGTCGTCATATTCTGTCACCTGGACGCCCATCTCCCGCAGCTTGGCGGAGATGCAGTCCATATGCTTGGGGATGACGTTCTGCACCAGCACATCCCCCCCGGCCGCAGCTACGGCGACCATATACGTCCCCGCTTCGATCTGATCGGGAATAATGGAATAGGAGCCGCCACCCAGCTGCCGCACGCCGCGAATCTTGATGACATCCGTCCCCGCGCCGGTGACCTTCGCCCCCATGGCGTTGAGGAAGTTGGCCAGGTCCACAATATGCGGCTCCTTGGCAGCATTTTCGATGACCGTCGTCCCGTTGGCCAGGACGCCAGCGATCATAATATTCATCGTCGCACCGACGGAGACGACGTCCAGATTGATCCTGCCGCCGACCAGGCCGCCGGACGGCGCTGTCGCACAGACGCAGCCGCCCACCAGGCGCACATCCGCCTGCATGGCCTCGATGCCCTTGATATGCTGGTCGATGGGCCGCACGCCGAAGTTGCAGCCGCCGGGCAGCGCCACGCAGGCATGGCCAAACCGGCCCAACTGCGCGCCGATGAGATAATAGGACGCCCGGATGCGGCGCACCAAATCAATGGGCGCGACGGAATCCGTCACGTGGGTGCAGTCGATCTCCAGCGTGTTGGGCGAGAGGCGGCGCACCAAGGCGCCCATCGTCGTCAAAATTTCCAGCAGGAGCCGGACGTCGGAGATATTGGGAACATTTTCAATTTTACAAACACCTTTGACCAGCAAGGTCGCCGGCAGGATGGCGACTGCCGCGTTTTTCGCGCCGCTGATCGTCACCGTCCCGTGCAGCGGCTTGCCGCCGTTTATGATATATTTCGTCATGGAATACCCTCTTTAGGTAGGAGTATATTAGGAGTATGCGCAGGATAAGGGCGAATACCCCCGCAAAATCTTGGCAGATCCCGGGGCCGCCAAAAAGCGCCGCGCCAAAGCGCTGGGCGCGATATATTTTTACATTCTAGGCAAATATACCATATTTTCTTAATTATGTAAAGAGATGATTTAAGATTTCTTAAGCATTGGCCCGGTTTTCCGGAAAAATCGGGCCAAATCGCCGGAAAAAACGGCACTATCCGCCTACCGCGCCAGGCAGATGGCGCAGACCTTTGGGGAAGTGATTCTTCAAAACGCCGCCGCTTCCCTTGGCCCAGCCGATGGGGTAGGGCCCGGCAAATACCAGCGTCCAGCCGCGCGCGTCGCCGGAGATCTGCTGGCCCTCCAGGTACTGGGCCAGCCGCGGGTCGTCCAGGTCCAGGCGGCAGCAGGCCGCCGCGCCCCGGCTGGCCAAAGCCAGCGCGTGGGCCGGAACGAATCTGCCCTTGCGCACCTGCCCCAGCTCCAGCCCCACCCGCAGGACCCGCAGGCCGTCAAGCTGCGGCAGGACCGGCGGCGCGGCATAGAGCGTATCGCCAAAGGTCAAGAGCGCCCCCTCGGGCGCGTCCGGCAGGCAGTCGCCTGCAAAGGCCCGCCAGGCCTCCGGCGCAGGCGCAGGCCGGACCGGCTGCCAGGTGTTTTCCGCGTCGCCGCAATAGCGCAGCACGGCGGCAAAGTGCCCCTCGCAGGGCAGCTCGTGGGGCCAGAGGCGGCAGGTCTTCGCCAGCGCCGGGTCCCGGCCCTCTGCCCAGGCTGGATCTCCCGGGGCAAAGAACCGGGCCGCCTCGCCGGGGTCCTCCAGCGCAAAGTCCGGATGGCGGTGCAAAAACGCCGCGATGGCCCCCTCATTTTCCGCCGGGGCAAAGGTGCAGGTGGAGTATACCAGCCGCCCGCCCGCTTTTAACAGCACAGCAGCGGCATCCAGGATCTCCTGCTGCCGGGCGGTGCAGTGGGCGACTGTCGCCTCGCTCCAATCCGCGCTGGCCGCCGCCTCCTTGCGGAACATTCCCTCGCCGGAGCAGGGCGCGTCCACCAGGACGCGGTCAAAGCAGTGGGGAAACGCCGCGGCGATGCGCTGGGGCGTCTCCTGCAGCACGAGTGCGTTCGTGATCCCCAGGCGCTCGATATTCCGCGCCAGGATCTTCGCCCGGCCGGGGTTGATCTCATTGCAGACCAGCAGCCCCCGCCCCTGCAGCGCAGCGGCGATCTGCGTCGACTTCCCGCCGGGCGCGGCGCACAGGTCCAGCACCAGCTCGCCGGGCTGAGCGTCCAGCAGCACGGCTGGGGCCATGGCGCTGGGCTCCTGCAGATAATAGACGCCCGCCTCATGATATGGGTGCAGCCCGGGCCGCGTCGCCGGATCGTAAAAATAGCCGTGCGGCGCCCAGGGCACCGGCGTCAGGCCGAAGGACAACTGGGGCAGATCCGCCCCCTTTAAGGGGTTGAACCGCAGTCCGACGCTGCGGGGCCGGTCATAGCTTCGCAGAAACGCTGGGTATTCTGGCCCCAGCATCTGCTGCATCCGCTGTAAAAAAGCCGTTGGGAGCATAATGGAAACCTCGCTGTGATGGAATCTTAGAAATAGCCGTACTTGCGGCGGTTTGTCAGCAAAAATACGCCGGAGATCAAGAATGCAAAGACCTCCGCCACCACCGTCGCCCACCAGATGCCATCCAGCTTGAACAGCAGCGGCAGCACCAGTACGGCGGAGAGCTTAAAAACGAACGTCCGCAAAAACGAGATCGCCGCCGAGACGACGCCGTTGTTGAGGGCCGTGAAAAACGACGAGAAAAAGATATTCAGCCCCAGCAGAACAAAGGCCACCGTAAAGATGCGGAAGCCGTGCACTGTCATGGAAAACAGTGCCGGGTCATAGCCGACAAACAGGTGCGCCAGCGTCGTCGCCAGCGCCTGGGCAAGGGCCAGCATCGCAATGCCGGAGCCAAAATTCAGTGCAACGCTCTTGCGCAGCAGGCTCTTAAGCTCCCCCGTGTTCTCCGCGCCATAATGATAGCCAATGACCGGCGCACTGCCGATGGCATAGCCGATGAAGACGGCAACGAAGATAAACTCCGTGTACATCAAGACGCCGTAAGCCGCCACGCCGTCCTTCCCGGCAAACCGCAGCAGCTGAAAATTATACACCATGCCGATGATCGACGAGGTCACACTGGAGACGACCTCCGAAGCGCCATTGCCGCAGGACTGCAAAATAGGCCGCAGCTGCAGCTTTGCAGGGCGCAGCCGCAGCAAGCTGTTGTTCGGCCGCAGGAAATAGAGCAGCGGAAACAGGCCGCCAACGCACTGGCTCAGCCCCGTCGCAACAGCGGCGCCTGCCACACCCCAGCCGAATCCGGCAATAAACAGCGCGTCCAGCGCCATATTGGTCACCCCGGCGGCGATCGTCGCAGCTAGGCCCAGCTTCGGCTTTTCCGCTGTGATCAAAAAGCTTTGGAAGACATTTTGCAGCATATACGCCGTGTTGAATCCCATCAGAATCCGGCCATAGAGGACGCAGTCGTCAATGATCTCCGCGTCCGCCCGCAGCCAGTGGCAGATGGGCCGCATAAAGGCCGCGCCCAGGGCTGAGATCACAACGCCAGTGCCGACAGTCGCGATGACGATCATCGTAAAATAACGGTTGGCCTGGTCCTTGCGGCCCTGGCCCAGGGTCTTTGCCACCAGGGCGCTGCCGCCGGTGCCGAACATAAAGCCCAGGCCGCCGAAGATCATCACGACAGGCATTACCAGGTTCACCGCCGTAAACGGCCCCTTGCCGACAAAGTTTGAGACAAATAGCCCGTCCACCACGCCGTAGATCGACGTAAAGACCATCATGACAATGGACGGCAGGGTAAAGCGCAGAAGCTTTCGGTAGGTAAAATGGTCCGATAGTTGGATGCGCATCGTTTTCTCCTTTTTATCTATTCATCCTATCACACCTATCACAGAAAAAGTGCGGGCGCGGCTGTTTCCGGGGGAAGCATCCGGGCCCGCAAGCTGTTTCGCGGTGCTTAAAATTAAATCAGGCCGTCGGCGTATAGACCGCGCCGTCACCAAACTGCAGCGACTGGAAAACCGACGGCAGTTCCTGCTGCATGGCAAGGTACTGCTCCCGCAGCTGGCCGGAGGCCGGGGCCTGGGGATCGTCGATCACATCGGCCACGACATCGTAGGTGACACCGTCGATCGTCACCCGGCCCAACAGCTGGCAGCCGGGAATCCCGGCGTAGCTCTCCGGGTCGTCCGTCCAGCCGATGCTGCACAGCAGGCCGCCATATCCAGCGTCCTGGTTTTCCTTGCTGTAAAGGGAGAGCCACTGGCCTGTCTCCTCGGCCACGCAGTGGCCCTGCCAGTCCTCCGGCAGCAGCAGCGTGTAGATCGACGCGGTGACGAGCAGACCATCCGCCTGGGGCTGCTGCTCCAGGGTCTGCCAGGAGTAGTCCTCCGGCCCGGGGGCCTGGCCCATGGACGCCGCGTCCGATTCGATCTCGGCGACGACCTTCTTCTGCTCCGCCGACATCGGTGGCGTCTCCTCCGGCGCGGCGGCGGGGCTGCCGGGGGCCGCATCCGACCCGGCCGTCTGCCCGCAGGCGCACAAGAGCGCCGCCAGGGCCAGGACCAAAAGCCATATAAGCCCGCGTCTTTCCATCTGCCGCTTCATGCCGTCTCCTCCTCCAAGGCCTGTGCCAAAAGCCGCGCCGCGCTGCAGACCAGCGCGCGGCAGGGCCGTGTTTCGTAAAACTTTTTATCCCGGGGCGGCGAGACCGGTGCGTCGTCGCCCCCGGCCTGCCCCAGCAGCTCCCGGCAGATCAGGCTGCCATTTTCCGCCGCAAAGGCCCGGACCGCCCGCTGCACCCGGGCATAGTGGGCGGATTTTGCCGCGCTGTCGCCCGGATCGCTATAGCCCGCCAGCATACCGAGAACCAGCGCCATCCCGCTCACAGCCCCACACGTCTCCCGCAGACGGCCAATGCCGCCGCCAAAGGACGAGGCCATCTTCGCGATCTTCTCCTCCGGCAGTCCCGTCAGGTCCGCGAAGGCGCAGGCGACGGACTGGGCGCAGTTATACCCCCGGTCGAACAGAGCCCCCGCCTGGGCGGCTCTTTCTTGGGCGCTCATCCTCTCCATGTCGGGAACGTGACGCCATGCAGGCGCATCATAAGGCGCACAGGGTAGTATTGATCCAGATAGTTGCGGCTGTACCAGTCATACGTCGCCTCCGGCAGATGTACCAGCTCCGGCGCCTGGCAGCGGAAGAGCTCAAACGTCTTCTGGTCGCCCGAAAGAAGCGCCGCCAGCAGTTCCTTGTCGCCCTCGTCGGCCACCCGCTGCAGGCAGGCGTCCAGGATCGCAACACAGGCTTGCTCCTCCTCCGGCGCGTCCAGCTCCTTATTCCCCAACCAGACGAGGAAATCCTCCAGGGAGATCTGCTTCCGCGCCGTCACCTGTGACAGGCGGAAAAAGCCCATTTCATCCTTTGTCTTGAGCAGCTCCACCAGATAGGAGAAGAGATCATCCTCCAGCAGGCAGCAGTCAAGCAGGACCTCGCAGGCGTTGCGCGGGCCGTCAGGCTCCTCGATCTTCGGCGTCTGGTCCGCCGCGTCCTCCGCCGCTTCTGCCGGGGCGGCCTCCGCCGCCGGGGCTTCCGGTGCCGCCGCCTGCGCCTTGCCAAACTGGGCCATGGCCTGCATCACCTGCGCCAAATCAAAATTATCATACCATTCCTGCGGGACCTCGCGGCCCTCGGCCTCGGCGCAGGCTCTAACAAAGGCATCAATGCCCATCTCCAGCGCCGCCTGCTGCACCGCCTGTACCTTCTCCTCCGCGCCGGATGCCGGGACAGTGATCCCCGCCGGGGCAGGCCGCGTCCCCTCGCAGATCTCGCTCAAGAATTGCAGATACAGGGCAAATAATTCCATGATATTTCCTCACTTTACAAATAGTAGTCCCACTATACCACAGCCCAGCCGAAAATACAACGCCCCAACGCTGCGGTACGCCCCTCATTGCCGCCGGGCCAGCGTATAGTCGTCGCCCTTGCGGAAATAGGGGCAGTCGCCGTTGCGGTCTGTGTAGATGCGATAGACCTCATCCTCGTCCAGGTCCATCAAGCAGACCTCCATGTCCAGCTCCTCATCGTAATCGTTATACCAGCAGTCAGCACAGTTTTGCTGCATCGGACGCCCTCCTCTCCCGCGCTGCGCAGTAAGATGCGCACAGGGCGCCGCATCGGGCGCCCTGGCTAAGACGATATCATTGCGCGGCGCGCTCAGCAGAATTTCTGCATCTGCTCCGGCAGCTGCGCCGTATCCGCCGTAAAGGAAACGGTGAAGCTGATGCCGTGCTTTGCGCCAAAGTCCTCACACCACTGCAAAAATGCCGCAGTCTCGTCCAGATCGACGTCGTCACCGACGATCTTCAGCAGGTTGTCGATAAAAATATGGGCGATGTCAAAATTGCCGGCGTGCAGGCCGCAGATCATGCCGCGCAGGAAGGCATACCCGCCCTCGGTATAATCCCGGGCGTCGATCAGCCGAACCTGATAGTTGATATCGAATTTCAGCTTTCCGCCCTTTTCAATGCACACAAGTGCGCCGGTCTCTTCCTTCACCGCATCGTTGATGCACTGTACCAGTCTTTTCGTTTTTCCGGAGCCCTTCGGCCCCACGATAGCTTTGACCATGGAAATACCCTTTCTTGTGCCGGGAATACGGCTGTTGTTGATGTATTTATTTTACCAGCAAACGGTCTGGTTTGCAACTGCTTTCACGGAATATTTACAATCTAAAAAATAGCCCTTATTGTACGCCGGGCTTACCCAACAGGCGGAACATATTGCGCTTATAAAACTCCACCCCCGGCTGGTTAAAGGGGTTGACCCCCAGCATGTACGCGGAGATGCCGCAGGAGAGCTCAAAGAAGAAGAACAGCTCGCCCAGCGTGAACGCGCTGACCTCGCCCAGCTGCAGCTGCAGCACCGGCACGCCGCCATCCACATGGGCGGCCATGGTGCCCTGGAACGCCTGCTCCTCGACATAGTCCAGCGTCTTACCCTCGAGGTAATTCAGCCCATCCAGGTTCTTCCAATCGACCTCGATGGCTGTCTGATGCACCGGCGGCGCAAAGCGCAGGACCGTCTCGAAGAGATTCCGCTGCCCCTGCTGGATCATCTGGCCCAGGGAGTGCAGGTCCGCCGTGAATTCCGCTGTCGCCGGGAAGATGCCCTTGCTGTCCTTGCCCTCGGATTCGCCAAACAACTGCTGCCACCAGCGGGCCATATACTGGAACGACGGCTCATAGCAGCACAGCAGCTCAATCTGCTTGCCCCGGCGGTAGAGCAGGTTCCGCAGCGCGGCATACTGCCAGGCGGGGTTTTCAAACGAGCGGATATCCAGGTCGATCTTTGCCGACGCCGCGCCCCGCAGCAGCTCCATCGGGTCAATGCCTGCCACAGCCATCGGCAGCAGGCCGACCGCCGTCAGCACGCTGTAGCGGCCGCCGACATTCGGCGGGATGACAAAGCGCTCCCAGCCCTCTTCCTCCGCCATCTGGTGCAGCGCGCCCTTGCGCGGGTCCGTCGTGACATAGACGCGGGTCCGGGCTTTTTCCGTGCCGTACTTGCGCTCCAGCATCCATTTCAGCGCCCGGGTCGCGATGGCAGGCTCCGTCGTCGTGCCGGATTTGGAAATGACGTTGATGGAAAAATCCTTGCCCTCCAGCAGCTGGCACAGCTCCTGCCAGGCCCGGGTGGAGAGGGTGTTGCCCGCAAAAAGGACCTGGGTCTGCCCCTGCAGATTATGGTGCTGGCCGCACAGCAGCTCGATCCCGGCCCGGGGCCCTAAGTAAGACCCGCCGATGCCAACGACGACCAAGACATCCGAGGACTCCCGGATCCGCTGGGCCGCCGCCCGGATGCGCTGCACCTCCTCCGTCTCATCCACCGTGGGCAGATCGAGCCAGCCGGTGAAATCGCCGCCCTCACCCTTGCCGCTGGCCAGGGTCTGATGGGCGCTGGAGACCTCCTGCTCCGCCGCCAGTAAGTCCGGCAGAGAGAGCTCACCCCATACGTTGGAAAGATCAAGATTTATCATACGGTCAACCTCCCGTTACAGTTCATTTTCTATAGCATACCGCAAACGGGCGGGAAACTCAATGGATTTTCCACGGAATTTCCAGGAAAATTTTTCCGCGCCCCGCCCGGCAGACGACACCTTGTCTTTTTCCGGAAACAGACGTATAATAAGGGCAAAATCCGCCGCCCGCGGCGAAACAAAAGGAGTAACCGCCATGCAATATACCTTCGGCGTCGACGTCGGCGGCACCGCGATCAAATACGGCCTGTTTGGAGACGGGCTCATCGAAAAATGGGCCGCGCCCACCCGGGTGGATGCGACCGGCAGCCAGATCCTCCCGGATATCGCCGCCGCCCTGGCCGCCTGCCAGGCGCGGCACAGCATCACCCCGGGCCAGATCACTGGAATCGGCATCGGCGTCCCCGGCCCGGTGGACGCCGCCGGGCGCGTCAACCGCTGCGTCAACCTCAACTGGGGCGTCTTCAATATCTGCCAGGCGCTGGAGGCGCTGACGGGCCTCCCCGTCCGCGCCGGGAATGACGCCAATGTCGCCGCCCTGGGCGAGTATTATGACGGCGGCGGCCAGGGTTGCCGCAGCATGGTCATGGTCACCTTCGGGACGGGCGTCGGCGGCGGCATTATTCTGGACGGCAAAATTCTAAACGGCGCCCACGGCGTCGGCGGTGAGATCGGGCATATCGTCGTCAACCGCGACGAGCCCGTCGCCTGTACCTGCGGCAAGCGGGGGTGCGTGGAGCAGTACGCCAGCGCACCGGGGATCTGCCGCGCCGCGCAGCAGGCCCTGGCGGCGACAGACGCCCCCTCCCTGCTGCGCCGCCCCGGGCCCCTGACCTGCAAGGATATCTTCGCCTGCGCCACCCAGGGCGACGCCGTAGCGTCGCAGGTGCTGGACCACACGTTTGCCTATATGGGCGAGTTTCTCGCCGACGTCTGCTGCGTGATCGACCCGCAGCGGGTCGTGCTGGGTGGAGGCGTCTCCGCGGCGGGGCAGCAGCTGCTGGACGGCATTGCGCCCCACTTCCACCGGTTCATGTTCCACGCCTGCCAGGGGACTGAATTCGCCCTGGCCACCCTGGGCAACGCCGCCGGGATCTACGGCGCAGCCAGCCTGTTCCGGTCCGACCGCTGATGCGCAAAAAACGCGCTGCACTTCTAAGTTTTTAGAAGCGCAGCGCGTTTTTACGTTTCTTTCCGCCGCAAGGGCCGTTTTATTCTGCAGAGATCAGGAAATAGTAGACCGGCTGGCCGCCCTCGACCAGGGTAACCTCGGCGTCCGGGCAAGCAGCTTGGAAGATCTCCAGCGCCTGCTGCCCCACCTCCGGCGTCGTATCCGCGCCGGTGTAGAGGGTGACAAACTCCCGCCCGTCTTCTGCCACATGGCCCGCCAGGCGCTGCAGCAGCGCCGTGAGCTCCTGCGCCGTGCCGAAAAGCGCGCCGCCGCACAGGGCCAGATAATCGCCCTGGTGGATCTCGTAGCCGTCAAAGTCGGAGTCCCGCGCCGCGTAGGTGATCTGCATCGTCTCGACGGTGCCCAGCGCTTCGGTCATCGCCTCGGTATTGGCCTCCGCCGTGCCGTCCGGGTCGAACGACAGCAGCGCCGTCACGCCCTGGGGGACGGTTTTCGACGGGATGACGATGACCGTCTTCTCCGTCAGCGGAATAGTCTGCTCGGCAGCCATAATGATATTTTTATTATTGGGGAAGACGAATACCGTCTCCGCCGGAGTCCGGTTGATGGCGCTCAGGATATTCTGCGTCGAGGGATTCATCGTCTGCCCGCCGGAGACGATCTGATCGCAGCCCAGATCGCGGAAGACCGCGGCCAGCCCGTCGCCTGCGCAGACGCTGACAATCCCGAAGGGCTTCTCCGGCGCGGCGACCGGCTCTGCCTGCTGCTGGGCCATCTCCTGCTTTTCCAGGAGCTTTTCCGTATGCTGCAGGCGCATATTCTCGATCTTGACCTTGATGAGATAGCCGTATTCCAGCGCCTCCTGCAGCGCGATACCCGGCTGGTTCGTGTGCACATGCACCTTGATGATCTCCTCGTCGTCCACCAGGACCAGGCTGTCGCCCAGGCCGCTGAGGAAGCTGCGGAGCATCTCCGGGTCCTTCTCCGACTGACGGGAGACGATAAACTCGGTGCAGTAAGTAAAGGTGATATCCTCCGTGGCAAAGTCGGAAAAATCAGCCGCGTCCTTGACATCGCCCGCCTGCTCTTCCGTGGGCATCTCGATATCCTGCCCCCGCAGCGCAGCCAGCATCCCCTCCAGGATCAGCAGCCAGCCCTTGCCGCCTGCGTCCACGACGCCGGCCTTTTTCAGCACCGGGTTCTGGTTGACTGTCTCCGCCAGGGCCGCTTTGGCCGCCTCGACTGCCGCCTCCAGGACTGCTTCCGGCTCATCACACACCTCCGCCTTTTCCCCGGCGGCAGCCGCCGCCAGACGGGAGACCGTCAGGATCGTGCCCTCGGCGGGCTTCATGACGGCCTTATACGCCGCCTCAACGCCCTCGGCCAGCGCCGCCGCAAATTCCGCACCGGTGCAGGTCTCGGCCCCCTTCAGGGACTTGCTCATGCCCCGGAACAGCAGCGAGAGGATGACGCCGGAGTTGCCTCTGGCATCCCGCAGCAGCGCGGAGGCCGCGCCGCCTGCCACCTGGCCGACGTCCATCTGCTTCGGCTGCTGCAGCAGCCGCACCGCAGCGCCCAGAGTCATGCACATATTCGTTCCCGTGTCGCCATCCGGCACCGGAAATACATTCAGCTCGTTGATGTGCTGCTTCTGCATCTGAAGCGATGCCGCCGCACTGAGAATCATTCTGCGAAAAATGCCGCCATCAATGGTAAGGCTCATTTGTCACATACACCTCCATGGGGATCGGGGCCGCGCCCTCAATCAATATTGATAGAATCCACAAATACATTGACCGCCTTTACCTGCGTTCCGGTGCAGGAGGCGACGACATAGCGTACTTCGGAAATAATGGAACTAGACAGCGCGGCGATATTCACGCCGTGCTCCACAACAATATGCAGATCAATGGAAATCGAATCGTCGCTCTCGAAGGTCACATAGACGCCCTTGCTCATGGCCTCCTTGCGCAACAGGTGCACAAGCCCATCGGTCATGGAGCGGAAGGCCATGCCCTTCACGCCAAAGCAGTTTGTTGCGGCGATACCGGCGATTTTTGTATAAACATGGCTGGAAACAGAAATCGTTCCTTTGTCCGTAGTCTGACGAATCATACCGAAACCTCCTTATTCTGTTCGGTCGCGCCGCCGTTTTGCCCTCAGCTCGCATGCTGCAAGCAAAGGGCACAGGCGCCGCCTGTGCCTGGATTATCTTATTTTAACCCATTTTATAGAAAAGCACAAGAGAAATTTTCAGATTTCCCCGCGATTTCCCCACAAACAGGGAAAAACCGCACACGGCCCACCCGATCCGTGTGCGGCTTTCTGCCAAAAATGGCAGTCCCCCTGGGGAGAAACAGCCCGGTCTAGGCCGCCGGGGCCTGCAGACGCAGGACGACGGCGGTGATGTCATCCCCCGGCGCGGCAGCGGCGACGATCCCGGCGGCAAGCTCCGCCACAGGCCGGTCCGCTTCGGCGGTGATGCAGCGCTCCGTCTCCTCCGCCCCCGCGCCGTCACTGGTCAGGACGACAAGATCGCCGGGGCGGAGCGTCAGCTTGATCCGCTGCGCCTTGTCCAGCCCCGCCAAGGCCAGGCCCGGCGGCATGGAGGCCTCGCCTAGCCGCCGCAGCGCGCCGTCATGACGCAGGTACGAGGGGGCCGCGCCCCATTTGAGCAGGAGCGCATTGCCGCTGGCCAGGTCGATCTGCAGCAGGTCCACCGTCGCAAAGCGGCCGTCGTCCCGCAGCACGTAGGCGCTGTTCAGCAGCTGCAGCGCGCTGGCGGCGTCCAGGCCCGCCCGCAGCAGGCCCGTCAGCGCTTCCATGGCGCTGCTGCTCTCCGCCTTCGCCCCGCGCCCCGTGCCCATGCCGTCGCACAGCAGGACGAAGAACGTCGTCCCCGGTCCATGGAAGCAGGCGCCCCGGTCGCCGGAGAGGGCCTGCCCCCGCTTGCCGACCGCCCGGGCCGCAATCTCCGGCGTGTACTGCGCTCCCCCCTCCGCGCTGCACAGCCCGGCGTCTGCCGTGCCCTGCAAATAGCGGGCCAGCAATAAGTATTGATCCCGGAGCATCCGGCGGCTCTCCTGCTGCCGCGCCCGGTACTGCCGCCGGTATAGGATCCCGTCCAGCTGGCGGTTGACCGCCTGCAGAAATACATCCAGCTGCTGGCAGCGGGCGCAGAACGACGGCGGAAAATCCTCGGGCGTCGCCCGGTATTGCGCCAGCATCGGCCCGGCGGCGCAGCACAGGGCGTGATACGTATCGCCGCTCTCCCGCTCCCAGCAGGTCCGCCAGCCCGGGCAATCCTTGCAGACCGCTTCTGTCGCCCGGTCGAAGATCTCCGCGGCGTCCGGGTCGGTCTCCTCCATGGCGGCGGGCGCCAGGACGGTATCATGCAGCCGCAGGAGCGCATCGGACGCCATCTGCAGCTGCGTGCGCAGCCGTTTCTCCTCCGCCGGGCTGCTGGCCGACGGCAGAAGCCGCAGCCGCGGCACCGCCAGTGCTGCAATGGACGCTGCCGCCGCAGAGAGCAGGCACATCTGGGCCGATGTCTGGCCCAGCAGCCAGGCAAACGCCGCGCTCAGCAGCAGCACCGCCAGGCTCCGGTGGAAAACCGTCAGATGCCGTACGAGATACCCTGCGCCGCTGCAGAGGCAAAGCAGCGCCGTAAACGGCAGGTGCATCCCGCTGCACGTCTCCAGAACGATCCCAGCAGCTGCCGCTACGGCCAGCCCCTCCGGCGCAGCGGCAGTCACCGCCGTCAAAAACAGGCCGATGGCCAGCCCCGGATGGAACCACCCCGCCAGGGAAAACCGGCTCAACGCCGCCAGCAGCGCCGCCCCCAGCAAAAGCCGCGCCCACCGCCGCGGCTCCAGCAGCGCCAGCCGACTGATCCACGAGCCAGCAAATACACTCACCAAGCTGGCAAAATACCGCCCCAGCGCCGCCGGTGGGAATTGCATCTGCCACAGCATCCCAAACCCGACCGCAGCAGCAGCCACTGTGTGGACGGCAGGCAGATACCAGCCGACCGCCTGATAGCGGCTTTTCCGCAGCAGCCACGCCGCCGCAGGCAGGACCGCTGCCAAAACCAGCGGCCAAACCCCATCGGCCACCGGCCACAGCAGGCAGTACCCGGCGCAGCAGCCCAAAAACGACGCCGCCAGCGCCCCGCCGCTGCAGGCCGCCGTCACACAGGCCGCCAGGGGCGACGGCGCGCCCCCCGTCGGCAGCGCGCAGAGCAGCCCCGTGCCCAAAAAATAGAGCCCATACCGCAAAACATCCCGCCAAGGTACCTGCAGTGCCAGCTTACGCTGCTTCGGCCGCCGCAGCCGCAGACCCAGGCCGCCCTGTTTCTTTTCCCGCTCGTTCAAAACGCCATCCCTCCCCATATCGTTACTCGTATCTTAGCATAGGTCGGATGCGGATTATGTCGGAACTGGGCGCTGAAAATGAACTTGCAAGATGGTCATTTTTCCCGTATACTAAAAGAAAAACAACGCAGGAGGTAACCACCATGGGGATGGAACAGGAGATCAAGCTCCGGGCGCGGGACGGCGCAGATCCGTCGCTGCTGCTGGAGGACCCGGCGCTGCTGCCGCTGCGCTGTGGCCCAGTCGAATCCATCGAGATGCGCACGACCTACTATGACACGGAAGAGCATATCCTCGCCCGGGCCAAATGGGCGCTGCGCTGCCGGACGGAAAACGGCGAGCCTGTCGTCACGCTGAAAACGCCGCCGGACGCCAACCACAAGCGGGGCGAGTGGGAGCTGCGGGGCCCCGGCCTGGTCGAACATGACGAGATCCTGCCCGGCGCCTTCGGCGCATTATTTGCCCAGGGTGCGCCGCGGCAGATCCTGGATCTGCGCCGCTTCCCCCTTGAAACGCTCTGCCGCGTAGAATTCCAGCGCCGCCGCTGCCTGCTCCGCCTGCAGGAGGGCACGCAAGTCGAGCTGGCCCTGGATAAGGGGACGCTTTACCGGGGCCGCCGCAGCGCGCCCTTCTGTGAGGTCGAGCTGGAGCTCAAGCAGGGCAGCTTTGCCCACGTGGAAGCGCTGGCCCGGCGGCTGAGCCAGAAATACGGCCTCGTTGAAGAGCCGCTGAGCAAATTCCAGCAGACCATGCGCCTTTGATGCCCCCCTCGCGCCAAGCACACGGGGCGCAGCCCCAGAAATACCGCAAGCGCCGCACGCAAAATGCGTGCGGCGCTTGCGATCTCCACCCAAAGATAAAAACAGCGGACTGCCGAGGCAGCCCGCTGTCTTATCATTTGTACAAGTGAAACATGCGAAGGTATGATGTCAGGTGCTTCTTAGAATGCGCCCTGTGCCATCATGGCGTCGGCGACCTTCTTGAAGCCAGCCAGGTTGGCGCCAGCGACCAGGTTGTAGCCCAGGCCGTACTCTTCGGCAGCTTCCATGGAGACCTTGTGGATGTTCTGCATCATCTTCTGCAGCTGTGCATCGACCTCGTCTTCCGTCCAGACCAGACGCTCGGAGTTCTGGGCCATTTCCAGAGCGGAAACGCCGACACCGCCTGCGTTGACAGCCTTGGAAGGCGCAACGATCATGTTCTTCTGCTCCATCATGTAGTACAGGGCATCGTTGGTGGTGGGCATATTGGCAACTTCGATGTAGTACTTGATGCCATTGGCAACGATCTTCTTCGCGGAGTCCATGTTGACGTCGTTCTGCATCGCAGAGGGCATGATAACGTCGACCTTGCGGCCCCAGGGCTTTTCGCCTGCGAAGAATTCAACGCCGAACTTGTCTGCATAGTCCTTGACCTTGTTGCGGCCGGAGTTACGCATGGTCAGCAGGTAGTTGACCTTCTCTTCGCTGGAGGAGACGCCTTCCGGATCGTAGATGTAGCCGTCAGGACCGGACAGGGTGACAACCTTAGCGCCCAGATGCATGGCCTTCTTGCAGATGCCCCAAGCGACATTGCCGAAGCCGGAGATGGCGATGGTCTTGCCCTTGATGTCCTCGCCCTCATGCTTGAGGACTTCGTTCAGATAGTACAT